>JBEVKF010000027.1:0-63237 GCA_040509755.1 Thermoleophilaceae bacterium | reverse complement strand
TCCCCTGGACCCCGATGATGTGCATCGGGAAGAAGGTCGCGTTGAAGCCGATGAACGTGAGCCAGAAGTGGAGCTTCCCGAGCCGCTCGTTGTACATCCGGCCGGTCATCTTCGGGAACCAGTAGTAGATCCCGGCGAAGATCGTGAACAGCGACCCGCCGAGCAGCACGTAGTGGATGTGCGCCACGACGAAGTACGTGTCCGACGTGTGGATGTCGACCGGGACCGCGCCGAGCATGATCCCGGAGAGGCCGCCGATCACGAACATCGATACGAAGCCGAGCGCGAATAACATCGGCGTCGCCAGGTGGATCCGGCCCTCCCAGGTCGTGGCTAACCACGAGAAGACCTTGATCCCGGTCGGCACGGCGATCAGAAGCGTCGTGATCATCATCGGGACGCGGAGCCAGTCGGCCATCCCGGAGACGAACATGTGGTGCGCCCAGACCGAGAAGCCGAGGACGAGGATCGCGCACAGCGACAGGGCCATCAGCCGGTAGCCGAAGATCGGCTTGCGCGACATCGTCGAGATCACCTCGGAGGCGATCCCGAAGCCGGGCAGCATCATGATGTAGACCGCCGGGTGCGAGTAAAACCAGAAGATGTGCTGGTACCCGAGCACGTAGCCGCCCTCGTGGAAGTTGAAGAAGTTCGTATGCATGATCCGGTCGAACATCACGAAGAACTGCGAGCCGGCGATGAACGGGGTGGCAAGCACGACCAGTAGCGAGGTCGTGAAGTTCGCCCAGACTAGGAGCGGCATGCGCCAGAAGGTCATCCCCGGCGCGCGCATGGTGATGATCGTGACCAGGAAGTTGAGCGCGGTCATGATCGACGACGCCCCCGCCCACTGGACACCCATGTTGAACCAGATGTTCCCGTCAGTGCCGACGACCGAGAGCGGCGCGTAGCCCGTCCAGCCGGCCCCGAATGCGCCGCCGGGCACGATCACGCTCGAGAGCATCATGATCCCGGCGATCGGCAGCAGCCAGTACGACAGCGCGTTCAGGCGCGGGAACGCCATGTCCGGCGCGCCGATCATGAGCGGGATCACGAAGTTCGCGATGCCGGCGAAGACCGGGATGATGAACAGGAAGATCATCAGCGAGGCGTGGACCGAGAACAGCCCGTTGAAGGTGTTCGGGTCCACGAACTGCGTGCCGGGCTGGGCGAGCTCGGCGCGCATCAGCATCGCCATCAGCCCGCCCGAGATGAAGAAGAAGAACGTCGTGACGATGTACTGGATCCCGATGACCTTGTGATCGGTGTTGACCCGGAAGTAGTCCCGCCACGAATACGCGCCGTGGCCCGAGTGGTCCTCTGGGATGGTGGGGGCGCCGGAGGCCCAGCGGAACCAGTAGTCGAAGCAGCCGATGCCGAGCAGGTAGCCGAGCGGGGCGCAGATCAGGGCCCCGACGGTGATGATCGCGTCCCAGTCGAGCAGCGGGTCGTAGCCGTAGGCGGCGCGGACGCCCACCACGATGCCCATGCCCAGCAGGAAGGCCACGGCGGTGCCGAGCGCCGCGCGATACCAGCCGGGTGCGAGGAGCCGTCGGGTGAGGGTCATCGCGTCACCGCAAGGTACTCGAACGGGGTGCCCGCGACCCGCGTCACCCGCCGGCTCCCGAGGCGTCGGCGGCGGCCTGCTTCTGCTCCTCGAGCCACGAGTCGAACTCGTCGCTCGACACGACCCGCACGTTCTGGCGCATCGTCGTGTGGCCGAGCCCGCACAGCTCGGTGCAGACCACCTGGTAACGCCCGATCCGGTCCGGCGTAAGGCGCACCTTGGTCGTCAGGCCGGGCACGGCGTCGGACTTGAGGCGAAACTCGGGCACCCAGAACGAGTGGATCACGTCCGCGCTGTTGATCCGAAAGTCAACCGGCCGGTCCTCGGGGAGCATGAGCGTGGTGGAGGTCACCTTCTCCGCGGGGTACTCGAAGGTCCAGGTGAACTGCTGCCCCTTGACCTTGACGACGAGCTCGTTGGGCTGCTTTGCCTCGATGTCGTCGAGCACGACCCAGCCATAGCCAGCCAGCGCGGTGACCATGAGGAACGGGATCGTCACCCAGAAGACCTCGAGCCGGGTGTTGCCATGGATCGGCGGGCCGTCGCGCATGTCGCCCGGCTTGGCGCGAAAGCGGGTCACGGAGTAGATGACGATGGTCATCACGAGGACGAAGATCGGTACCGACACGATCAGCAGGACGTCGTAGATCGTGTCGATCTGACCCGCGTCGACCGCGGCGGCCACCGGGAACCAGTCGATCGAGAGGCAGATGGCGATGCCGATCACCGAGGCGACCGTCCCGATCGCGAGCATCATCGCGAGCGGGTGCTGCTCGCCCTCGATCCGCGGATCGGCTTGCGGCGGGCCCTCGGTGGTCCCCGCCTTTTGGTCCCTCTCGCTCATCGGCGCGCGAGTTTATTGCAGAGGGCGGCCGGGCGGCGCGGCTGTGCGGTCTTAGGCGGCTATGCGCTCGGCGGCGCCGCGCATCTCCGACGGCGGGCAGCCGTGGTGGCGGCGAAAGGCCTTCGAGAACTGCGCCGGCTGCCGGTAGCCGACGGCGTGGGCCACCTCGGACACGGCGGTCGAACCGTCGCGCAGGAGCTCCGCCGCCCGCGCCATGCGCACCCTCTGCAGCTCGTGGCGAAAGCTCGTGTGCTGCTCGCCGAAGACGCGCTGGAGCTGGCGCCGCGAGGTCGCGATGGATCGTGCGACGGCCCCGAGCGACAGGGTCTCGTCGGCGTAGTCGCGCCGGATCGCGTCCATCGCTTCTTCGTACAGCGTGCGCCGTCTGTAGAGGGTCGTCTGCCTCACCACACCTATATACGGGCGTGGTGCGCAAACGGATGTGTTGTCTCTTGGTAGGCTGGGCTTTGAGCTGATCGTCACGAGCGTGAGGGGAGCGCATGCAGGTCAGTGTCGGAATGAGCAACGTCGTTCTCACCGTCAATCCGGGCCACTCGCTCCGCGATGCGGCGACGCAGATGGCCGAGCGCAGCGTGGGCGCCGCCGTGGTGATCGATCTCGAGCAGCCCGGGCCCGGCATCATCACCGAGCGCGACATCCTGCAGTCGATCGGCCGGGGCGAGAATCCAGACCAGGAGTCGGTGTCCGACCACCTGTCGTCCGACCTGACCTTCGCCGCTCCGGACTGGTCGCTCGAGCGCGCCGCCGAGGCCATGGTTCGGGGTTCGTTCCGCCATCTCGTGGTGGTCGACGGGGGCAGGATGGTGGGGATCCTCTCCATGCGCGACATCGTGCGCGTGTGGGTCTCCGACGGGGCCACGAGCGAGCTGCCATCGGACATACCCGCAGTGGGCTGACCGAGCTGGGCCTCGCCGGTCTACCGAGACTCTGATAGAACGATTCGCGTGGATCGCCGTCTGGCAAACAGGAACCTGCGCACCGGCCTGATCGCGGGCGCCATCTCGCTGGTGGTGTTCGCGCTGTCCTGGGCCACGGGCCTCTTCTACTGATGGCTGAAGAGCACCAGCACATCCACACCGGCGGCCCCGAGGCGCCGCCGGCCGGCGAGGTCGTGCACCTGCCCGGCCCTTCCTATCTCCCGGTGCTCACCGCCTTCGGCCTCACGCTCGCGGTTACCGGCGTCGTGCTGTCGCTGTTCCTCGTGGTGATAGGCGTCCTGATCGTGGTGGTGGTCGTGTGGCGCTGGATCGGCGAGACGCGGACCGACATCTCCGAGCTCCCGCTCGAGCACCACTAGGTCAGAGAAGCCGCGCGGGAGGTCCGGGCTCGACCCTGACCGCGCGCGCCGGCGGATGGGCGTCGGGAGGGAATAGGGCGAGCACCGATCCGCCGAAGCCGCCGCCCATGATGCGCGCGCCAAGCGCGCCCGCGCGCTTGCATTCCGCGACAGCGCTCTCCACCTCGGGGACCGAGACCTCGTAGTCGTCGCGCAGGCTCGCGTGCGAGGCATCGAGCAGCCGGCCCAGCTCGGGCAGGTCGCCCCTCTCCAGGGCGTCCACGGCGGCGTCGACGCGCTCGTTCTCGGTGATCACGTGGCGCACGCGCCGGTCGAGCGGGTCGGGCAGCCCGTCCGCGCTCCGCGCGTCGCGTAGCGAGCCGACGCCCAGTCGCTCGCGGGCCTCGCGGCACTCGGCGCGGCGTTCGTTGTAGCCCGACTCGCTGTGGTTGTGCGAGGCGCGCGAGTCGAGCGTGGCCAGCACATTGCCCTCCAGAGCGAGCGGCACGGAGCGAAGCTTCGGCCCGCGCATGTCGATCCGCACGGCGTGACCGCGCTGCGCGCACAGCGAGGCGAGCTGGTCGAGCAGCCCGGTCTGCGCGTCGCACCAGTCGTTCTCGATCCGCGAGCAGAGGCGGGCGAGCCCCACGCGTCCGGGCGGCTCGGCCGCGCTGACAGCGCAGAGCGCGAGGCAGAGCGAGATCGACAGCGCGGCCGAGGAAGACAGCCCTTCGCCGCGAGGAAGGTTGCCCTCGAACTCGAGCCGGCAGGGCCGCAGCTCGATCCCTTCCCGCTGCAGCTCGCCGGCCGCGCCGCGCACGAAGCACCGCCAGCCACCAGCTGCGCCGGCCCGCTCCGCGCCCAGCTCGAAGGAGTCGCGCTCCGAGAGGTCGAGCGCGTGCGCCTCGATCTCGCGGCCGCGGGCGCTGGGCTCGGCGCGCACGGTGATCCCCCGCTCGATCGCCAAAGGAAGGCACAGACCGTCGTTGTAGTCCGTGTGCTCGCCGATCAGGTTCACCCGTCCAGGCGCAAATGCCTGGACGTCCGGCCCCCGCCCGCGAGGGTGTTCTAGACGGATAGCCGATAGTCGCACGGCTCGCTCGATCCTAGAGTCAACAAGTGATCGGTGAGCAGCGCGCGGTGCGCGCACTCTTGGTGGGGGAGGACTACGCGCGAGGCGAACTGGAGGTCGAGGTGCGCCCGCACGAGCCCACGACCGACCCTCGCACCGGCCGCCCGCTGGCGGTGCCGCCGCTCGTGATTCTGTGGGCGGGCGAGCGCCCACTGGCCGTGAAGCTGCGCTCCGTGGTCGCGGTCAGCCGCTTCGCGACGCTGCCACGCGTGGCCACGCTGATCGAGAGCGAGGCCCTTGCGGCCGGCTTCTTGGTCGAGCGGATGCCGGAGGCCGGGCTCTGGCGCCTGTTCTCTCAGCCGCCACGCCCGCGGCCCGTCGGGCTCTAGCCCGCAATCCCGGCTCCGCTCAGCGGATCCGCACGTGCAGGTGGTTGTCGTGGTTGGCGAGCGCCACCACCACTCCGGGCGGGCCGGTGAGCCCCGTGTTCGGGCCGACGAACACGGTCATCGCACCGGCGGCCACGAAGCGGTCCACCAGGTCCTGTGAGAGCTCCGGGTCGATCTGCGACGCGTCCCGTGGCGCCTTCTCGCGCTCGTCGGCGCGCGGGTAGTAGACGTCCACGTCGAGCCCGTTCTGGTGGCTCGCGTGGCCGATGTAGCCGAACCGCGGGCCAAAATCGCCGCCGTGTGGGCGGCTCAGGTCGCCGATCGCCATCCGCGGAGCGGCCGGGTTCGCGCGCCGATACTCGCGCGCCACCCGCAGGACAAGCCTGACGAGCCGGTCGGTGCCGACGCGCCGCCAGCCGCGATTTGGACGGCGTCGCTCGACGGGATCCCAGGTGAAGAAGTGCTCGCCCGATGCCGGCAGCCGCACGCCGCGCACGAGCCGCCCGGCCGACGGGCTGCCGATCGCGACCGAGCGCTTCCATTCGATTCTGGGCGCGGGGCGCTCCGTGGTCTGTGCCCGCGCAGCGAGCTCGCTCCACCCGCATGACGGCAGGGCGATGCAGCACCCGACTGCTGCGAGGGCCGCTAGGACGCGGGCAGCGGGAGATGGCATGACCCCACTACGGCTGGGTGTGCGCGCCGAGTCCCCGCCAGGACACCTCTTGGCCCGCGGCGGGCGCGTAGCGGCAGTAGGCGCCGGTCCTGACCGAGGCCGACAGATGCCCGCCCAGTTCCGGGTGCTGCTCCTCGATCGCCTCGATCGCCTTGCGGATCGCCCGGGTCACGCTCACCCGGGCGCGTTCGGCGCTAGAGGCCGCGCGCCGGTCGCGGCCGCCTAGGCCCACCGCGCGCGCCAGCTCGCCAGTCAGGAAATCGAGCTCACCGGAAGCGCGCTCGGCGCGCTCGGGGTCGTTCCAGCTCTCTGCTTCCTCGATCTCCGCGCGTAGCTCGTCGAGGCGCCGGCGGTAGGCGCGCTTGGCCTCGTCGTCGAGCATCGCGCCGGCATCTCCCGCGGGCGGGGCCGCCTGACCGCTCGCGAGCTCCAGCGCGGGGATCTCGACGTGCGGGCGCTCGAGCAGGCGCGCGAGGTACCCGATCCCCTTGCGGTCGCGTACGCGGACCTGTGTGGCTGAGTAGTCGATCAGCCAATACTCGCCCTCGAGCTCGAGGCGGGCGCCGGCCCGCGGCGCCGGCGTGACCGGAGGCGGTTCGGCCTCGAGGCGCTCGACGAGCGGCTTCATTCCCAGCGCTCGGGCGGTCAGCAGCGCGTGACCGCGCAGCTCATCGGCGCGCGGGCTGTCGCCGAGGGTCCTCAGCACGCCTGCGAGGTCGGCCTCCGCGAGCGCGGTGATCGGCGCGGCCCCCGCCTGCCGATGTGCCTCGACGGCCGCCTCCAGATGCTCGGCCGCCCGCTCGTTGTGACCCATCGTGGCGGCCAGGCCACCGAGCCGGGCGTGCACGGTCCCGGCGAAGACCGAACCCAAGACGCCCAACCAGCGGTCCGCGTGCGGGAGCAGGCGCTCGTAGATGAGCTCCGCGCGCTCGGTGTCTCCGAGCAGCGCGCAGATTTCCGCGCAACGCGAAAGCACCGGCAACGCCGCCATGTCGTCGATCGGCCCGCCGAAGTCGCTTGCGGCAAGCTGCTCGAAGCCGGCGCGGGCCTCGTCGCCCCGGCCCCTGATCGCCAGCAGGTGGAGCAGGCCGGCGCCCCATACGTCCGGGGCCTCCTCTGCGAGCAGCCGCTCATCCGCCTCGAGCCGCTCGTCGCCTCCACGCAGGTGCATCAGCTCGTGGCGCTGCAGGACCCAATAGCGAAACGCCCCTCGACCGACCGAACGCCGGCCCACGCTGTAGGCCTCCGCGATCGTTCGCTCCGCCTCGTCGAAGCGTCCGGCGAGCGACGCCAGCGTCCCGCGGACCAGCAGGACCCGCCAGGTCAGAGCCGGCTGGCGCAGGCGCGCCGCCAGCACCTCCGCCTCCTCGAGCCGCTCGGCTGCGGCACCGGGCCGGCCCAGCTCGAGCATGTCGGTCGCCGCGAGCACCCAGCCCGAGAGCTCGAGCTCGGAGTCGCCCGACTCGCGTGCGAGCTCCACGATCTCAGCGGAGACCTCGGCTCGAGCCTCGGCGGTGTCGGGCGCCGCGTGAGCCACGTGCCACGCGTGCAGGGCAAAAGCCTCGACGGCCGGTTCGCCGGACCGCTGGGCAAGGGCAACCGCTTCGACCGCCAGCGCACGCGGCCGTTCGGTGTCCGCTTTGAAGTGAAGCTCGCGGGCGAGGCGCGCGAGCAGCTGCGAGCGCAAGGCGGAGCTGCTTTCGGGCACGAGCGCCAGCGATTGCTCCAGCAGGGCCACCAGCGTCTGGTCGGTCTCCCCCGGCTTGACCACGATGGCACCGAACCCGAGCGCCGCCTGGGCCAGCTCCGCCGGCAACCCGCTTGCTCGCGCCAGGTTCGCCGCGCGCGCGAAGGCCTCGCGCGCGCCGTCTGAGTCGCCGGCGCGCTGGCGCGTCTCTCCGAGTGCGATGAGCAGGCCGGCGTGGCGCGCCGGCTCGAGCGCCTCCAGCAGGCGCTCGGCGAGCGCGAGACCGCGCTCATACAGCGCGGCGGCGTCCTCGAAGGCGAGCTCGTCGACGGCGTGGCGGGCGGCACGTTCGCAGGCGTCGATCGCCGCGCCCGTCCCGCCGACAGGCGCCGCGGCCACGCGGTGATGAGCGAGCTCGTTGAGAAGCCGAGGATCGCGACCGGCCAGCGCCTCCAGCGAGTCGGCCTCGCCTCGGTGGAGCTCGGCCCGCTCGGAAGGATCGAGCTCGCCGTAGAGCCAATCGCGGATCAGCTCGTGGGCAAAGCGAAGCTCGCCCGGCGACGCTCCCTCGACCACCAGCCCGGCGCGCAGCGCCGGTTCCACGAGCTCGAGCGCATCGGCCTGCTCGACGCTACGCAGCCGCGCAAGGCGGGCAAGCGAGAAGTCGCGCCCGAGCACCGCGGCGGAGGCGAGAGCGGTGCGCGTGCCCTCCGACAACGGCGCGAGCCGGCGGGCGATCGTCTCGCGCACGCCTGCCGGCAGCGGAACGGGGGAGGGGAGCTCGCCGGCGTCCCCGATGACCCTCGCAAGCGACTGGATGAAGAAGGGGTTGCCCCCTGTGCGGCGGCGCAGCGCGGCGACCGAGTCGTCCGGCAGGCGCGAGCCGCTGCTGGCCGCGGCGAGCGCCCGCGTGGCCTCGACGTCGAGCCCGCTGAGGATGAGCGGCTCGCCGCGCCGGACGAGCCGGGCGAGCAGCTCCTCGACCTGCGGATCGGTGCCGGGATCGCGAATGCGATGGGTGGCGAGCACGAGCATCGGAGCGCCGGGAAGCCGCTGCGCGAGCAGGTCCAGCAGCAGCAGCGAGGTGGCGTCTGCTGCGTGCAGGTCCTCGAGGACGAGCACGAGCGGGGCCGCCCGGGCGTTGGCGATCAGCAGCTCCGCCACGCCGTCGAAGAGCGCAAAGCGGGCGGCGTCCGGTTCCTCGTCGTGGCCGTTCGATGCACCGAGCTCGGGCACCAGGCGCGCAGCGTCCCGGGCCGCACCCGGCGCCGCCGTGGCCAGCGACTGCGCGCCCCGCTCGGCCACGAGCGCTCGCAGGGCCTCGATCCAGGGCCAGTAGGCAGGTGCGCCACCCGCCTCCCAGCAGCGGCCCCAGACCACCCCGGCGCCGCGAGCCGAAGCCTCGGCCGCGACGGTCTCCGCAAGCCGGGTCTTGCCGATCCCGGGATCGCCGCTCAGCAGCACGAGCCTGCCGCGCCCGGCCAACGCAACCTCGAGCGCCTCGCGCATGTGCTCGAGCTCGGCGTCGCGCCCTAAGCAGAGCGGCGCATCCCGGTCCACCGTACCCATGCCATCGACTTTACGAGGCGCGGAACGGATCGTTACCCGCGATGTAACGCCCTGTGGTCAAGAGCAGGTTCCCGACCGGAGGTTTTCAGCCATGACCATCACAAACACCGTCCCCGCCGTCGACGAGGCACGCGTCGAGGAATTCGCCCACCGCGTGATCGGCGACCTGTCCGCCGGCCTCGTCTCCACGCTCTCGTCGATCGGCGACCGGCTCGGCCTCTGGCGCGCGCTTGCGGACGGCGGTCCGGCCACGAGCGCCGAGCTGGCCGCCCGCAGCGGCTGCAGCGAGCGCTACGTGCGCGAGTGGTGCGCCGCCATGGCGTCCGCGGGCTATGTCGACTACGACCCCGGCTCGGAGCGCTTCGAGCTCCCGCTCGAGCACGCGCTTGTGCTGGCAGAGGAGGCGTCGCCGGCATATCTGGCCGGCACAACTCAGCTGGCGCGCGGCATGACCGAGGCGGCTAACGGGGTGGAGGACGCCTTCCGCAACGGCGGCGGCGTCTCGATCGAGCAGTACGGCGAGCACTTCTGGGCCGGCCTGGAACGCTCGACGGGCACAAGCTTTGACCATGCGCTCGTGCAGGCATGGGTGCCAGAGATCGAGGGCCTCCAGGAGAAGCTCGAGGAGGGCATCCTGGTAGCCGACGTGGGCTGCGGGACCGGCCGCGCGCTGATCCGGCTCGCCCAGGCGTTCCCGAACTCCCGCTTTCACGGCTACGACGTCGCCGTCGAAGCGGTCGAGCGTGCCCGCGAGCAGGTGGAAGCGGCCGGCGTGTCCGACCGCGTCGAGATCCGCTACATCGAGGCCGGCTCGGAACTGCCCGAGCGCTACGACCTCGTCTGCACGTTCGACGTGATCCACGACTCGAGCGATCCGCGCGGCCTGCTCGCCGGCGTCCGCGAAGCGCTGCGGCCCGACGGCGTGTACATCTGCCTCGAGATCGCGAGCGAGGAACGCCTTGAGGACAATGCCGGGCCGCTCGGCGCCCTGAAGTACGGCTTCAGCGTCCTGTATTGCATGACCACGTCGCTGGCGCACGGCGGCGCGGGGCTCGGCACCTGCGGCGTCCACGAGACGCGCCTGCGTGAGCTCTGCCTCGAGGCCGGCTTCTCGAGCGTCGCTCAGATCGCCGAGGACCCGTTCAGCAAGGTCTACGAGGTGCGCCCGTAGGGCGCGCCGCCTCGAGTCGGATGTTCATCGATGTGCTGATCCACTTCGGGCTCGAGGCGATCGGAGCGCTCGGACTGCGCTGCGTGGTCGGCTTCTGCGACCACGCAGCGCCCCGCGCGCTCGCCTGGAGCTCGTTCGGCCTGCTCACCTCGTGGGTGACGGTGAGTGCGGTCGGGTGACCCCTCAGGCTTGGGCTTGGGGCGGGCCCTCAGCGGCCGGCGGCGCCGCCTCGCCTTGACTCATTGAGAACGGGGGGTAGCGGTCCGTGACGAGGATGAAGGCATACCCGACCACGCGGTTGTGCCAGCGGACTACCCCCTCGACGAAGTCGAAGATGCCGCGCGGGTAGCGGCCGGTGAACAGGATCGCGAACCAGGCGCCGATCACCACCACGATCATCGCCAGGTAGAGGAAGAACAGCACGATGTAGTGCGGAATGGCGAGGAACCACTTGACGAGCGGCAGCCAGCGGTTGAGGTCGCGCCTGGCATCGGGGTAGGGGATGTCGAGCTGCACCCACTGCCGCTCGTCGGTCGAGGGGTAGCGGTCGCTCATCAGCGCGACGTAGGTCCCGACGCGGTTGGTGAAGCGCAGCAACTCCAGGTTCCAGTCGAACCACCAGCGCGGATACTTCTCGCGGAAGAGGATCATCAGCAGTGGCGGCAGGAACAGCAGGCCGACACCGCCTATTACGATCGCGGGAGCGCGGCTTTCGTCGTAGCCGCCATCGCCGGTGTAGCCGCCGATGCTGGCCAGCACGATCGCGATCGGGATCACCGTGAAGATCCGGAAGGCGGTGCTCAGGCGGTCGAGGGGGCGGTCGGGGTAGTCGACCGAGAACCGAACGGGATGATCAGCGTTCATGCGCGCTCCTATGGCTCGTGCGTTGGGCGCATTTCACCACGCCTGGCGTCCGAGAGAAGGCGCGGCTAAGTGGATGCGCGGCGCTCGGCGAAGCCGCCCAGAGCCTTGCGGGCGTCGCTCTCCTCGAACAGGCGCACGCAGTGGTGGGTCTCGCGCTCCATGGCCTGCTCCAGCAGCGCTCCGAAGCGCTGGTTGAGCATGGCCTTGGTGGCCGCGACCGCGGCCCGCGAGTTGCGCGAGAAGACTCCCGCCCAGTGCGCAACGCGCGCGTCCAGGCCGGCCGGGGCCACGAGCTCGGTGGCAAAGCCGCGATCGCGCGCCCAGCCGGCGTCGCGCTCCTCGCCGCCCAGCAGCAGCTCGCGCGCCGCCGTCTCGCCGACCACCTCCGGCAACAGCAGCGTGCCCGCGTTGCTCGCCGTCAGCCCGATACCCACCTCGGGGCAGATCAGCCGCACCCGGTTGGTGCACAGCCGCAGGTCGCAGCTCGCTGCGAACTCCAGCGCCCCGCCGACGCAGACCCCATCGACGGCGGCGATCGCCGGCACGGGCGAGGCGAGCACGACCCGGGTGAGCCGCTGAAAGCCTTCGATGGTTGCCGCCCACGCCTGTGCGTCGGCCTCGATGGCGGCGTGGAGGTCGTCGCCCGCGGAGAAGTGCTCGCCCGCTCCGCGCAGCACGACGCAGCGGACCCCGGGCTCCGCGCCGGCCGCCTCGACCGCGTCCGCGATGGCGGTCATGGTGGCCAGGTCCCACGCGTTGCGACGCGCCTGGCGATCCCAGGTGATGGTTCGGGCGGCACCGGAATCGGCGGTTGTGACGGTCATCGGCCCCTCTCTTTCATCCGGCTCTCTACAGCGGGTGGCAGGGCGTCGCCGCGCGCGATCCGGTGGACGACGCGGGTCTTGTGCTCGGCCACGGGAAGCGAGCCGGGCTCGAGTCTGTCGACGGAGAAGCGAACGCCGAGGGCCGCGCGCAGCTCGGCGGAAAGGACGGCCGAATCGACCTCCGGCGGCGCTTCCACGAAGACTTGCAGCGGCGCCACGACCGGGTCGCCGTCGGCCACCACGCAGTGGCGCCCGAGCCGCGCGTGGCCGGCGAGCACGGCGCCGATCGCCTGCGGATAGACGTTCACCGCCTGCACGCGCAGCATGTCGTCGCGGCGGCCGTCGATGCGGATCCGCGGCGAGCTGCGCCCGCATCCGCATGGCGATGTCCACACGCGGGCCAGGTCGCCGGAGCGGTAGCGGAGCAGGGGCGAGGCCTCGCGGCGCAGGTGCGTCCAGACGAGCTCGCCGCTTGCGCCGTCCTCGAGCCCGACGGAATCGCCGTTGTCGGGGTCGACCAGCTCGAGAACCGCGTTGTCGCCGACGGTTAGATGCATGCCCTCGCCCTCGCCGCAGGCTCCGGCCATGGTGGACCAGATGTCGCTCATTCCGAACGTGTCGGACACCGTGGCGCCCCACGAGCGCTCGATCTCCGAGCGAACGGCGGCCAGGCCCGCCCCCGGCTCCCCGGCGGTGATGATGTGACGCAGGCCCAGCTCGCCCGGCTCCAGCCCCGCCTCGCGCGCCCGGCCGGCCAGATACGCCGGGAATGAAAGCGTTCCGAAGAGCCCGGTGATGCCCAGCCGCGGGATCAGCTCAAGCAGGCGGCGCGACTGGCCCGTGCCCATCGGCACGACGGTCGCGCCGCTGGCCTCGAGGGCCATGTGGTCGGCGATGCCGCCCGCATAGAGCGCGTAGTTGAGACAGTGGGCGATCACGTCGTCCGGCCGCGCGTCCGCGATGCGAAATGCCTCGCCGCCGACGGCGCTGTTGGCCTCGTGGTCGCGCTGGGTGAAGCCGACGGCGACCGGCTCGCCGGTGGTGCCCGAGGTCACGTGCACGCGAACCAGGCGCTCGCGCGGCGCACACAGGTGCGGCCCGAAGGGCGGGTCGCGCCGCTGGCCCTCGCGGAGATCTTCCTTGGTGGTGAACGGAATAAGCGGAAGGTCCGCGCCGGTGCTCACGTGCTCGCGGACGCCGCTGAGCCGCTTCGAGTAGAAGGGGCTTCGCTCCTCGAGGTAGGCCAGCTGCTCCTGCAGCGCGCTCACTCGACGGGCGCGAGCTCGCCCGTCGCGGCGCCCGCGATCGCTGCGCTCACCGTGCGCCCGTAGGCCTCGATTGCGAGGCGCAGGTCGGCTTCCGGGGTGTCCTCCTCCTTTGTGTGCGACACCGGTGGGGAGGAGGAGGAGAAGATCATCACCGTCGGGATCAGGCGCGCCATCTCGGCCGCGTCGTGGAGCGGCCCGCTCGGGATCGCCGTGTCCTTGCCGCCCACCTCGACGACGGCGTCGCGCGCCATGGCGATGAGCCTGTCGTCGAACGGGATCGGAGGTATCGACCAGATGTGCTGAAGCTCTACCTCGCAGCCGAAGTCGGCCGCGGCGCGCACGCACGCCTCCCTGGCCTCGGCGAGCATCGCCGCGAGCGCCTCTGGATCGAGGTGGCGCTGGTCGAGCAGCATCTCGGTCCGGCCCGCGACCGCGGTGATCACTCCGGGCTCGCTGGTGGCGCCGCCGACCGTGCAGACGCCGTCGTGCCTGAGCCCGATCTCGCGGATCGCAAGGGCGGCCTGCGCCGTTGCGGCGAAGGAGTCGCGCCGGTGGGACATCGGCGTGGCGCCGGCGTGAGCGGCCTGGCCGGTGAACACCGCCACGTGGCGCTCGACTCCACAGGTTCCCAGCACGGTCGCGGCCGGTTCACCGAGGCCCTCCAGCACCGGCCCCTGCTCGATGTGCAGCTCGAGGTACGCGCAGGCGCCGCGCAGGCGCTCGCCGGACTCCGAGACCCGGTCCAAGTCCACGTCGTAGCGGGCGACCACGTCCTCGAGGCGCTCCCCCTCGCGGTCGCGCAGGTCGCGGATGTCGTCCACCTCGAGCGTGCCCGCGCACGCCGAGGAGCCGAAGAGGCTGCGTCCGAAGCGCGCGCCCTCCTCGTCGGCCCAGTCGACCAGCCGCAGCCCGACCGCGGCCGGGTCCCCATCGGCATGCGCGCGCAGCGCCTCGACCGCCGAGAAGATCCCGAGAGCGCCGTCGAGCCAGCCGCCGGCCGGCACCGAGTCCACGTGCGAGCCGACGATGACGAAGCCGTCGCCCTCCCCCGCCAGCTCGGCCCAGAGATTGCCGGCGGCGTCGACCGAGACTTCCACCGGCAGCTCGTCCAGGCGCGAGCGCAGCAGCTCGCGCGCCCGCGCCCACTCGTCTGTCCAGCACACCCGCCGCGCGCCGTCGGGGCCGCCCGTCAGGCGTGCAAGCTCGCGCAGGTCATCGAGGACCCGGTCGGCGTCCATCACCGTGGTGTCGGTCACGCGGGCACGCCGGCCGGCACGCCGAGCGAACGCGCGACAAAGCGCCCGTGTCCGCCCTCGGTCCGGATCTCGCCCCGGTCGTAGACCACCGTCCCGCGGCAGAGCGTCTGGCGGACGCTGCCGGTCGAGCGCTCTCCCTCGAAGAGGTCGTAGTCGACGTTCATGTGGGAGCTCTCTGTGGAGAACTCGAACGGCGCCGCCGGATCGAAGATCACGAGATCGGCGTCCATGCCGGGGGCGATCGAGCCCTTCCGCGCGAGGCCGAAGCGCCTGGCGATCGCGGTCGAGGTCCTGTCCACCAGCTCGCTGGGCGTGATCCGCCCGCCCTCGACGCCGAGGTCCCACAGCTTGACGAGCCGGTGCTGGATCATCGCCAGGCCGTTGGGGATCTTCGAGAAGTCGTCGCGGCCGAGCGCCTTCTGCTCGGTGTTGAACGGACAGTGATCGGTAGAGATGCTCTCCAGCACCCCGCGGTCAAGCGCCGACCACAGCAGCTCCTGATTGCGGGCTTCGCGCAGCGGCGGCGAGCAGACGTAGCGTGTCCCCTCAAGGCCGGGCCGCTCGAGATCCTCGACCGTGTTGGTCAGGTACTGCAGGCACGTCTCGCCCGACACCGCCACGCCGCGCGCCTGGCCGGCGGCGATCTCGTCGGCGGCGAGTCCGCAGGTCACGTGCACGATGTAGACGCCCGCGCCGGTCAGCTCGGCGAAGCGAACAGCGCGGCTCGTGGCCTCGGCCTCGAGCTCCTCCGGGCGCGTGCGGGCGTGGAAGATCGGATCGGTCTGGCCGGCCGCCAGGGCGCGCTCGACCAGTACGTCGATGGCCCAGCCGTTCTCCGCATGCACCATGGTGAGCGCGCCGAGGTCGCGCGTGTGCTCGAGCACGCGGAAGAACAGGTCGTCGGTCACCATCAGCTGCCCCTTGTAGGCGAGGAAGACCTTGAAGGTGCAAACGCCTTCCTCGACCATCGGTGCCATGTCGGCGAAGGTGCCGTCGTCGGCCTGG
The DNA here is from genome assembly GCA_040509755.1 of Thermoleophilaceae bacterium. Lineage (GTDB taxonomy): Bacteria > Actinomycetota > Thermoleophilia > Solirubrobacterales > Thermoleophilaceae > JACVRW01. The sequence continues at coordinate 47,751 of JBEVKF010000027.1, read as the reverse complement.
GTGATCGCGATGTGGAAGCCGTAGTCGACGTGGGCCGCGCCCTCCGCGCGCGCCTGCCACTCCTCCAGCGAGGAGCGCAGCCCGTCGGGGTGCTGCTGGATGACGAAGTCGACGATGCAGGTGGTGCCGCCGGCGGCGGCGGCGCGCGTGCCGGTGTTGTAGTCGTCGATCGAGTGGGTCCCGCCGAAGGGCATGGCCATGTGCGTGTGGTTGTCGATCAGGCCGGGGAGCACGAAGCAGCCGGCCGCGTCGATCACCTCGGCGTCCACATCCCCCAGGGAGCCGACCGCGACGATCTCCTCATCGTCGACCAGCACGTCGGCGACCGATGAATGGGTGGCGGTCACGACCGTGCCGCCGCGAACGAGCTTCCTCATGCTGCACCTCCAGTCGCGCCCGTAAAGCGCGGGATGATCTCGCGCCCGTATGTCTCGAGCGTGGCCTCCTGGCCTTCTGTCATCAGGTAGATGTTGAACTGGTCGACGCCGATCGACTCGAGCTCCGCCAGCTTCTCCGCCGCCTGCGCGGGCGTGCCCAGCACGCAGAAGCGGTCGCAGATCTCGTCGCTCACGAACGCCCCGTGCTTGGCGCCCACGCGCGAGTGCTCGTCGTAGTCGTAGTTGGTCTGCGCCGGCACGTAGTCGGTCAGCGCCTTCGGCACGACGGAGCCGTCGGCGCCGTAGCGGCCGATCAGGTCCCTGACGTGGTTGGAGACCATCGCCGGAAACCAGCGCACCTGTTCGCGGGCCGCGGCGATGTCGTCCGAGATGTGGCTGGGAGCGCACACGATGCACTGGAGCGCCGCAGGGTCGCGGCCCGCCTCCGCGGCCGCGGCGCGCGCGGTGTCCATGATCCATCGGATGATGTCCGGGTCGGCGAGCTGGATGATCACGCCGTCGCCCACGCGCCCGGCGATGGCCAGCACGCGCGGGCCGTAGCCGGCCACGTGCATCTCGATCGGCGGGAGCTCGGGGCGCACCCAGGTGAGCTCGATCTCGGTGTCGTTCCACTCGACCTTTGCGCCGTTCATGAACGGCTTGATCATCCGGAGAGCCTCTTCGAACGGGCCGACCCTCACGGGCTTCTGGTTGATGTAGCGGCGTGCCGAGTCGCCGCGCCCGATCCCCATGACCATCCGCCCGTCCGAGATGTCCTGCAGCGTCGCGTAGGCGCTCGCGAGCACCGTCGGCTCACGCGTGCCCGGGTTGGTGACCATGTGTCCGAGCTTGATGCGGTCGGTGGCCGCTGCCGCCAGGGCCAGGGTGGGGGTCGACTCCTGCCAGAGCACGTGGGAGTCATAGGTCCACCCGTACTCGAATCCGCGCTGCTCGGCGAGCTGCAGCAGCTCGATCATCCGCTGGTAGGGCGGGTCTGGCAGGACCGTCACGCCGAAGCTGAGCGCCATAGGCCACAAGCTATACCGCTAACGTCGTTGCCGGATGCTCGCTTCTGCTCGAAACGAGGCCAACAGGCGCCTGCTCCGCGCCCGTGACGCGATGGACCGAAGCTACGCCGACGCGCTCGACATCGAAGCGCTCGCGGGGTCGGTACATCTGTCGCGCGCGCACTTCATTCGCAGCTTCCGCGAGACCTTCGGCGAGACACCGCACCGGTATCTCCAGCGCCGGCGCATCGAGCGCGCGATGTCGCTGCTGCGCGAGACCGACAGACCGGTGACCGAGATCTGCCTGGACGTGGGCTTTGCGAGCCTCGGGACGTTCAGCCGCACGTTCCGGGAGATCGTCGGCAGCTCGCCCAGGGAATACCGACTGCGCGAGCAGGCCGCGCCACGCGCCGCGATACGGGCCGGAGTGCCCGGTTGCATGGCCGCGATCTGGGATCGGCCATCGAGCACTTTCGGAGAAGACATGCGCCATCGCCGCGATTAGCTTGAAGGCCATGTTCAACGCACTCACTCACTCACAGATCTACGTCCTCGATCAAGACCAGGCGCTCGACTTCTACGTCGGCAAGCTCGGCCTCGAGGTCCACACCGACGTCGACCTGGAATTCATGCGCTGGCTGACGATCAACGTCCCGGGCCAGCCCGACCGGGAGATCCTGCTGGAGGTGCCGGGACCCCCCGGCCTCGACGAGGACTCCGCGGAGCAGGTCCGCGACCTGCTCAGCAAGGGCATGACGGGGCTCGCGGCGATCTTCACCACAGAGGACTGCCGCGCGACCTACGAGGAGCTGCGCGAGAAGGGCGTGGAGTTCGTGCAGGAGCCCGTCGAGCGCTTCTACGGCATCGACTGCGCCATCCGCGACCCGTTCGGCAACAACATCCGGATCACGCAGCCGGCGCCCGTTCCGGCGGAGGCGGCGACGGCGTAGCTATCCGAGCGGCGCCAGCAGGTTCTTCTTTCCCTCGAATGCGAAGAGCAGCAGGTCGACCATGCGGAAGGTGCTGTTGTTTGGGCCGAGCGTGGGCTTCCAGGTGGGGTCGCGGACGATCGAGTGCTGGCTGCCCTCCATGGCGCGGTGCATCGTCTCCGCGACGATGCGCGCGCCGACCCCCTTCAGCTTGCCGCCGTTCAGCTCGGCCTCGCGCAGGATGTAGAACCACAGCGGCGTGTCCTTGAGGAAGGCCGCGAGCTGGGTCTGGGTGAGGTTGTCGAGCTGCGCGCCGTTGTTGCCGTCGCGGATCTGCTTCTTGGTCAGCTTGGTCAGATTCACGCCCTTGCCCTTGAGGAACGTGGCCATCTGCTGGCCGGTCGCCAGCTTGACCATCTTCGCTCGGGCCAAGTTGCGGAAGGCGAGGTTGGCGCGCGGATCGTTGAACGGCACGTTGGGCCCTCCGAATGACCCTGGGGGCAGGTTCTTCAGCGGGTTCACGAGCGTCGTGTCGATGCGCATGGCGCGGTTGAACTTGGCCGCCGGCACGGCCAGGTTGGGCTTGTTGGCCTCGTTGAAGTCGTAGAGGCGGCGGAAGTCCGCAATCCAGTTGCTGGCGAGGCGCTGCTCGCCGAACAGGTCGCCGCTGCCGGCGGAGAAGATGAACAGCCAGTCGAGGGTGCCGGCGCCGTCGTCGAACTCCTTGTTCCAGTTGTAGGCCCGCCGGATCATCGCGTGCCCCAGCCGGAAGGCGGCAATCGAGAACTCGATCGGCATCGTCGGGACGTCGGTCGGCGTCGCGCCGACCTCGAAGGCCTTGCGGCCCTGGTTGAAGACGTTGCTGACGACGGTGGCCTGGCAGATCCGGTTCAGGTAGTCGTTGCGGATCATCCACTGGTAGTGCTTGGTCACGAGCTCGCGTGCCGCCGCGAACTTCTGGCTGGGGGGGACGCTCCCGAGCTGGGTGTCGACCACTCGATTGTGAAAGCGCATGAGGGCGAGATGCGTCTGCGCCACCACGAGGTTCTCGTCGTTGCGCGGGTCGGGGATGATCGCCTTGCGCTTCTTCGCGACCGTGTTGCCGGCTCCACGCGGGAGGTCGAATCCGTTCTTGGCCGGGATGCCGCCGGCCGCGATGGTCTTGCCCACCTTCAGATGGAGCCCGTCGGCCTCGTAGAACTTGGCCGACTCCGGGTATTGGGGCCCGGCGCCGTAGAGCGAGTCGAGGTCGAGGCTGGGCGAGCGGCCCTGCAGCATCGCGGCCGGCGAGATGTTCGCGCCGAGCATCACGCTCGTCCGGTCGAAGGTCAGGTCGTGGTCGATGAACTGCCCGAGATACGTGAAGCCGGCCGGGATCTGCGACACCGGGCCGCCCCCGGAGGCCATGGCGTTGCCCGCCTTCTTGCGGTTCGGCTCACCGATCTGGCGGTTGATCCCCTTCGGTCCCAGCCGCGAGAAGCGAAAGGGTGGCGGCGCCGCGTCCGCACCGGCGGCGGCGGCCACGCTCGCGTTGCGCCCCCCGGCGCTCTCCGTCAGGAGCCCCTCTCCGATGACGAAATAGCTCTCCGAGCTGTGCTTCTCCATGCTTCCCTCCCCGTTGGCGAATGCCGGCGACACTCTCACGCGCGAGGCGGAGCGTCAACGGGCTATGGTGAGCCATTGCGACCAGGGCACGAACCCGACGTCCGGGCGCGGCTCGGTGTCCAACATCGCGAGATACTCGAGTTGATGGCCGTCGGGGTCGCGGAAGTAGACCGCGGCGGCCGGCATCCAGGCGAGCACGGTCGGCTCGTCGGTCGGTGCTCCGAAGAAGGAAAGCGGCTCGACACCCTGCGCGCGCAGGCGCTCGGGTGCAGCCAGCACGTCGTCGAGGGTGACGTCGAACGCGACGTGGAGGCTCAGGCCCATCGGCATCGAGCCGAGCGTCCAGAGGCCGAGCATGGCCTGGCCCGGCCGGACCACCCAGAAGAAGGTTGCGCCCCGGTCGGGGATCTCGAGCGCGACCGGCAGCCCCACGACATCGCGGTAGAAGGCGACCGCGCGGCCGAGGTCCGCCACCGTCAGATGGGCCTCGAAGAGGCCGCGGATCGGGACCGGCTGCGCCATCGGCGCAGGCTACTGAAGGGTCTTGCGCTGCGGTGATTCGGCCCGCGCCACTCAGGAGTCGGCCGCGGCGGCCAGCGCCGCACCCGCCAAGGCGGAGGCTCCGGCGAGGCCGAGCGTCCCCCAGCGGGCTCGGGCGGGTATCGAGCTTCCGGCCGCCAGCGTCGCGGCGATGTCGGTCACGTCGCCCGCCACGGTTCCCACGAGCCAGGGACGCAGCGAGTCGTCCTTGACCGCCGCCCAGGCCGCGCCGCCCGCCAGGGCGATGTCGCGGGCGCCGAGGCCCCGGATTGCCACGTGCACCGGGGCCCGCTCGGCGTCGGCCCCCAGCCAGCTCGACCCGACCTGCGACGGCGCAGCCAGCAGCGCGACGCCGAAGGCCGTGCGGCCGAGCGCGTACGCCAGCGTCAGCTTCTGGTCACGCCGAAGGGCCACGAAGCACCGAGTCTGACGAGTGGCCGGGGTCGCCGTCGGCGGGCTCGCGCGACACATCAAGGAACTGGAACCGCTCGGGATCCACCGGGAGCTGGATGTTCTCGAGGGTGGCGCTGCCGGACTCCGGAACGCGCACCGACCCCAGTGAGACCAGCTCGCCGTCCCTGCCGAGCAGCCATATCTCGTAGAAGTCGCCGCCCGCGTTGGGGCGCAGGCCATCGAGCTTGACGGTGGCCGTTCCGCCCGCCTGCGGATCCAGCTCGGCAACCCCGGTTGCTCGCAGGGGGGCCTCGCCCAGGGGCTCCAGCTCGACACGGGTGGCCGCGCGGTCGGGCGCGGGGGCGTCGTCGCTGGCGAGCAGCAGCCCGGCGCCGACACCCGCTCCCAGGAGCACGAGCGAGGCGACGCCTGCCGCGAGCGGACCGACGACGAACCTGCGGCGCGCGCTCCGGCGCACGCGAACCTCTTCGTCCGGCCACGGCGGCGGCGGCGGCACCGGCCGGTCCCAGGCTTCGCGCGGCAGCTCTCGCAGCCGGCATTCGAGGTCGTCCAGCGACGGATCGCTCATGCCGCCGCCTCCTCTTCGTCGATCATGTCGCGCAGCTTTCGCAATGCGGCAACCATCCGCATCTTCACGGTGCCCAGCGGGATGCCGGTGCGCTGCGCGATCGCAGATTGGCTCAGACCGTCGTAGAAGCGCATTCGCAGCAGCTCGGCCTCGTCCGCGCGCAGGCGGGAAAGCAGGTGCGCCACCCGCCAGCGCTCGACGAGAGCATCGGGGGAGAGCTCTGGGTCGGCGTCCTCGGCCAGGCCGAGCCGACCGTACTCGGATGGATCCTTGGGTTCGGGCACGCGCCGGCGCAGCTCGTCGATCGCGCGACTGCGGGCAATCGTCATGATCCAGGTGAGGATGCTTGCCCGCGCGGGCTCGTAGTCGGGCGCCCGCTGCCAAACCTCCAGGAACACCTGCTGGTGGACGTCCTCGGCGGTTCCACGGTCTCCGAGGATGTTGACGAGGTAGCCGAGGACCGTCGGCGCGTACTCACCGTAGACGCCCTCGAGCGCCGCGCGGTCGCGCCTGTGCAGGGCCCTTGCGGAGGACCGGCGGAGCACCGAGCGCGCGCGGCGGGCCATCGGGTGGGTGGAGGCGCCGGCGGTCACGCAGGGAGTACGGGCGAGGACCTCCCAACGGTTGCCCAACCGATCGCGCCCCGGCCTTCGGATAACCCCCAGATGGGCAAACGAACCCGGAGGTATGAAGTGAGACGGACAAGCATTCTCGCGCTGGCTGCGATCGCGGCGGCGCTATTGGTCGTCGCCCCGGTCGCGAGTGCGAAGGTCAAGCTCGCCGGTGGGTCGACGACGTTGAAGCTCGCCAAGGGCACGGCGTCGGCGCTCGCGGCCAATGGAATCTCGGTCGCGCCGATCGGCCCGGCGAAGGCGCAGGGCGGCGGCGTCGCCTTTCCGATCACGGGTGGATCGATCGATCCCGCGTCGGCCGCGGGGCGGATCGACCACTCGGGCGGCCTGGCGATCAAGGCCGGCGGCACGCGGGTCGCGCTGAAGAGCTTCCGCGTACACGTGGGCGCCAAGCGGGCGATCCTCACCGCCAAGGTGGGGAGCGGCCGGCTGACGGCGCTCTCGCTGTCTTTGAAGAACGCGAAGGTCGTCCGCCAGGGTCTCGGCACCACGGTCAAGCGGGTGCAGGCGGTGCTTGGCGGCCAGGCCGCCAAGGCGCTGAACGCCGCGTTTGACACCAGTCTGTTCGCGAAGGGACTCCCGATCGGCTCGGTGACCGTGCAGGCCCTTCCGGCGGAGGTCGAGTTCGCGGGCGGCGCCACCACGCTGGCGCTCGACCCGGGCGCGGCGAGCGCGCTCGCTTCGCTCGGCATCGAGGCCGGCCCGGTCAATCCGGCCACCGCGGGCGCCGAGGGCCTGTCCTTCCCGATCACGGGTGGGAAGGCAAACGCCAAGACGTACGCCGGGGCGATCCGCCACAGCGGGGGCCTCCGCCTCTCGCGCGGCGCCACCTCGGTCGAGCTCACCTCGTTCACGATCAACGTGGACGCCGATCCCGACCTGACCGCGCTGGCCGGTGGCCAGCGGCTGTCGATCCTCGACCTGGACCTCGCTCAGCTCGATGCGCAGGTCAGCGGGCGGAGGATCACCCTGTCCGGGGTCAAGGCGAGCCTCACCGCAACGGCCGCCGGGGCGCTCAATCAGGTGTTCTCGACGGACGCCTTCACCGAGGGGCTCGTGATCGGCACCGCCACGGTGGCGGCCCGGGCGCGCTAGCCGCCTCTACCGGATCACCCAAACCGACAAGCTGGCGCGTTCACCCATATTGGGTAAACGCGCCAGCCATTCGGGTGATCCAGTACGGCCCTTCCGGCGGAAGTAGGGGGACCTTGCCCCGATCAGGAAGGACCACAGCGATGACCCAGCCGGCCACAGAGGCGGCTTCTCCGGAAAGCGCAATGCGCGAGCTCGCGGAAGACCCGTCCTCACGCAAGCGCTTTCTGCGCATGATGGGCGGCGCGAGCGCCGCCGGCGCCTTCGCGATCTTTCTCGCAGCCTGCGGGGACGACGATGACGAGGCGAGCTCGAGCGGCGCCGGCACCACCACCGAGAAGAGGAAGGCGACGAGTGCCGACCTCGAGATCGTCCAGTACGCGCTCACCCTCGAGCACCTCGAGACCGACTTCTACAACGCGGTCCTCGACTCAGGGGTGATCAAGGACAAGGCCCTCGGCGAGACGGCCAAGATGATCCGCGACAACGAGCAGGAGCACGTCGACGCGCTCACCGCGACCGTCGAGCAGCTGGGCGGCAAGCCCGTGCGGCCGAAGACCAACTTCGATGCCGTGCTCGAAGGCGGACAGGACATGATTCTCCAGACCGCGGCCGTTGTGGAGAACCTCGGCGCCGCGGCCTATCTGGGCCAGGCGGGCCGGATCCAGTCGAAGAAGGTCCTCGCCGCAGCGCTTGCGATCCACAGCGTCGAGGCTCGCCACGCGGCGGCGCTCAACACCGTGGTGGGCAAGACCATCGTCCCCGACGGCGCCCTCGCCAAGCCGGCCTCCATGGAGGAGGTCCTGCCGCAGGTCAAGCCGTTTCTCGCCTAAAGGAGCTATCCATGACTGAGCACAACCTCGCGGCCCCCGAGCTGGCGGCCATCGACGTACAGGGAATCAATAGGCAGTCGTTCATCATGCGCGGCGCAGTGGCGGCCGGCGCGGTCTACGGCCTTGGGGCTGTCGGCCCGTTCGTCCGTCAGGCGATCGCCCAGGAGAACGGCGGCGACGTCGACATCCTCAACTTCGCGCTCACCCTCGAGTACCTCGAGGCGGCGTTCTACACGCATGCGCTGAAGCAGGTCGGCGACCTGAAGGGCGACGTCAAGTCGCTCGCCACCGAGATCCGCAACAACGAGAACGAGCATGTTGCCGCCCTCGAGATGACCATCAGGGACCTCGGCGGAAGGCCCGTCAAGGCCCCCGGGGTCGACTTCGGCAATGCCTTCGCAAGCCAGAAGGCGTTCCTCAAGCTCGCCCAGACGTTCGAGGACACCGGAGTGAGCGCCTACAACGGTGCCGCCCCGGCGATCAGGTCGACGGACGTCCTCGCCGCCGCCGGGAGCATCGTGCAGATCGAGGCGCGGCACGCGGCGGCGATCCGCCTTCTGCGCGGCCGGCCGATCTCCGACGGCGGCTTTGACAAGTCGCTCGAGATGCAGGCCGTGCTCGACGCGGTCCAGCCGTTCGTGAAGTCCTAAGGAAGTGGGTGGAAAGAAATGCTGCCAGGAATCGGACCAATGGAATTGATCGTCGTGCTGGTGATCGCGCTCGTCATCTTCGGACCCAAGAAGCTGCCGGACCTCGGCCGCTCGCTGGGTAGCGGGATGCGCGAGTTCAAGAACTCGGTCACCGGCGGCGGCGACCGCGACGAGCTGCCGCCCGCAGAGGCGCCCGGCTCGCAGAAGCCCTAAGCGCCACCGGCTCGCACCATGCTTCGTCTCAAGCCCATCGCCCACGGGGAGGAGTTGCCCATCGTGGACCATCTGGACGAGCTGCGCTCGCGCCTGATGGTCCTGGGGGCGGCCTTCTTCGTCGCGTTTGGGCTGACGACGTGGCAGAGCGATCTCGTTCTCGAGATCGTGAACGCCCCGCTGCCGGACGGGCTGCAACCGATCACGCTCGGGCCGGCCGAGCCGTTCATCACCACGCTCAAGAACTCGGCGTATGCCGCGTTGCTGCTCGTGCTGCCCATCGTGCTCTACCAGGCGTATGCGTTCCTGGTGCCCGCCATCGGCCCGCGCGAGCGCAAGCTCGCCCTGCCGCTGCTCCTGATGGTGCCGGTGCTCTTCATCGGCGGCGTCGTCTTCTGCTACGTGGTCGTGCTGCCGCCCGCCCTGGACTTCCTCCTCAGCTTCAACGCGTCGGAGTTCAACACCCAGGTGCGCGCAAGCGACTACTACGACTTCGCCACCCTCACCATGCTCGCCATGGGCCTCGGGTTCCAGGTCCCGGTAGGCGTGCTTGTCCTGACCCGCCTCGGCGTGGTCTCGGTCGACAAGCTCCGCCGCAGCCGCCGCTACGCGATCCTGGCGATCGCCGTGCTCGCCGCGCTCCTGCCCACGCTCGACCCGATCACGCTCGTGCTCGAGATGGTGCCCCTGATGCTCCTGTACGAGGCGAGCATCCAGCTGGCGCGCCTGTTCACGCCGGCGGAAACGCTGCGCCCGGAGGACGTGCCGGGCTAGCGCTTCGCCGGCGCGGCCGGCACCAGCAGGGCGGCGCCCATCGCGCCGCCGAGGTCCCCGAGCGCCACGCTGGTGACCGTGGGCGGGTTCTCGTCGACGAAAAGATGTGGCTGCATCGCCTCGCGGATGCGCTTGACGTAGGGCTCGCCGAGACGGGTGCCGAGACCGCCCCCGACAACCACGTTCGACACGTCGAGCAAGTTGACCGCCGACGCGATGCCGGCGCCGAGCGCCTCGATCGCCCGGTCGATCAACTCGGTGGCCATCGGATCCTCTCGCTCGAGGGCCCGGGCCCAGATGCCCGACTGCAGGCGGGTGCGGTCGCGCTCCTTCATGATCTTGAACAGGTCGGTCTTGTGGCCGCGCTTGTGCAGGTGACGCGCGCGCAGCTCCATGGCCCCGCGCCCGGCGTAGGCCTCGAGGCAGCCCCTGCGCCCACACGTGCACTGGGCGCCGTCGATCTTGACCACCACGTGCCCGAGCTCGCCGGCGGAGCCGCGGCCCTCCCACTTCTTGCCGTCGAGCACCAGCCCTCCGCCCACCCCGGTCCCCCACCACACCCCGAGCAGCGACTTCGCGCGCTTGGCGGCGCCGAGCACATACTCGGCGTATACGCCTACGGTGACGTCGTTGTCGACGTACGCCCGCGTGCCGGCCAGCTCGCGCAGGCCGGCACCGATGTGGATCGGGGCGCCCTCGCCGGGCAGGTTGCCTGCCCCGCTTACGATGCCGCGGCGGGCGTCGATCGCGCCAGGGGAGCCGACGCCGACCCCTGCCAGCTCGCTCGTCTCGACGCCGGCCGAATCACACACCTCCTTCAGAGTTGCGGCGAGCGCCGCGACGACGGCGTCGGCGTCGCCCTTCGCGGGGGTGGGCTGCTTCGCCTCGGCCACGACGCTGCGGCGGCCGTCGAGCAGGACGGCCTGGATCTTGGTGCCGCCGAGATCGAGGCCACCTACGAGGCGGCGGCGGCGGCGAGCGGGACTCATGGCCCCATTGTTCCCCACCGGCTCGACGGACCGGTCTTTCGCGCGAGCGCGCGCGGTGGCCGCGGCTGCTCGACCAGTACGCCAGGAGGTCGGCAAGCTAGGGGAATGAGGACCCCCGTGCTCGAGCCGGTGCGTCCGGAGCACGCCGAGCGCCTCCGGGAGCTGCGGGCCACTCCAGAGGTGGCGCACTGGTGGGATCCAGCCCCGGAGGGCTGGCCGCTCGAACCGGACCCCGATCTCCACCGGTTCACGATCCTGCTCGACGGCGAGGTGGTGGGGTACACATGCAGGTCTCAGAGGAGCGTGAGGAGGCGTTTCGCCACGCGGACGTAGACATCTTCCTCGGTCCCGACCACCAGGGGCGCGGCCTGGGCGGCGAGGCCATGCGCGCCATGCTCCGGCATCTGATCGAAGAGCGCGGCCACCACCGCGTTACGCTCTCCACCGCGCCCGGCAACTCCCGCGCGATCCGCAGCTACGAGAAGGTCGGGTTTCGCAGGGTCGGGGTGATGCGCAAGGCCTCGCTCGGCCGCGTGAGCGGCGAGTGGGAGGACGAGCTTCTGATGGAGTACGTCGTCTAGGTCGGGCGCGGGAGTACCCTGGCGGCCGTGGTCCTCGGAGTGGACGTGGGGGGAACGAAGGTAGCCGTGGCTGCGGTCGATGGCGTGACGGCCAAGCACGCCATGCAGGAGCCGACCGTCACCGGGTCGACGGGCGCCCTGCTCGACGGGCTCGAGGCCACCGTGCGCGGCGTGATCGAGCAGTCCGGTGAGCCGGAGGCGATTGGCGTCGGCGTCCCCTCACAGATCGACTACGCCACCGGCACGGTCGAGACGAGCGTGAACATCCCGCTGACCGGGGTGCCGCTGCGCGAGGAGCTCGGCCGGCGCTTTGGCGTGCCGGTCTTCGTCGACAACGACGCCAACTGCGCCGCTCTCGCCGAGGCCCACATACTCGGCGAGGACAACCTGCTGATGCTCACGCTCGGCACGGGCGTGGGCGGCGGGGTGGTGATCGCCGGCGTGACCTTCCGCGGCGCGCACGGCCTGGGCGCCGAGCTCGGCCACTTCACCCTCAATCCCGATGGCCCGCCCTGCCCGGGCAACTGTCCCAACCGCGGCTGCATCGAGGCCTACTGTTCGGGGCAGGCGCTGGAGCGCGACGCGACTGAGCTCGCCCGGGACAAGCCCGACAGCCGGCTCGCGCAATGCATCGGGGCCGACGGGATGGTCACGGGCCGCGACCTGGTCGAGGTGGCCGAGGCGGGCGACTCCGACGCTCTGCTGGTGTTCGACAACTTCGCGAGGATGCTCGGGATCGCGATCGCCGGATACGTCAACGTGTTCGAACCTGACCGCCTGGCGATCGGCGGGGGTCTGTCGCGCGCGAGCCACCTCTTCTTCGACCGCGCGGTGCAGGAGGCGGGGATGCGTGCGCTCCCAGCGCTCTGGCGGAGGACCAAGATTGCGCTCGCCCAGGGTGGCGCGGATGCCGGGGTGATTGGCGCCGGCGTGCTTGCCGCACAGGAAATCCGGGGTATCCGGACACCACTGCGCGATACTCCAAGTTCTCGCCCCCCGACCACCGAAAGGGCCGAATGACGACCAGCGGCGCCCAACTCGACGAGCTCTGCATCAACACGATTCGCACGCTCTCGATGGACGCAGTGCAGAAGGCAAACTCGGGCCACCCGGGTGCCCCTATGGCGCTCGCGCCGCTCGCCTATCTGCTCTACACGCGGGTGATGAAGCACAACCCCGCGAACGCGGACTGGTTTGACCGCGACCGCTTCATCCTGTCGGCCGGGCACGCGTCGATGCTGCTCTACGCGAGCCTCTACCTGAGCGGCTACGGGCTGACGCTCGAAGACCTCATGAACTTCCGCCAGCTCGGCAGCCCGACCGCCGGGCACCCCGAGCGCGGCGACGCCGCGGGGATAGAGGCCACCACCGGCCCGCTCGGCCAGGGCATCTCCATGGCGACCGGCCTCGCGCTGGCCGAGGCCATGCTGGCCGCGCGCTACAACCGGCCGGGCCACGACCTGATCGACCACCGCATCTTCACGATCGCGAGCGACGGCGACATGCAGGAGGGTGTGGCCTCGGAGGCCTGCTCACTGGCCGGCCACCTCGGGCTCGGCAAGCTCGTCGCCTTCTATGACAGCAACCACATCCAGCTCGCCGGCAAGACCTCGATGGCCTATTCCGAGGACGTGCCGAAGCGTTTCGAGGCCTACGGCTGGCACGTCCAGGATCTCGGCGAGGACATCACGCTCGAGCGCATGGACGCCGCGATCGCGGCCGCCGGCGAGGTAACCGACCGGCCCTCCCTGATCCAGTTGCGCACGCACATCGGCTACGGCTCTCCCAACAAACAGGACACCGAGAAGGCGCACGGGTCGCCGCTCGGCGAGGACGAGGTGCGCCTGACCAAGGAGGCCTACGGCTGGGATCCGGATGCCCACTTCCTGGTGCCGGACGAGGTGCTCGAGCACTACAGGGCGACGGCGGTCGAGCAGGGCAAGCAGGCCGAGGCCGAGTGGAACGAGCGCGCCGAGGCATACCGCTCCGAGCATCCCGACCTCTGGGACGAGCTCTCGCTCGCGATGGAGGGGCGCATGCCCGACGGGTGGGACTCCGATCCTCCGCGCTTCTCGCCCGACGACGGCGACATCGCCACCCGCAAGGCATCCAGCCAGGTGATCCAGTGGGCCGCTTCGAAGCTGCCGCACCTGGTCAGCGGCTCCGCGGATCTCGAGCCGTCGACGCTCACGGTGATCGACGACGGCGGTTCGGTCGCCAAGGGCGACTACAGCGGGCGCAACATCCACTACGGGGTGCGCGAGCACGCGATGGGCGCGATCGTCAACGGGCTCAACCTCCACGGGCTGCGCGCCTTCGGGTCGACCTTCTTCAACTTCTCCGACTACATGAAGGCGCCGATGCGCCTGGCTGCGATCATGGACCTGCCGTCGCTCTATGTCTTCACCCACGACTCGATCGGGCTCGGAGAGGACGGGCCGACCCATCAGCCGATCGAGCAGCTCGCCCACCTGCGGGCCACGCCAAACCTCTACATGATCCGGCCGGCCGGAGCAAACGAGACGGCGCTGGCATGGCAGTTCGCGCTCACCCAGACCCACACGCCGGTCGCCTTTGCGCTGAGCCGCCAGGGAATGCCGGTGCTCGATCCGGCCGACATCCCCGACGACGCAGTGGCGCGCGGCGCCTACGTACTGCGCGACGCGCCGGGCGACGAGCCGGACCTGATCCTGATCGGAACGGGCTCCGAGCTGCAGTACTGCCTCGCCGCCGCCGACCTGCTCGACGCCGACGGGATCGGGGCCCGCGTGGTCTCTGCCCCGTGCCTCGAGCGCTTTCGCGAGCAGGACGAGGACTATCGCGACTCGGTCCTGCCGCCGGCCGTGCGGGCGCGCCTGTCCGTGGAGGCCGCCACCAAGTTCGGCTGGAGCGAGTGGGTCACTGACGACGGCGACTCCGTCGGAATGGAGAGATTCGGCGCCTCCGCGCCGCAACAGGACCTGTACGAAGCCTTTGGCTTTACCGCCGACAACGTCGCCGCGCGAGGACGCGCGGTCATAGAGAGATTGGGGGCGCGGGCATGAGCGTCAGCGCGAACGTGAACGAAAGGCTCGCGGCTCTGACGGCCGCGGGCACCAGCGTCTGGCTCGACCAGATCCGGCGCAACCTGATTACGAGCGGAGAGTTGGAGCGCCTCGTGCGCGAGGACTCGCTGCGCGGGGTCACGTCGAATCCCGCCATCTTCGAGAAGGCGATCCTCGGGTCGACCGACTACGACGAGCAGATTGCCGAGCTGGCGGGCGAGGGGCTCGACGCCCGGCAGATCTACGAAGAGATCGCCATCACCGACGTCCGGCTCGGCTGCGACGTGCTGCGCCCGGTCTGGGACGAGGCCGGCGGTGCCGACGGCTTCGTGTCCCTCGAGGTGGAGCCCGCTTTTGCACACAAGGCTGAGGACACGCTCGCGCAGGCGCGCGACTTCTGGAAGCGCGTCGACCGCCCGAACCTCTTCGTGAAGATCCCCGGGACCGACGAGGGCGTCTCGGCCATCGAGGACTCGATCGCCGAGGGCATCAACATCAACGTGACGCTGCTCTTCTCGGTGGAGTCCTACAACGCCATTGCGGAGGCCTATATCCGCGGCATGGAGCGGCGCCTCGAGGCGGGCGAGTCGATGGACGTGCACTCGGTGGCGAGCTTCTTCGTGTCGCGCGTGGACACCGAGGTCGACAAGCGGCTGTCCGAGAGCGGACACGAGGAGCTGCTGGGCATCGCGGCGATCGCCAACGCGCGTGCGGCCTACATGCGGTTCAAGGAGCTCTTCCAGGGAGAGCGCTTCGCCAAGCTGCGCGAGGCCGGCTGTCCGGTCCAGCGGCCGCTGTGGGCGTCCACCGGAGTCAAGGATCCGCGCTACCCGGAGACCAAGTACGTCGATTCGCTGGTGGCCCCGCACACGGTCAACACGATGCCGATGGCGACGCTGCTCGCCTGCGAGGAGCAACTCGAGGTCCGCGGCGCCACGGCAGACCAGGATCCGAGCGCAGAGCTGGCCGCCCTGGCCGACGCCGGCATCGACATGGGAGAGGTCACCAAGAAGCTGCTGAACGACGGGATCGACAAGTTCGTCGAGCCCTTCGACAAGTTGATCGCGGGCGTTGAGCTGACCCGCGAGGGGATCGTCACCGGGCGCCCGGCCACGATCGAGTCCTCGATTCCCGACGAGCTCGAGCCGGCGCTGATCCAGCGGGTCGAACAGGCGTGGTCGGAGCGTGTGGCCAAGCGCGTCTGGCAGAAGGACGAGTCGCTCTGGGGCGGCCCCGGCGTGCCCGAGATCGCCAACCGCCTCGGCTGGCTGACGATCACCGAGAAGATGCTCGAGCACGCGCCCGAGCTGACCGAGTTCGCCGAGGGCGTCAAGAGCGAGGGCTTCACCGACGCCGTGCTGCTGGGCATGGGCGGGTCGAGCCTCGGTCCCGAGGTGCTGCGGCGCTCTTACGGCGAGATCCCGGACGGGCTGCGCCTGCACGTGCTCGACTCGACCGACCCCGGCGCCGTGCTCGCCATAGAGCGGGCGGTCGACCTCGACAAGACGCTCTTCGTCGTCTCGTCCAAGTCGGGCGGGACGATCGAGACGCTCTCGCACATGCGCTACTTCTATGAGCGCTCGGGCGCCGACGGAAAGCGCTTCGCCGCGGTCACCGACCCCGGCAGCCCGCTTGTCGACATCGCGCGCGAGCGCGGCTTTCGGCGCGTGTTCGAGGCCGACCCGGACATCGGCGGGCGCTACTCGGTGCTCTCGCACTTCGGGCTGGTGCCGGCCGTGCTGGCCGGGATCAACATCGAGGCGCTCCTCCAGAGCGCGCAGGTGGCCGAGCAGAACTGCGCGCACTTCGACTCGTCCTCGAACAACTCCGGCCTCTGGCTGGGCCTGGCCATGGGCGGGCTGGCCGCCCAGGGCCGCGACAAGCTGACCTTCGTGGTCTCGGAGCCGATCGAAAGCTTCGGCCTCTGGGTCGAGCAGCTGATAGCGGAGTCGACCGGCAAGGAGGGGAAGGGCATCCTGCCGGTGGCCGGGGAGCCGCTCGGCGATCCGGACGCCTACGGGGACGATCGCGTCTTCGCCTATCTGCGGGACCCAGACAACGCCGATGAGGACGTCGACTTAAAGGTGGAGGCACTGGCTCTCGCCGGGCACCCGGTCGTGACGGTCCCGGTGCACGGGGCGGCCGACCTGGGGCGCATCTTCTTCTTCGCCGAGTTCGCCACCGCCGTGGCCGGCTGGGTGCTCGGCATCAACCCGTTCGACCAGCCCAACGTCCAGGAGGCCAAGGACAATACGGCGACAGTCCTCGAGGCTGGCGACCTCCCTGAGGTCGATGCGGGAGACCTCGACGAGCTGCTCTCCGCAGCGGCGCCGCCGAAGTACGTGGCGATCATGGCCTACCTCGAGCCGTCCGAAGAGTTCGACGCGGCGATCACCGACGTGCGCGCGAAGCTGCGCGACAGCACGAATGCGACCACGACGTTCGGCTACGGGCCGCGGTTCCTGCACTCGACCGGCCAGTACCACAAGGGAGGCCCGCCGAATGGGCTGTTCGTTCAGCTCGTGCACGACGGCGACGAGGACGCCGAGATCCCGGAGGCGGGCTACGGCTTCCGGCACCTGAAGAACGCGCAGGCGATCGGCGACCTGCAGACCCTGCGCGCCCACGGCCTGCCGGCGGTCCAGATCCGGCTCGATGGCGACCCCGCCGACGCGGTGAGGAGGATCCTCTAATGCAGCTCGGCTTTATCGGCCTCGGAAAGATGGGTGCCAACATGGTCCATCGCATACACCGCGACTCAGAGCACCAGTGCGTCGTGTTCGACTTCGACGCGGATGCAGTGGCCGAGGCCGAGGGCCTCGGCGCGAGCGGCTCGTCCGGCCTAGAGGACCTCGTGGGGCAGCTCGAGGCCCCGCGATCGGTCTGGATCATGGTGCCGGCGGGAGATCCGACCCAGCAGACGGTGGACACGCTGGCAGGGCTGCTCGAGTCCGGCGACACGATCATCGACGGCGGCAACTCGCGCTGGTCTGACGACAAGAAGCGCCAGGCAGCGCTGGCGCCAAAGGGGATCAACTACGTCGACGTCGGAGTCAGCGGCGGCGTATGGGGCCTCCAGGTCGGCTACTGCATGATGGTCGGCGGGCCCGACGACGCGGTCGAGCGGCTCGCACCCGTCCTCGACGTGCTCGCCCCGCCACATACCGAGGAGCACGGGCCCGGCTGGGGCCACTTCGGCCCGACCGGCGCGGGGCACTACGTGAAGATGGTCCACAACGGCGTGGAGTACGGGATGATGCAGGCCTACGCCGAGGGATTCTCGCTCTTCGACGCGTGCGAGTACGAGCTCGACAACGCCAAGATCGCCCACCTCTGGATGCAGGGCTCGGTCGTACGCTCGTGGCTGTGCGAGCTCGCCGCGCTCGCGTTCGAGCAGGAGGGCAACGATCTCGACGCGCTCGCCCCCTTCGTGGAGGACTCGGGTGAGGGTCGCTGGACGATCGAGGACGCGATCGACAAGCGCATTCCGACCCCCGTGATCACGACATCCCTCTACGAGCGCTTCTCCTCGCGCGGGCAGAACGCCTTCGCCGCCAAGGTCAACGCAGCGCTCCGCAACCAGTTTGGCGGCCACGCCGTCAAAGCCGCCGACCCGGTCGCCCAGGCGCAGCCGCACGCGGAGTAGCCGGTGGCGACCGTCGAGCAGCAGCCCAACCCCCTCATAGAGGGCATGGAGCGCCTGCCTGTTCACCCGACGACGCTCGTCATCTTCGGGGGGACCGGCGACCTCGCGCACCGCAAGTTGCTGCCGGCCATCTACAACCTCGCGCACGAGGGCGCCCTGCCCGAGCGCTTCAACCTGATCGCCGTCTCGCGGTCGGACGTCCCAAGCGGCGACTACCAGGCCATGGCGCGCGAGTCGATCACCCAGTACTCGCGCCGACCACCGGACGAGCAGGTGCTCGAGAAGCTGCTCGAGCGCGTTCGATACGTGCCCGGCACCTTCGATGACGACACGGTCTACGACCGCCTCGAGGACGAGCTCAAGGCGTTCGACGAGGACGCCGGGATCCCGTTCAACCGCGTCTTTTATCTCTCGACCGCGCCGGCCTTCTTCACCGTCATCGTCGGCAAAATCGGCGAGCAGGGGCTCAACCGGCTCGACGGCGCCGACGTGCGCGTGGTGATCGAGAAGCCGTTCGGCACGCGGCTCAGCGAGGCCCTCGAGCTAAACCGCCAGGTGCTGTCGGTGCTCGACGAGTCCCAGATCTTTCGCATCGATCACTACCTGGGCAAGGAAACCGTGCAGAACATGCTGGCGTTTCGCTTCGCCAACGGCATGTTCGAGCCGATCTGGAACCGGAACTTCATCGACTACGTGCAGATCACCGCAGCCGAGGACCTCGGCATCGGCTCCCGCGCGGGCTACTACGACAAGTCGGGGGCGCTGCGCGACCTGGTCGAGAACCACATGATGCAGCTGCTCACGCTGCTGTGCATGGAGCCGCCGGTGACCTTCTCGGCCGACGACGTCCGCGACGAGAAGGTCAAGGTCCTTCACGCGATGAAGCCGGTCGAGCCGGGCGACACCGTTCGCGCCCAGTACACGGCCGGCATGGCCGAGGGCAAGGAGGTGCCGGGCTACCTCGAGGAGGAGGGCGTGCCCGACGACTCGCGCACCGAGACCTACGCGGTGCTGCGCCTGTTCGTGGACAACTGGCGCTGGGCCGGCGTGCCGATCTACATGCGCACGGGCAAGCGCCTCTCGCGCAAGGTCACCGAGATCGCCGTCACCCTCAAGCCGGTTCCGCACCTGGCCTTCGAGGCCGAGGGCTCGATCGGCGTGCAACCGAATCAGCTCGTGATGACAATGCAGCCCAACGAGGGCGTCTCGCTCTCGCTGGGGGCGAAGATCCCGGGCACGCGCATGCGCATCCGCCCGGTCAACATGGAGTTCCTCTACGGGACCGCGTTCCTGTCCCAGTCGCCCGAGGCCTACGAGCGGCTGATCATGGACGCGATGCGCGGCGATGCCACGCTCTTCACCCGCGACGACGAGGTCGAGGCCCAGTGGCGGGTGATCGATCCGATCCTCGAGGCGTGGTCGAAGGACGAGACGCCGCTGTGCACCTATCCGGCCGGATCCGCCGGTCCCGAGGAGGCGAACGCGCTGCTCGCCCCCGGGCAGCGCTGGCGGACCATATGACGCTCGACGCCGGCGGCGTTTGGGGCGAACAGAACACCACGCCGGGGGCGATCGACGAAGCGCTGCGCCGGCTGCTCAAGGAGCAGTACGAGCGCGACGAGGCCTACGCGCCCGCGCGCGTGCTCAACCTGGTCGTCGTGGTCGACCGTGAGTGGCGCGGCGAGGTGCTCAACCGCCTCGAGCGCGTGGGCCGCTACCACCCCTCGCGCACGATCCTGTGCGCGGTCGAGGAAGGGCGCACGACGATCGACGCGGACGTCGCCATGACCACGGACGGCGGCGCCCCGGACTCCCACAAGCCTGGCGAGCTCGCACTTACCCGCGAGCGCGTCGTCCTCGACCTCGGGCCCAAGCATCTCGAGAAGCTCGACACGATCGTCGACCCGCTTGTGGTCCCCGACATCTCGACGCTGGTGTGGTCGCCCCACGGGCACCCCGAGGCGGTCGATGCCCTGCTCCACCTCACCCAGGCGGTGCTCGTCGACTCCGTCCACGAGCCCGATCCGGCGTCCGCAGTCGCCCGCGCGCAGCAGATCTGCGCGGACGCCTACGTGGTCGACCTCGCCTGGCTGCGCTCGACCCCGTGGCGCGAGCGCGTGGCGGCCACCTTCGATCCGCCCCAATGGCGCGACGAGCTCCGGCGCATCTCGTCCGTCAAGGTGCGTCATCACGCGGAGTCGGGTATGGCAGGGCTGCTCTTCTGCGGCTGGCTGGCGTCGCGGCTCGGCTGGGAGCCGGATTCGCTCGTGCCGGCGCACGGCACTCTGCGCGGGCGCGCGCATAGCCGCCGGCAGGACGTGGAGCTCGAGCTGGTGCCGGACGAGCGGATGTCTGTGCCCGGGCTGGCCGGCATCGAGATCGGTACGGCGAGCGGCATGACTATCTCACTCGATCGCGGCCCGGGCGGCCTGTCCGCGCGCCGCCGCGACCGCAAGGGGCGCGAGTCGGCCTGGACGGTGCTGGGCGCCTCCCGCGGCGAGGCGGGAATCCTCGGCGAGGGGATCCGCCAGGCGCTGTTGCGCGACCCCGCCTATCGCCGGGCGCTCGAGCGCGCCGAGGCGATGGTCGCGTAGACAGTGCCTGAGGATCCGCCGCTCAGCGACCACGCCCGGCTGACGCGCGACATGTGGAACGAGGACGCCCCGGAATGGGTGACCCTCGGCCGGGCGGCGTGGGAGCGAAGCTCGCCCCAGTGGGGAGCATGGAACATCCAGGAGGACGAGGTGCGGATCCTTCCCGAGGTCCGCAGCCTCGACGTGATCGACCTGGGCTGCGGGACGGGCTACTGGTGCGCGTGGTTTGCCCGGATGGGGGCGCGGCCGCTCGGCCTCGACCTCTCCGAGGCGCAGCTCGACACCGCCCGGGAGCTCCAGCGCGAGCACGGTGTGGAGTTCCCGCTCGTGCACGCGAGCGCCGAGGCAGTGCCGCTCGGCGACGAGTCCTTCGACCTGGCGTTCTCTGAGTACGGCGCGGCGATCTGGTGCGATCCCAGCCTATGGATCCCGGAGGCTCAGCGGCTCCTGCGGCCGGGCGGCCGCCTGGTGTTCATGGGCAACTCGGTCCTGTCCATCCTCTGCGCGCCCGACAGCGACGAGCCCTCCGGGGAGACGCTCGAGCGGCCGCAGTTCGTGCTGGGCAGAGTCGAGTGGCCCGAGCAGGAGGCGCCCACCTGGCATCTCCCGCATGGCGAGATGCTCGCGCTGCTGCGGGAGACCGGCTTCGAGGTGGAGGCGCTCCACGAGCTCCAGGCGCCTGACGGACCGGACGACGAGGTGCGCTTCTACATGCGCCGCGGGTGGGCGCGGCGCTGGCCCTGCGAGGAGGTCTGGGTGGCCCGCAAGAGCGCGGCGTGACAACCAGGCCCGTGCCCCTCGAGGTCAGTTCGACCGACTACCACACCGCCGGGGAGCCCTTTCGGATCGTCACGTCGGGCGCGCCGGAGATCGCCGGTGCGACCGTCCGCGAACGGCGCGAGCACGCGAGACGCTCGGAGGAGGTGGACGCGGTGCGCCGGTTGCTGTGCTACGAGCCGCGCGGGCACGCCGACATGTACGGCTGCGTCCTCGTCGCGCCCGACGACTCCGGGGCGGATCTCGGTGTCCTGTTCTGGCACAAGGACGGCTACTCGACGGCGTGCGGCCACGGGACGATCGCGCTCGGGGCGTGGGCGGTCGAGACCGGGCGGGTGGCCGCGGCCGCCGACGGCGAGACCGACGTCACGATCGACGTGCCCTCCGGCCGGGTCGTCGCACGCGTGCGCCGCCGGGCGGGCGCGGTTGAGACCGTGGCCTTCCGCAACGTGCCCGCGTTCGTGGTGGCCCGCGAGGTGGACGCGGCGGGCGTACGGGCCGACGTGGCGTACGGAGGGGCCATCTACGCCAGCGTGCCGGCCGCGGATTTCGGCCTGCGCGTGGAGCCGGACCACCTGCCGCGGCTGATCGAGGCGGGGCGCGCGGTCAAGCGGGACCTCGACGGGACCGACGTCTCGCGTCATCACGAGGACGAGCGGCTCTCGGGGATCTACGGAACGGTCCTATACGAGGAGCTTGGGCCGCTGCACCAGCGCAACGTCACGGTCTTCGCAGACGGCGAGGTGGATCGCTCACCGTGCGGATCGGCGACCTCGGCCCGCTGCGCGCTGCTGGCGGCCGACGGCGCACTCGACCGCGACGGAGTGCTGCGCCACGACTCGATCGTCGGCACGACCTTTTACGCCCGCGTCGTCGGGGAGAACCCCGACGGCATCCTCACCGAGGTCGAGGGCACGGCCTTTCGCACCGGCGAGCACCGGTTCGTGCTCGATCCGCGCGACCCGCTCGGCACCGGGTTTGTCTTGCGATGAGCCTGCCGTTCCTGTCGGCCGAGGAGGTCGGGCGGCGGCTCGATTCGACGGCCGCCGCTGACGCGCTCGAGGCCGCGCTGCTCGCCGGGCTCGACCCAGAGAGCGACCCTGCGCGCACGACCGTGGGGCTCGAGCGCGGCGAGCTGTTGGTCATGCCCTCGGCGGCGGGCGGCCGCGCCGCGGTCAAGCTCGTGACGGTCGGCGGCGAGCCGCGCATCCAGGGGGTCTGCGTCGTCTTCGACGCCGAGACGCTGGCGCCCGCCGCCGTGATCGACGGCATAGCCCTCACCAACCTGCGCACGCCCGCGGTCTCGGCACTCGCCGTCCGCCGGCTCGCAATCCCGGACGCGCGGCGCCTGCTCGTGTTCGGCCGTGGACCCCAGGCCCGCGCGCACGCCGAGGCGCTGTCGGCGGTACGGCCGATCGACCGGGTGGACACGGTGGGTCGCGAGGAACGGGCGGCGAACGAGCTGGTGGCCGCAGCGGACATCATCTGCTGCTGCACGACGGCGCGCGCGCCCCTGTTCGACGGGTCGGTCGTGGCCGGCCACGCCACGGTCGTTGCGATCGGCTCGCACGAGCCGGGCGTCCGCGAGACCGACGACGCGCTCGCCCGGCGCGCGACCGTGGTGGTCGAGTCGCGCGCGTCGGCGCTGCGGGAGGCAGGCGACGTGATCGGCGCGATCGCGTCCGGCGCGATCGAGGAGAGCAATCTCGTCACGCTTTCCGAGCTCGTGGGCGGCCGGGCGACGGTGGCCGACGACCGCCCTCGATTGTTCAAGAGCACGGGCATGGCGTGGGAGGACGCGGTCGTATCCGCTGCGCTGGTCGCCTAAGAGCTCACACAGCGAGCCATTCGTCGATCCGCACGCGCGCGGCCAATACCGAGAAGTCGCCGCTCTCGAGCATCTCCTGGGCTGCGCCGGCCATTGCTGCCACCGCGACCCAGGTGAGGCCGCCTCCGACGCTGATCCGCCGGCCTCCGGCCTCCACGACCTCGGCCATCGACAGGCGCGGATGTGCCAGTACGTTGAGGGGCTTCGAGGTGGCCTCGCTGACCGCGCGGATCTCCTCGCCGTTGCGCAACCCCGGCGCGTACAGCACGTCGGCGCCGGCCTGCTCAAAGGCCTGGAGGCGGGCGATCGTATCGTCGAGGTCCGGGTTGTCGCGCACGTGGTTCTCGGCGCGGGCCGTGAGGGTGAACGGGAAGCTTAGGGCTCGGGCGGCCTCGCAGGCGGCGGCCACCCGCTCGACGGCGTGAGCGAAGTCGTAGATCTCACCGGCCGGGTCGAAGTCCTCGATCGACCCGCCCACGGCCCCCGCCTCCGCCGCTCGCGTGATCGCCGCAGCGGCCTTCTCGGGCTCGCGCCCGTACCCGTTCTCGAGGTCGACAGACACGGGCAGGCTCGAGGCGGCCGCGAGGTCCGCGGTGTGCCGGAGCACCTCATCGGGGGTGGCGTTGCCGTCGAGGCGCCCGAGGGTGAACGCGAAGCCGGAGCTGGTGGTGGCAAGCGCCTTGAATCCGAGCGCCTGCATCACCTTGGCCGACCCGGCATCCCACGGGTTCGGGATGATGAACGGCTCGCCCTGATGCAGTTCGCGGAAGTCCGCCGCCTTCTGGTCCTGTGTCGCTTGCAACTGCCACCTCTCTGTTCTGGTGCTCGACGGTTCCTAACAACAGCAGGCGCGCGCGGATCGTGGGCGCGCGGGTAGCATCGCGGCGGTGAGGCCGCGCTTCGACGTCAGTGATGATCCGGCCGGGGCCGCCGTGGCGCTGCTGGCCGGCGCGGGCGGCCATGTCTGCCTCACTGGCGGCTCGACCCCGAAGAAGGCCTACGAGCGAGCCGCGGACGCGCGCAGCGACTGGTCGGGCGTCGAGTTCTGGTTCACCGACGAGCGCTGCGTGCCCCCCGACCACGAGCATTCCAACTTCCGCATGGTCAACGAGGCGCTGCTGGCCGGTGCCGCCGGGGCGACCGTCCACCGGATGAAGGGCGAGCTCGGCCCCGGTGCGGGGGCGAGCGACCACGAGCGCGAGTATGAGGCTGCCGGCCGGCCCGAGTTCGACCTGATCCTGCTGGGTATCGGTCCCGACGTCCATATCTGCTCGCTGTTTCCCGGCGACGACGCTCTCGGGGAGCGCGAGCGGGCGGTCGTGGGGGTCGAGACCCCCGGGATGGCGCCGCTCTTGTCGCGCATCACCTTCACGCTGCCGGTGGTGAACGCGGCGAGGGAGATCGTCTTCCTCGTGACCGGGGAGGACAAGGCAGACGCGGTCGCGCGGGCGTTCAACGGCCGCCCCGACCCCGCCGCTCCGGCCTCGCTCGTGCAGGGCGACGTGACGGTTCTGCTCGACGAGGGGGCCGCCGGAAGGCTGTGAGAGGCGGCCTGCCCGTCAGGCGCCGATCACACGCTGGAAGGCCTCGTCGAGCTGGGTCTCCTCGTCGGGCGTGAGGGTGCGAAAGACGCGCCCGCGCGCGGTCGTCTGCTCGTCGGGGAAGATCAGCGGGTTGGCGGCCAGCTCGGGCACGTATTTGTCCACGCCGCGCACCGGCGGCACGTAGAAGAGCGCGCGGGTCAGAGCCGCGTGCACCTTAGGCTGGTAGTAGAAGTCCATCAGCCGGCGCGCGGCGTCTCTGTGCTTCGCGCCGACCGGGATGCAGAGGTTGTCGGTCCAGACGATGTGTCCCTCCGCCGGGCGGGAGAACGCGATGCGGGGGTCGTCGAGGGCGGTTTGCGCGGCGTCGCCGGACCAGCCCATCGCGATCCACGCGTCGCCGCTCGAGAGCGCGGTGCGGTAGTCAAAGCCCGCGAAGGAGCGCACCTGGCCGTCTTTCACCAGCTGCTCGACTCGCTCGACTGCGGCCAGCGCCGCGTCGAGGCTCGCATGCTCGGGATCCTCACCCATCGTGAACAGGATCAGCCCCACGGTGTCGCGCATCTCGGTCTGCATCACGAGCCTGCCGCGAAAGCGAGGCGAGAGCGCGTCCGCGAGGCTCTCAAGCTCGCCGCCGACCTGATCGCGGCGATACACGAGCCCCGTGTGGCCCACCTCCCAGGGCACGGACCAGTGCCGGTCCGGGTCAAAGTCCGGATCGCGCAGCCGGTCCACGAGGTTGCGCCGGACGTTTGGCAGCTCGAGCGCGTCGAGGCGCTCGAGCCAGCCCAGGCGCCGCAACCGGGCGACCAGCCAGTCCACCGCGACGATGATGTCGCGCCCGCCCGACTCGCCGGTGGCAAGCAGCGGCCGCAGCTTGCCGAAGTACTCGACGTAGTCGGTGATCTCCGGCCTGAACTCGACGGCGATTCCCTGCTGTCGCTCGAAGCGCTCGAGCGTGGGGTAGGTCTTCGTGCGATCGTCGAAGTCGATGTACTCGGGCCAGCTCGAGAACACGAGCCGGTCGTCCCCGCCGCCACCGCAGGCGGCCAGCTGGGGCAGCAGACCGAGGCCGAGGGCTGCGCCGCCTCCACGGCGAAGCAGCGCCCTCCGCGTGAGGGTCGCGCGGGTCACACCGCCCATTGTGCCTGGATGCGACCGCGCGGTCGCTCGGCACGCATGCTCGGCGGCTTGCGGCGGCTCGGGCGAACGACGGGCCAGTAAGGAGTGGAACGGGCCGCCGCGGCGCACTTCATTGTCGACTTAGCGGTCCCAGGAACCGCTAACTCGACAACGGACGCGAAATCCGACAAACGGGAGCGCCAGGGCAACCCGCACCACCCCTCATAGCCCGCCGTTGGCCGGGGCCCGGCAACCCGACAGACCCCCGGCCCGAGGCCCAGGCCTAAAGCCGGGTGTCGGCCACCATGGCGCCGAACAGAAGGGCCAGGTAGGCGAGCGAGAACAGGTAGAGGCGCAGCGCGGTGCGCCGCTCGGGATGCCGCATCAGCCGCCAAGCGCCGTAGATGAAGGTCGCGCCCAGCAGCACCGAGCAGGCC
This sequence comes from Thermoleophilaceae bacterium, assembly GCA_040509755.1. Lineage (GTDB taxonomy): Bacteria > Actinomycetota > Thermoleophilia > Solirubrobacterales > Thermoleophilaceae > JACVRW01. Next base: position 21,558 of record JBEVKF010000027.1, on the reverse strand, counting down.
AGGTAGATCATGCCGAAGGCGCCGGCGCAGAAGGGGAGCTGGCTGACGGCGTAGAGCAGGACCGTGTAGAGCAGGATCTGGCGGCGCGTCTCGGCCTCGCCGCGGACCACCGGCAGCATCGGCACCCCGGCGCGCGCGTACTCATCCTTCATGAGCAGAGCGAGCGACCAGAAGTGCGGCGGAGTCCAGAAGAACACAATCGCAAACAGGTAGATCGCGGTCCCGGATAGACCACCCGTGACCGCGGCCCAGGCAACCAGCGGCGGCACCGCCCCGGCCGCGCCGCCGATCACGATGTTCTGCGGCGTCGTTCGCTTGAGCCACATCGTGTAGACGAGCACGTAACCGAGCAGGCCGGACATCGAGAGCACGGCGGCGAGCGGGTTGACCGCAAGCGCCAGCAGCGCAAACGAGGCGCAGCCGAGCACAACGCCGAACACGATCGCCGCCGTGGGCGAGACGCGCCCGCTCGCCACCGGGCGGTCGGCAGTGCGCTTCATCACCCGGTCGAGATCGCGGTCGAGCGCGTGGTTGATCGCGCCCGCGCCCCCCGCCGAGAGCGCTCCCCCGAGGCAGGTGAGCAACACCAGGCCGAGCGAGGGATCGCCGGCCACGTACATCGTGGTGACGGTGGTGAAGAGCAGCAGCGACTGCACCTTCGGCTTGCACATCTCGAAGTAGTCGGCGACGACGGTGCGCCAACCGGTGCGAAGTGCGACTGCATCCATCACGCGGCCACCGCCTTGGCGTGGCGCGGCGAGCGCTCCCGCGCGGGCGACAGCTGGAGGGTCATGCCGAGCGACGTGGCCCACAGCAGGGTGCCAAGCGCGAGGTGAGCCAGGATCAGCAGCTCGTATTCCTCCAGCCAGACGTTGAGCGCGCCCACCAGGATCTGGACCCCGAGCAGGGCTGCAAGCGCGTGGGCGTAGCGGATCGCCACCCGCCTTCGCAGGGCCACCACGACCAGCACGATAACCAGGATCGAAGCGATGTACATGAAGAAGCGGTGCGTGAGGTGGATGTCCACCAGGCGCGCGTCGCCGAACGGCATGAACTCGCCGTTGCAGGTGGGGAACTCCTTGCCGCACGCGTGGTGGGCGCCGTCTCCGAGCTGATAGTCGGTGCGGCCGTAGTTCTGCGTGCCGGCCATGTAGCCGCCGGCCACGACGGTGCACAGGACCGCGCCGGTGGCGGCGATCGCAAGGCCGCGCAGGCGCGGCCCGCCGTTCTCGGCCGGGACCTCGTTGACCGCGCGCCAGAGGTAGAGCAGCAACCCGAGCAGCAGCATCGCCAACCCGAGATGCGCGGCGACGTACACCTCCTCGAGGTTCTCCTCTACCGTAGCTCCGCCGAGCGCGCCCTGGGCGATGACGAGGACCAGCAGCGCGGAGGTCGGGACGAGCAGCCGGCGCTGGCGCCGCCAGGCCAGCACGAACAGGCTGAGGATCATGAACCCGACCACGATCGCAAGGACGCGATGCGTGTACTCGATGATCGAGTTGAGGTCGAGCCCGGGGGCGACGTCACCGTTGCAGAACGGCCAGCCATGGAAGCCCGACCCCGCCGGGCCGCAGCCGAGCCCGGAGTCCGACACGCGCACCACGCCGCCCACGATGATGAGGACGAAGGTCGCGATCCCCGTGGCCAAGACGAGCCGCCGCAGGCCCGGGCCGGCCGGCCCCGAGGAGGATCGGGCGTTCATTAGAGGCTGCGCGGCGCAGCCGGCTGCGCCACGGTCTCGGCCGGCTTGGCTCCAGCCAGCACCTCGCGGCGGATGTCCTTCATCGGCTCAACGCTGCGCACCCGCGGGATCACGTCGAAGTTGTTGACCGGCGGCGGCGAGCTGGTGAACCACTCGAGCGTGTTGCCCTTCCACGGGTCGTTGCCGGCCTTCTTGCCGCGCTTGAGCGACAGCACGATGTTGAGGGCCGTTAGCACCACGCCGACGGCGAGAATGAACGCGCCGATCGTGGAGACGAGGTTGTAGCCGCCGACGCCGAGCTCCTCGGAGTAGTCGTATACACGGCGCGGCATGCCGCTGAGCCCGGCCGAGTGCTGGATCAGGAAGGTGACGTTGAAGCCGATGAACATCAGCCAGAAGGAAGCCTTTCCAAGCCCCTCGGAGAGCATCCGGCCCGTCATCTTCGGGAACCAGTAGTAGATCCCCGCGAAGTAGCCGAACACCCCGCCGCCGAAGATCGTGTAATGGAAGTGCGCCACGACGAAGTAGGAGTCGTGCAGCTGCCAGTCCACCGGGAAGATCGCGAGCTGGACGCCAGAGATGCCGCCGATCACGAACAGGGCGGGCAGCGCGGCCGCGAAGTAGAGCGGCGTCTTGTAGACGATGGAGCCGCGCCAGAGCGTCGCGATCCAGTTGAAGATCTTGATGCCCGTCGGCACCGCGATCGTGAACGACGCCAGCATGAAGAAGGCGAGCACCACGGTGGCCGTCGGCGTCGTGAACATGTGGTGCGCCCACACGAGCAGCCCGAGGAACGCGATCGCAACCGTGGCGGCTGCGATCGCCTTGTAGCCGAAGATCGGCTTGCGCGCGAACACCGGCAGGATCTCGGAGATCATCCCGAAGGCGGGCAGCACCATGATGTAGACCTCGGGGTGCCCGAAGAACCAGAACAGGTGCTGCCACAGCATCGGGTCCCCGCCGCCGGTGGGGTCGAAGAACGCCGTGCCGAAGTGTCTGTCGGTCAGCAGCATCGTGACCGCCGCGGCGATCGCGGGCAGCGCCACGATGAGCAGGTAGCTGAACACGAGAATCGTCCAGACGAACAGCGGCATGCGGCCCCAGCTCATCCCGGGCGCCCGCATGTTGTGGATCGTGGCCACGAAGTTGATGGCCCCGAGGAGCGACGAGATACCGGTCAGGTGGATCAGGAAGATCCAGGCGTCCACGCCTCCGCTGGGGGAGTAGAGGTCGTCCGAGAGCGGGGCGTACATGGTCCACCCGGCCTGGGGCGGCTCGAAGAAGACGCTGCAGTAGAAGGCGATGCCGCCGAACAGCGTGAGCCAGTAGGAGAGCGCGTTCAGCCTCGGGAAGGCCATGTCGCGAGCCCCGACCATGAGCGGGATCAGGTAGTTCCCGAAACCCGCGATCAGTGGGATCACGAACAGGAAGACCATGGTCGTCCCGTGCATCGTCACGAGGCCGTTGTAGGTCTCGGGATTGACCAGTGTGTTGCTCGGCTGCGAGAGCTGCAGCCGCATCACGAGCGCCTCCGCGCCGCCGACCATCAGGAAGACGAAGGCGGTCGCGATGTAGAGGATCCCGATCTTCTTGTGGTCGGTCGTCGTGAGCCAGGCGAGCCAGCCGCGCGGCGGCGACTGCAGCCCGTGGAGGATCACCTCGGGACCAGCGACCTTCGGGGTGGCCTGGGTTCCCGCTTCCATTACTCCTCTTCGTCCTCGCGCCGCTCACGCTGCTCCGCCAGGTCCTCGCCCGAGCGCTGGATCGCGTCGCGCTGCTCCTCGGTCCAGGCCTCGAACTCGTCCGGCGCGAGAGCCAGGACCTCGGCGCGCATGTCGGCGTGGTTGGCCCCGCACAGCTCCGCGCACTGGCCGTTGAAGGTCGTGCCCGCAAATTTGCCGGGGATCTTGAACCAGGTCTCGGCAACGTACCCGGGCACGCCGTCGACCTTGCCGCCCAGCTTGGGGATCCACCACGAGTGGATGACGTCGGAGGCGGTTATCTCGAGCACGACCGTCGTGTTCACCGGGACCACCATCCGGTAGTAGGTGAAGAGCGAGTTGCCGTCGCCGTAGTCGTAGCGCCAGATGTACTGCTGGGCGTTGACCCTGACCCGAAGGATCGGACCGCCGTCCCGGGGCGGACTGGGCTGGTCGATCGACGCGAACTGCGCCTGCGACGCGCGTAGGCCGTCCGGGCCGGAGGCCGGCGGGTTCTCGATGTCGGGGAGGTAGAGGAACGTGACGACGGTCAGCACCACGAGGATGAGCGCCGCCCCGAGCGTCCACCCGAGCTCGAGTGGTGTGTTGCCGCGGATCTGTGCGGCCTCGGGGCCGCCGCGACGGGCGCGGTGGCGGACGAGCGACCAGAGCAGGGTGCCCTCGACGATGAGAAAGATGACCAGCCCGATGTAGAGCGTGATCTTGTAGAGCGTGTCGATGTCGTCGGCGTTCGACGAGCCACCGGACTCGGGTGTGAAGGCGTCTGCGAAGGCCGCGGGAGCCGCGACGAGGAAGGCGAGCAGGGCCGCTGCCAGAGCGGCGATCAGCAGACGTCGTGGCATGCCGGTGGGCAAGGCGCGGGGATCATATCTTTGCTTTGGGCGAAGGCTCCACTTCGTGCCGCTTGCCCCGAACTTGAGCGCGAGAACCCTGATGCGAGGGGGTCAGACCCCCTGGAACTCGGCCTCGCGCTTCTCCACGAAAGCGAGCACGCCCTCCTGGAAGTCCTTGGTGCGGGCGAGCGCGTGCTGTAGGTCCGCCTCGAGGTCGAGCTGGCCCTCGAGGTCGGGATAGAGCATCCGGTTGAGCGCCCGCTTCGACCCGGCGTAGGAGCGCGTTGGTCCCGCGGCGAGCTTCCCGGCCAGGGCGACCGCCTCGTCCAACATGGTGTCGTCGGGGTGGACGAAGTTGACCAGCCCCCACTCGAGCGCCCGCGCGGAGTCCACGCGTTCCCCGAGCATCGCCATCTGAAAGGCGCGCGCCTTGCCGACCGCGGCGGGCACGAACAGGGTGGAGCCGCCGTCGGGCATCAGGCCGATGTTCACGAAGGCGAGGCCGAAGTAGGCCGACTCCGCGGCGAGTACCAGGTCGCAGGCGAGCGCCAGCGAGGCGCCGATGCCGACCGCCGGGCCGTTGACCGCGGCCACCACCGGCTTCTCGAGGCGCCGTACCCCGGCGATGATCGGGTGGTAGAGCTCGACCAGCTCCTTGCGCACGTCGGGCATGCCGTCATCTGCCTGGTCGAAGCCGGCCTTGAGGTCGGCGCCTGAGGAGAAGCCGCGCCCGGCCCCGGTGATGAGGACGGCGCGCACCGATTCGTCTGCGGCGTCGGCTTCGATCACCTGCCGCAGCTCGCGGCCGAACGGCTGGTTCCACGCGTTGAGCGAGTCCGGGCGGTTCAGCGTGATGCGCCCGACCCCCTCGCTCAGTTCCCAGATCAAGTGCTCGTAGCTCATGCGCGCACACTATCCGCGAGCGCGCGAACCCCACGTTCGATTGCCGGCTCCGAGATGCGCCCGTAGCCGAGGAGCAGGGCGGGCGGGCCCGGTGCGATCCGATGCTCGGAGAGACCTTGCAGGTCGAGTCCAGATGAGCGAGCCGCCTCGAGCACGGCCTGCTCATCCGAGCCGGGCGGCAGGGGGACCACGAGGTGAAGTCCGGCGGCCACGCCGGTGGGCGCACAGGCGGGAAGGTGACGCGCGAGGGCGGACACCAGGGCGTCGCGGCGCGCACGGTAGACCGAGCGCGTGCGGCGAAGGTGGCGGTCGAACTCGCCGCGCTCGAGGAAGTCCGCGAGCGCGAGCTGCTCCACCACGGGCGTGCCGAGGTCGTCGCTCGCCTTCGCAGCGCCGGCGGCCTCGGCCACGCGCTCGGGTACGACCAGCCAGCCGAGCCGCAATCCGGGCGCCAGGGTCTTCGAGACCGATCCGGCGTACGCCACCAGCTCGGGGGCGAGGCCCTGCAGCGCCCCGACCGGCGTGCGGTCATAACGGTACTCGGCGTCGTAGTCGTCCTCGAGCACGAGCGCCCCCGAACGCGCCGCCCAGTCGATCAGCGTCGCTCGGCGCTCCGGCGAGAGCACCACACCGAGCGGGAACTGGTGCGCCGGAGTGACCATGACGCTGTCGGGCGCACCGGAGGCGGCCCGCTGCTCCAGCGCATTCACGCGTAGGCCGTCCGCGTCGACGGGCACGCCGACGATGTCCAGTCCGTTCGCGGCGAGCTGCGCTCGGCCCGGCGCGCTCGAGGGGTCTTCCATCGCCATCCGCCGCGCGCCCAGCGCGACCAGAGCCCGGGCAAACACCGCCATGCCCTGAGCCATCCCCGACGTCACTATCACGCGCTCCGGGTCCGCGGCCACGCCGCGCACGCGGCCGAGGTAGCGGGCGAGCGCGTGGCGCAGCTCTGGCGCTCCGCGCGGGTCGCCGTAGTCCAAGCGCGCGTCCGGCGCGCTGCTCAGAGCGCGCCGCAGCGACGCGAGCCACACCGCTCGCGGGAACAGCGAGACGTCCGGTCCACCCGGCCGGAAGTCGAAGCGCGGCGCGCGCGCTGTCTCGGCCCGGGGCGTTTCCGCCGGCGGGGGAGCGGCCGCGTCTGAGACGCGCGTGGGCGCGCCCTGGCGCGCGAGCAGGTAGCCCTCGGCGGCAAGCTGGGCGTACGCGTCCACCACCACACCACGCGAGACGCCGAGGTCGCGCGCGAGCGCGCGCGTGGAGGGGAGCGCCAGACCCGGGGCGAGGCGCCCGGAGCGCACGGCGTCGCGCAATTGCTCCTCGACCTGGGCGCGCTTCGATCCGGCGCCGGGGCTGAGCCGCAGCATCAGCTCCGGGTGACCCCGCCGCGCGTCAACTGGTCCTATCAAGGGCTTGCTCACTGGTCCTTCCGTTCGAACCAGTAAGAGCATACGCTGCGATCGTGCCCGAGCCCTCGACTCTGCTCCTCTTCGCCGCGAGCGCCGCGGTCCTGGTGCTGATTCCGGGCCCGAACCTGATCTACATCGTGACTCGAAGCGTCGAGGGCGGGCGCCGGGTCGGGTTGGCCTCGATGCTCGGGGTCGAGGCCGCCACGCTCGTTCATATCGCCGCCGCCGCGGCCGGGCTGTCGGCTCTCCTGGCCTCCTCGGCCGTGGCCTTCGACGTCGTGCGCTGGGCCGGGGTGGCCTACCTGGTCTACCTCGGCCTGCGCGCCCTGCGCGCCGGCGGTTCGAGCCCGCAGGTGATCGAGAGCCCGGCCCGCGGGCACCGGCGGGACTTCGCCGAGGGCATGCTCGTGAACCTGCTTAACCCAAAGGTGTCGATCTTCTTCCTGGCCTTCCTTCCCCAGTTCGTGGCCCCCGAGCGCGGCGCCGCCTGGGCGCAGGTGCTCGTGCTCGGCGCCGTGTTCATGGTCATCGCCTGCGTGCTCGACCTGCTCTACGTGCTCGCCGCGGGCGCGCTTGGGAATCGCCTGCGCGGCGGGCGCGCGGCGAGCAGGATCGCCGGCGGCGTCTACCTCGCGCTCGCCGTGTTAGCGGGCGCGACGGGCGGGCGCCGAGCGTGAGCCCCACGCTGCGCGGAGCGCTGCTGGCCACGGCGGCGCTTGTGCTGGTCGGCTCGCTCGTGGCCTCGGCGGACCTCGTCGAGGGCTACCCGCTGCCGACCGGCCAGGCGCTGCGCTACGCGCTCGCCGCGCTCGTGCTGCTCGTGGTGGCCCGCGGCCGGCTGCCGCGCCTCGACCTGCGCGAGGCGCTCGGGCTCGCGGCCGTGTCGGCAACCGGGCTCGTCCTCTTCAACCTCTTCGTGATCGAGGGCGTCCGCGAGACCGACCCCGCCACGGTCGGCGTGATCATCGGCTGTGTGCCGGTGGTGCTCGCGCTGGCCGGGCCGCTGTTGGAGGGCCGGCCGCTCAGCCCCAGGGTGATCACGGCCGCGGTGGTGGTCGCGGTGGGCGCCGCCGGCGTCCAGTGGGCGGGCGGCGGAATGACAACCGCCGGGCTGCTCTTCGCCTTGGGCGCGCTGGCCTGCGAGGCCGGCTTCTCGCTTCTGGCCCTGCCCTATCTCGCCCGGCTCGGTCCGCTCGCCCTCTCGACCTACGCCTGCCTCTTCGCCGTGCCGATGCTCGCGGTCTGGAGCCTGGTGGCGAACGGCCCCTCGCTGCCGCTGCCCGACGCGGAGCAGGCCGCCGCGCTCGGCTACATGGCGGTCGGCGTGACCGTGCTCGGCTTCGTCTCGTGGTACTCGGCGGTTGGACTCCTGGGCGTCGAGCGGGCCGGGCTCTTCTCGGGCGTGCTCCCGGTCAGCGCGCTCGCCTGCTCCGCGCTGCTGGGGGTCGCCGAGGTCACGCCCGAGCGCCTCCTCGCCGTGGTCGTGGTGGCGGCTGGAATCACGCTCGGCGTACGGGCTCAGGGCGGGTTCCTAACCTTCCGCGAGTGCTCCTCGACAGCATCGACTGGCTCGGCCACTCGGGCTTTCGCATCCGCGTCGGCCGGGCGGTCGTCTACATCGACCCCTACCGCGTGCCCGACGGGTCCCCGCCCGCCGACCTGATCCTCGTCACCCACGGGCACTACGACCACTTCTCGCCCAGGGACGTCGAACGGCTGTCGACCGAGGGCACGCGGCTCGTGGGGCCGGCGGCGGTGGCCGAGCGCGTGAGTGGCCGGGTGCACTCGATCGCGCCTGGCGAGCTGATCGACGACGAGCTCGTGCGCGGCGTCCACGTGGCGGCCGTGGCGGCGTACAACACCTCCAAGCGCGACGCCGACGGCAACCTTTTTCACCCGCGCGAGGCCGGCTGGGTGGGCTACGAGCTGAACATCCGGGGCGAGCGGCTCTACCACTCGGGCGACACGGACGTGATCCCCGAGATGGACCGCGTGACGGGTGTCGACGTGGCCCTGCTTCCGGTCAGCGGGGTCTATGTGATGACCGCGCACGAGGCCGCCGAGGCCGCGCGCCGCATCCAGCCGCGGGTGGCCGTGCCCATGCACTGGGGAGAGCACATTGGCACCGCGGCCGAAGCGCGGGCCTTCGCGGAGCGCGCACCCGTCGAGGTGCGGGTGTTGGAGAGGGTCGTCGCGTGAGCCGGCGCCCGCCCGTCGCATTCACTGTCGCCTTTGCGGTCTCGGGGACCGCTAACTCGACAATGGAAGCTCCGGCCCAGATCCATTGTCGCCTTTGCGGTTTCGGGGACCGCTAGCTCGACAATGGAAGCTCCGGCCCAGATCCATTGTCGCCTTTGCGGTCCCCGGGACCGCTAACTCGACAACGAACAGGCCGGCCGAGGCGCTAGGAGGTCGTGCGGATTCGCAGCGCGGCGCCCGCCGCCACCAGCCCGAGGCCGATGGACGCCAGCGCAGCGAGCTCGAGACCGGTCGTGGGCAGCGAGCCGGGGGAGGCCGACTCCTCGCCGTCGCTCGGCACATCCTCGCCGGGACTGACGACGTCGTCGCCCGTGCTCTGCTCGTCGCCGTCACCCGTCGGCTCGTCCTGCCCGGGCTGCTCCTCGCCCTCGGGCGTGGTCGGCGTGTCCTCTTGAGCTGGGCCGGCCAGAGGGGCCGACGACCCGCTCGCCTGGCCGGCGGCCGCCGCGGCTCCGCTGGCTTGCGACGGTGCCATCGCGCCGCCGCTCTCGCCCTGGCGCAGGGTGTCGCCGAGCGCGCCGCCTGACTGGGCGAACGCGGGCATGGCCGAAGCGAGCCCGAGCGCCAGCAGCGACAGCGTGAGCGATGTGCGGAGCAAAGCCATCGCGGACGCGTTCGCGGCGGGCGCGGGATCTCCTCGTGGTGCAAGCCCCTGTGCCGGGTATCCTCACCCCGCCTTGCGAAGCACTCGCGCCCTCCGACGCCTTGCCTGGGGTGCGGTGGCGGTCGGCGTGATCACGCCGGTCCTCCGGCACCGGCTCAAGCTCCGGCCGCCGGTCGTCGCTGCCCTCTCATGGCCGGCCCCCGCCGCTCTCGCGCTCGCCACGCCGCGATCGCCACTGCGTGATGTGGGTATCTACAGCGTGCAGATGTGGGTCTACTTCGCACATTTCGACATGCCCGACGACGATCCCGATGCCCTGCGCGCGCGGCTCAAGGTCGACTACCCGATCCGGGGCGACCGCGTGCTCGGGCTCGGCACCATCCCCACGATCCGCTTGCAGCGCGCGCTCAGCCGCGAGCACCACGTGGGACCCCTCGAATACGCCCTCTCGGCGATCCATTGGAGCTGGTTTCTCGTCCCGCACGGCACGCTCGCCTATGTGCTGGTGCGCCACCGCGAGCACCTCCCGCGCTCGGCCGCGCTCATGGCCGCCTGCTTTGACCTCGGGTGCGTCGTCTACTGGAGCGTGCCCACGGCGCCGCCCTGGTGGGCGGGCGCGAACGGCCACCTGGCGCCGGTGCGGCGCATCATGGCCGAGGCGGGCGAGCGCTTCTGGGGACGCCTCTGGAACCCGCTTTACCATTCGTTGCAAGGCAATCCGTTCGCCGCCATGCCCTCACTCCACTTCGGCACGTCCGTGATGGCCGCGCACATCCTGTCCCAGGTTGGCGCGGCCCATGCAGCCCTCGGTTGGCTCTACGCACTCACGCTCGGCTTCGGCCTGGTCTATCTCGGTGAGCACTACGTGGTCGACCTGATCGCCGGTCTGGCGCTCGCCGAGGCGATCTGGCGCGGGGCCCCGAGGGTGGAGCCGCTGGTCATGCGGGCCGTCGGCCTCCTTCAGCGGCTCGAGCCGCGGGCCGGCTGATGCGGGCCGAGGAACGCGACCTCGCGCTCGAGCTCGAGCTCGGGTTCGACGAGGAGGACACCGGCACCGACGAGGACTCCGAGCAGGTAGGGGCCTTCGGGGCGCTGCTGCAGGACCGCCGCCGGCTTTTCGGCGGAGCGCTCCTGTTCCTCCTGGTCATCGTGGGCATCTACATCGTCTTCCCGAAGCTGGTCGGGCTAGACGACGCGGTGAAGAAGCTCGACAACGCCACCTGGTACTGGATAGTCGTGGCGATCGGCTTCAACGTCGCGGCGTTCGCCGCCTACGTCGCGCTGTTCCGGGGCATCCTGGCCGGTCCGCGCGACGACGCCGTCCATCGCCGGCTCGACCTGCGCGCCTCCTACCAGATCACCATGGCCGGGCTCGCCGCCACGCGCATCTTCTCGGCGGCCGGCGCCGGAGGCATCGTCCTCACCTACTGGGCTCTGCGGAAGGCGGGCATGCCGCGGCGCCGCTCGGCCTGCCGCATGGTCGCATTCCTCGTGCTGACCTATGCGGTCTACGCCGGGGCGCTCATGACCTTCGGGACGCTGCTGCGAACCGGGGTGCTGCCCGGCGACGATCCGTTCGGCGGTACCGTGGTGCCGGCGGCCGTGGCCGGCGCTCTGATCGCCGTGTTCGCGCTCATCGCGCTGATCCCGGACGACATCGAGCGCCGCATCCAGAGTTTCGCGGGGGGCTACCGCCGTACCCGCTACCTGACCCGACTGGCCAAGGGACCGGCGACCCTGTCGAGCGGCGTGCGCACCGCTGCCGCCTACCTGCGCCACCCCCAGCGCGGGGCGCTCGCGGTGCTCGGAGCCGTGGGCTTCTGGGCCGCCAACATCGGCGTGCTCTGGGCGAGCTTCGAGGCATTCGGCGGCGACGTCCCGTTCGCCGTGCTCGTGCAGGGCTTCTTCATCGGCATGGCGGCCAACCTGATCCCGTCGCCCGCAGGCGGCGTGGGGTCGGTCGATGCGGGGATGATCGGCGCCTTCGTCCTGTTCGGGATCGACGAGAACATCGTCTTCCCGGCGGTGCTGACCTACCGCGTGATCGCCTTCTGGCTCCCGATCCCGCCGGGGATCGTGGCATTCATACAGCTACGAAAGACGGTCGCGAGGTGGGAGCTCGAGCGTGCCGAGGCACGATCGCGTGCGACTATACTTCAGAAAGTAAAGTAAGAGGCCGATCAAGAATGAGCGTGGAGACCAAAGACATCGAGAACGTCGTAATCGTCGGCAGCGGGCCCGCCGGCTACACCGCCGCCCTCTACACGTCGCGCGCGGATCTCGATCCGCTCGTGGTCGAGGGCTTCGCGTGGGGCGGTCTGCTTCAGCAGACGACCGACGTCGAGAACTACCCGGGGTACCCAGAGGGCGTTCTGGGACCTCAGATGATGGAGGACTTCCGCAAGCAGGCCGAGCGCTTCGGCACGCGCTTCATCACCGACGACGCGACGAAGCTCGACCTCTCTGACGAGCCGGGCGGCATCCACACCGTCCATGTCGGCGGGCAGGAGATTCGAACCCGCGCCGTGATCCTCGCGATGGGGGCCGAGCCCAAGAAGATCGGGGTACCCGGTGAGGACGAGCTGGCCGTGGGCCGCGGCGTCTCTTACTGCGCCACCTGCGACGCCGCCTTCTACCGGGGCGCCGAGACGATCGTCCTGGGTGGCGGCGACACCGCCATGGAGGACGCGACCTTCCTGGCAAAGTTCGCGGGCAAGGTGACGGTGGTCCACCGCCGCCCAGAGTTCCGTGCCTCGGCGATCATGCTCCAGCGCGCGAAGGACACCGACAACATCGAGTTGCTCACGCCCTACGTCGTCAAGAGCTTCGAGGCCGGCGAGGACGGCGCGCTCGAGCGGGCGATCCTCGAGAACACCGAGGACGGGTCGACCAAGGAGATCCCGATCAAGGGAGCCTTCATCGCGATCGGCCACAGGCCGAACTCACAGCTCGTCGAGGGCGACCTCGAGCTCGACGGCGAGGGCTACGTGCTCCCGGAGGGACGCACCACCCGGACCAAGCTGCCGGGCGTCTTTGCCGCGGGCGACCTGACGGATCACGTCTACCGCCAGGCCGTGACCGCCGCGGGCACCGGCTGCATGGCCGCGCTGGACGCCGAGGCCTACCTGCGCGACACCCCGATCGATCCCGAGGCCCACTGGTCGGGCCAGCCGGACAAGATCGAGGCAGCGGCCGAGACCGCCGCCTCGTAGCCTTCGGGCTCTGAGCCCTTCGAACTCGAAGATCTGGAAGAACTGGGCCGGCGACCAGCGCTGCGCGCCCGAGCGGATCGAGCTGCCCGCGGACGAGGCCGAGCTGTCGCGCGTGGTGGCGAGCGCGGGGCGCGTCAAGGTCGCGGGGGCGGGCCACTCGTTCACCGACATCGCGTGCACCGACGGGGTGATGCTCGACCTGTCGCGCATGAACCGCGTGCTGAGCGTGGACGGCGCACGGGTCACCGTCGAGGCGGGGATCACGATCCGCGAGCTGGGCCCGGCGCTGGCCGCGCGGGGCCTTGCGCTCGAAAACCAGGGCGATGTGGACCCCCAGACGATCACTGGAGCGATCTCGACCGCCACGCACGGCACTGGTGGAGCGTTCGCCAACATCTCGTCGCAGGTGACGGGCGTGCGCGTCGTCACCGCTGATGGCGACGCGGTCGAGCTGCGCGAGGGCGACGAACTGCGGGCGGGCCGGGTGTCGCTTGGCGCGCTGGGCGCGATCTCGGCGGTGACGCTGCGGTGCGTGCCCGCCTTCAGGATCCATCGTGTCGACGAGCCCGCGCCGCTCGACGACGTGCTCGCTTCATTCGACCGGCGGGTGGCCGCCAACGACCACTTCGAGCTGTTCGTCTTTCCCTACACGCGGACCGCGCTCACCCTCACCTCGGAGCGCACGCACCGCAAGCCGCGGCGGGCCGGCCTGGTCAAGTCACTCCTGCGCGACCTGATGCTGGAGAACGGGGCGCTGGAGCTGGCCTGCAAGCTCGGGCGCCGCTTTCCGAGCCGCATCCCGAGCATCAACCGGACGCTGGTCGGAGCGATGTCGCGCGCCGAGCACCTGGACGCGAGCTACCGCGTGTACGCGAACCGGCGCACCGTGCGCTTCACCGAGATGGAGTACGCGCTCCCGCAGGAGCACACGATCGAGGCGCTCGAGCGCGTGCTCGCCCTGGTCGACCGGCGGCGGCTGCCGATCGGCTTCCCGATCGAGGTGCGCGTGGCCGCGCCCGACGACGCGCTGCTCTCCACCGCGCACGGCCGCGCGACCGGCTACGTCGCGGTCCACCAGTACCGCGGCATGGAGTTCGAGAGCTACTTCCGGGCCGTCGAGGCGATCATGGACGAGTACGGCGGGCGTCCGCACTGGGGCAAGCGCCACTACCAGACCTCCGCCTCCCTACGCTCGCGCTATCCGGGCTTTGACGGCTTCCTGGCCGTGCGCGAGCGGCTCGACCCCGACCGCAAGTTCGAGAACGACTACCTGAGGAGAGTGCTGGGTTGACCCAGGCCACCGCCACGCTGTACGCGATCCCGGGTTCCCACTCCGCCCAGACAGGCGAGCTGATGGTCCGCCACAAGGGAATCCACTACCGGCGAGTGAACCTCATGCCCGGCTTCCACCGGGTCTTCGTGAGGCTGCGCGGCTTCCCCGGCGACCGCGTGCCGGCCGTGCGCTTTGCCGACGGGCGCAAGGCCCAGGGCACGCGCCCGCTCGCACGCGCACTCGACGACATCGTGCCCGAGCCGCGCCTGGTCCCCGCGGACCCGCGCGTGGAGGAGGCCGAGCGCTGGGGCGAGGAGGTGCTCCAGCCGTGGGCGCGGCGGATGGTGGTCGAGGCCGGGACGCGCGACCCCGACTCGCTCGAGGACCGCGGCGGCCGGGGGCGGCTCGGGCCGCTGCTCACGGCCCGGACGCCCGCGCGCCGGCCGATGTCGCGCCTGGTCAAGATCGCCTTTCGCATGACGCCTTCCCAGCTTGCAGACGACCAGAAGCGCGTGGGGGAGGTGCTCGACCGAGTCGACGGCCTGATCGCGGAGGGCGTCCTGGATGGCGAGCAGCTCAACTGCGCGGACTTCCAGATCGCGACGAGCCTGGCGCTGGTCGACTACCGCCTGGACGTGCGGGCCAAGCTGCGCTCGCGGCCCGCGGGCGCGCTGGTGGATCGGGTGCTGCCGGAGCCTGGCTAGCTGATTTGGACATCGCGCCAGTGCCGCGGGCCCCTTGAGTCTCCACATGCGGCACCAATAGGGCCCGCGGGACGCCGGGCTCGGCGTGAACGCTGCGACACTCGCACCGTGTTCGTCGTCCTGCTGACCGGTCCGCCCGGGGCGGGCAAGACCGTCGCCCTTACCGCGTTGAGCGACTCCCTGGTCGACGACGGGGTTCCGCACGCTGCGGTCGACGCCGACGAGGTCGCCTGGGCGTATCCGTTTCCGGACCTCGCGCAGCGCTGCGAGCACCTGCGCGCCTGGTACGAGCCCCACGCGCGCGCCGGGCGCGAGCTGCTGTTGGTGGCCGAGGTGATCGAGTCTCCCGCCCATCTGGCCGACGTCCTCGCCTCCCTCGGTGCCGACGCTCACCTGCTCGTCAGCCTCGAGGCCGCGCCGGCGACGCTTCGCGACCGCATCATTGCCCGCGAGCCGCCCGGCTGGCACGGCCTGGCCTATCTCCTGGGTGAGGTGGAGCCGCTGTGCGCGTCGCTGGCCGAGCTCGAAGGGGTGCACCTGCGGCTCGACAGCGAGCGGCTTGGCCCGGCGCAGATCAGCGAACTGGTTCGCGCGGCGCGGCCTGACATTCTGGGGGCAGGCGCCGGTCGAGCGTGACCACACGCCCGTCGCGGGTGCGAACCCGGGCACGTACGCTCGCTCCGGCCACGGCCGCCGCGAACGGGCGCAAGCGGTCGCGAATGCGCCCCGTGCTGCGGAACTCGACCTTCTCGATGCCGCGTCCAGCCACCACCGCCGAGCAGGCTCGCAGGCTGAGGCTCACCTTCGGCCGCGTGCGGCACGACGCCCCAGCGCAGATCTGAAGAGCGGCCAGTCGCTGCGAGAGCCGCGCCTGGATGGCGTCGTAGGCCGGGTCGTCGTGCACGCTTTCGAGCTGGTCCGGATCGCGCTCCAGGTCGTAGAGCTCGCGCGCGCCGTTGTCGTGCTCGGCGTAGGTGAAGCGATAGTTGCGCAGCGCCGAGAAGGCGACCGCCTGGATGCCGCTCGGCCCCTCGAGCAGCAGCTCGCGGCCCGATTCGAGGCCGCCGTCGCGCAGCAGCCCGTACAGCGACTCGCCGTCCTGGACGCGGCCGGGCAGCGCGCCGGCGGCGTCGAGGATGGTGGGCGCGAGATCGGCGTTGGTCACCAGCTGGCGGCGGCGCGCGCCCGCCGGGACGCCCGGCCCGCGCAGGATGAGCGGCACCCGGATCGAGGGCTCGTAGACCATGACCTTGCCGCGGGAGACGCGGTGCTCGCCGTGGAAGTAGCCGTTGTCGGATGTGAACACGATCAGGGTGTTGTCCAGCTCCCTCGATGCGCGCAGTGCCTCGACGATGTTCACGACGCCCTCGTCGACGGCCAGCAGCGACTCGAGCTCCTGGCTGTAGTTCTCCTCGACGGCGGCCACGCGCGCCGGCGTGAGCCGCGGCCGCCGGCGGATGAAGTTCGGCTTGTCGGACACGTCGGCCTCGTTGAAGGCCGGCGAGCGCGGCAGCGGCTCGCCCGCGAAGGCGTCGCGGTGACGCGCGGCCGGACTCGGGGTCGGCAGACCCACCGGGTCGTCGGGATCGCGCGGGCGACCGGTGTGCGGGGCGACGAAGGCGAGCGAGATAAAAAACGGGTCGGACGAGGTGGCCAGGCGCGTCACGGCGTCCACCGTACGCTGCGTGAACTCGTCGGTCGAGTAGCGCGGGTAGCTCGTGACCACGCCGTTCTCGTTGAGCTGGTAGCCGTAGAACTGGTAGGTCGAGGGGTCGACCGACGCGTACCACTCACTCCAGCCCGGCGGCACCTCCTCCGGAGGCCTGTCCTGTCCGTAGCGGTTGAGGAACTTGCCGATGTGCAGGGTGTGATAGCCGGCGCGCTGGAGCCAGACCGGCAGCCACTCGGTGGTGTCGAGGCGGGCGTAGCCGCCCTCGGGCGGGCGATTGCCCAGCACACCGTGGTTGTGCATGTACTGCCCGGTGAAGAACGTGGCTCGCGAGGGACAGCAGAGCGCGGTGGAGACGACCGCGCGCTCGAAGGTGGTCCCGCGCCGGCCGAGTACCGAGCGCACGCCCGACATGACTCGCATCGACTCGGCCGTCTGGTCGTCGGTCATGATCACGACGATGTTGGGCCGAGAGCCGGCCTGACCGGGATCGCTCGAGGCGCCGCACCCCGAGGCGGCGACCGTGACTCCGAGCAGCAGCGCGAGCGCCGCGAGGGTCGCGCCCGGCCTCACCGGCAGGCCTTCAGCCTGCGATCGAGCGTGAAGAGGCGGCCGTCACGCAGCTCGGCGCGCACGCGCACCAGGTAGCGCCTGCCCTCCGGCACGCTCGGCTTACGGATCCGCTGCGAGATCGGGCCCTCGGCCGCGACGCTCGCCACCCGACGGCGGGCGACCTGGAAGACCGCACCCACGACCCGGCCGCGGTCGCGCCCACCGATCCGCGCCCTCAGGTCACCGCGCGCGCAGCCTCCCTCGAGGACGGGCCGGCCCTGTGAGCGCAGCGCGAGCTTGAGCGCCGGTCGCTTCTGGCAGCCGCGCCCCGCACAGTTCTTCAATAGGCGCAGGCGCTGGGCCATGTCGCGTTCGATCGCCGCGTAGCGGGCCTGGCCGTCCACGCTGCGCAGCTGGTAGGGGTCGCGCTTGAAGTCATAGAGCTCGTACTCGCCGGTCGTGCGGTGCTCGGCATAGAGGAAGCCGTTGGTGCGCAGGGCGCGGTAGGCCGGAACGTTGTTCGCCCCGTTGCCGTTTTCGATCAAGAGATCGCGTCCCAGCCAGACCCCTCGGTCGTCTTCGAGGTCGAGCAGGGAACGCCCGTCGAGCGTACGTTCCGCGATCGCGCCGGCGGCATCGACGATCGTGGGCACGATGTCGATGTTCGCCACCGGCCGAGGGTCGGCCCAGTTTCGCGGGATGCCGGGTCCGCGCATCACCAGCGGCACCCGGATCGACTCCTCGTAGAGCAGCACCTTCTCGCCCTGAGCGCGGTGCTCGCCGTGCATGTACCCGTTGTCGGAGGTGAAGACGATCAGCGTGTTATCCAGCTCGCCGGTTCGCTCGAGAGTGCCGACCACCCGCGCCACCGCCTCGTCGACGGCCTGGAGCGCCTCGAGCTCCTGGCGCCAGTTCTCCTCGATCCCGGCGGCCCGCTCGGGCGTGAGCCGCGGCCGGTCGCCGACCACCTGGGGCTTGTCCAGCATGTTCGCCTCGTCGAAGCTCGGCGAGCGCGGCATCGAGGTGCCCGCAAACAGGTCGCGGTGGCGCGCCGCGGGGGAGGGGGTGCCGAGCGTGGTCGGATCGTCGGCATCGCGCGGGCCGCCGCGGTGGGGCGCGACGAACCAGACCTGGAGGAAGAAGGGCTTGTCGCCAGGGGCGGCCTGCTCGATCAGCTCGCTCGCCCGCCGGGCGTGGAAGTCGGTCAGGTACTCGCCAGGATGGGCCGCGTCGGGGTGCGAGACGAGCGACCCGTTCTCGTTGACCCGCCAGCGCGCGTAGTTGAATGCCGCGGAGTGCGGCGACGCGTGCCAGTCGTCCCATCCGGGCGGGATCCCGTCGGCGTACTCGTAGCCGTTGAGATAGCGCCCCACGTGCATCGTCCGGTAGCCGGCCCGCTGCAGCCAAACCGGCAGCGTGTTGGCGTGCGCGAGCCGCTTGTAGCCGCCGAAGGGGCCGCTGTTGTGGAGCACGCCGTGGTTGTGGGCGTACTGGCCGGTCAGATGGGTGGCTCGGGAGGGACAGCACAGCGGAAACGAGGCGATCGCCTCCTCGAAGACGGTGCCCTCGCGCGTGAGCAGCTGGTGGGTGTGCTGCATGTAGCTCAGCGAGGCCTGCGTCTGGTCGTCGGTCATCAGCACGACCACGTTTGGCTTGGCCAGCGCGGCGGGGGCGCCGAGGACAAGCAGCGCAAGGAGGCTCGCGCCTAAAGCTCGCAGCGGCCCTCGCCGCGGTAGGTGGCTACCACGTCGACTATCTCCTCGCCGCTGACGAGGTGAAGGCTGTTGAAACGCTCGCACAGCTCGCCTGCCTTGGCGTGGCGCAGATACACCCGATCGCCGATACGCAGGCTAGCGGCCGCGGCTCCCATAACCGGAGTCTGCACCTCGCCTGCCCCTTCCTGGGGATCGAGGCGGAGGCCACGCGGCAGGTAGGGAGCGGGCAGACGGTCCGGCCCGGCCGCGCCCGAGGCGTGGTAGCCGCCGCCCAGCAGGGTTGCGGTGCCGCCGCTCGGCCGGCGCACTACCGGCATGGCGAACATGGCTGCGGGCGTGAGCGTGAAGTCCGAGTAGCGGTCGAACAGGGTGGGCGCGAAGAAGCCCGACCCTGCGGTGACCTCGGTGACCGCCGCCTCCCTGCGGGTCAGGTGGACGCTGCCCGTGCCGCCGCCGTTCACGATCGCAACCGGAGCAACCTCGCGCACCGCCGCGACGACCGCGGCTCGGCGCTCGGCTATCTCAGCTGCCGACAGGCGCTTCATGAGGCGGATCAGCGGTCCCTGCAGGCGCTTGCCGAGCGGGCGGTCGCCCACGCCCGCGATGTGGGCCTCGTAGCCCATGAGCGCGGCCAGCTCGAAGCGCGGCCGTGCGGCGATCTGGCGCGCGAGCGCCTGCGCCTGCTCGGGAGTGCGGATCGGCGAGCGCTTGGCACCCACCTTCAGTCGCCCGCCCAGCGGCCACCAGGCGACGTCCAGGTCGATGCAGACCCGGATCGGGCGGTCGCCGGGCCCGGTGGCCGCTTCGATGTAGTCGAGGTGCTCGGCCGAGTCGACCATCACGATCGGCGCGCGCTCGGTCTCGAGCGCGGCCAGCTCGGCGAGCGCGGCGCGGTCGGTCGTCGGATAGGCCAGCAGGAGGTCGTCGAAGCCGTGGCGGTTCAGCCAGAGCGACTCGGAAAGGGTGAAGGTCATCAGCCCCCGCAGGCCCGTCGGCCCCCGGTGGCGCTCGAGGATCGCCGCCAGCAGCGAGCGGCAGCGCACGGACTTGCTCGCCACCCGGACCGACGTGCCCTGCGCCCGGTCGAGCAGTTCGCGGCCGTTTGCCCACATCGCGTCGAGGTCAACCAGCGCGAAGGGGGGAACCACCCCCGCGAAGATCGTCTCGAGCTCCTCGTAGGAACGCTCGCGGCCCCGCGTCTCGAGCGGCGTTGCGGCAGCGGTGGCGGTCATGCGGGGATTATCCCTGCGTGCCCCCGGTGGCCCTCGTCGTGTTCGCAATCGCCTCCGTGCAGGTCGGCGCGGCGCTCTCGAAGTCGCTCTTCGACGAGATCGGCCCGGGCGGGACAGTGTTGGTGCGCGTGGCGGCCGCGGCTCTCGTGCTGTCCCTGGTCTGGCGCCCCAGCATCGCCGGCCGCAGCCGCCGCGAGCTGGGTCTCATCCTGCCGTTCGCGTGCGTCCTCGCGGGCATGAACCTCGCCTTCTACGCGGCCTTGGAGAGGCTGCCGCTCGGAATCGTCGTGACCTTCGAGTTCGTCGGTCCGCTCGGCGTAGCGGTGCTCGGCTCGCGCAAGCCCCTCGACCTCGCCTGGGTGGGGCTCGCGGCGGTGGGCATCCTGCTCCTGTCGGACTTCGGGACCGCCGACCTGGACAGGGTGGGCGTGGCGTTGGCCCTCACCGCCGGCGCCTTCTGGGGCGCGTACATCCTGCTGACCGCGCGAGTGGGCCAGGCCTTCCCGGGCGGTAGCGGCCTCTCGCTGGCGATGCTCCTCGCTGTGATCCCGCTCGCCCCGATCGGGATCGCCGACGGAGGCTCGGAGCTGCTCGTCCCCTCGGTGCTGTTAGTGGGAGCCGCGGTGGGCATTCTCTCCTCCGCGATCCCGCAAGCGCTCGAGCTGGAGGCGCTGCGCCACCTGCCGACCGGCGTCTTCGGCGTGCTGATGAGCCTGGAGCCGGCGGTTGCCGCCCTTGTCGGCTTCGTCGTGCTCGGCGAAGACCTCGCCACCCGCGAGGTGGTCGCGATCATGCTGGTGGTGGCCGCCAGCGCCGGCGCGGCTCGCGGCGCCACGCTGGCGCCACGCGATGCCTGACGTCGAGTGCTACGCGCCGGTCGGCGTCGCGGTCGGCTCCGTGCCGGTCTTACCGGGGAGCGGGCCGGCCGGTTGGACGAGGACGATGTCCTCGGTGGTCAGGGGGGCGCCGCACCCGGAGCAAAACGCAAAGCGGGCCGGCACAGCCTCCACCACCTCTGAGCATGCGTAACAGAGAAAGCGTGACATGTGACGAATTACACAATGTTTCGGCGCGCTGCGGTATGGGGTCAACACCCCATTCGTCCGGATCCTCTGTGGGAGGCGCTCAGCGCAGGTAGATCGGGTTGGACAGGATCCACGTGCGCTCGCGCCCCTTGGTGTGCCTGAGCGCCTCGATCCGGTAGACGCCCGGTGCCTCGACCTCCAGCTCGAGTGCGGTGCCCGCGGCGGTTGCGATCTCGCGGCCGTCGCGCAGCAGCCGCAGGCGCGCGGGCCCAGGTGTGCGCGCCCGCAGCGTCCGGCGCGAGGCGGGCGCCTCCGCGCCCATCGGCAGGTCGCCCGCCTCGAAGCGAAAGCCCCGAGCCGGCGCGATCGCGTCGACCGCGATGTAGCAGCACCCGGCCCTCAGGGCCCCGTAAACCTGGTCACGGTCGTGGCCGAGGTCGCCGCTCGGCGCCTCGTCGCACAGGACGTGCGTGCGGATGAAGCGAAACGAGCGCCGGTAGCCCATGATCCGAAGCGGCACGCGATTGCCGATGCGCTTGCCGAACTGGTGCGCGTCGAGGCCGCCGAGGGCGACGACCCGGCGCCCCTTGCAGAGCTCGTCCCAGGCGCGCGTGTTGCGCTCGGGCGGATGCTCGAGGGCGCGGGCGGGCAGCGCCACGAAGCGCACCAGGCCGGGGATGCTCTCGACCGCCTCGGCCGTATCGGTCACAAAGCTCCACAGCTCGATGCCGTGCAGCGCGTCGCAGTC
>JBEVKF010000026.1:0-6568 GCA_040509755.1 Thermoleophilaceae bacterium | reverse complement strand
TCTACCGCGACCTCGAGGAGGAGATCGAGACCACGCGGCGCGACAAGGAGGCGGCGATCGAGGCGCAGGAGTTCGAGAAGGCCGCGAACCTGCGCGACAAGGAGCGCCAGCTCACCAACAAGAAGCGCGAGCTCGAGGAGCAGTGGCGCTCCGGTGAGTCCGGCGAGCGTCCCGAGATCGGCGAAGAGGAGATCGCCGACATCGTTTCGATGTGGACCGGCATCCCGGTGTTCAAGCTCACCGAGGCCGAGACGCAGAAGCTGATGCGCATGGAGGAGGAGCTCCACAAGCGCGTGATTGGTCAGAACGCCGCCATCGAGGCGGTCTCGAAGGCGATCCGCCGCTCGCGCGCGGGCCTCAAGGACCCCAAGCGCCCCACGGGCTCCTTCATCTTCCTCGGCCCCTCGGGCGTGGGCAAGACAGAGCTCGGCCGCACGCTCGCCGAGTTCCTGTTCGGCGATGAGGACGCGATGATCCGCATCGACATGTCCGAGTACATGGAGAAGCACTCCGTGTCTCGACTGGTCGGCTCCCCGCCCGGCTACATCGGCTACGACGAGGGCGGCCAGCTCACAGAGGCCGTTCGGCGCAAGCCGTACAGCGTGCTCCTGCTCGACGAGATCGAGAAGGCGCACCCGGACGTGTTCAACATCCTGCTCCAGATCCTGGAGGACGGCAGGCTCACGGACGCCCAGGGCCGCACGGTCGACTTCCGCAACTCGATCGTGATCATGACCTCGAACATCGGGGCCTCGGAGATCGCCAAGAACACCGGCATCGGCTTCACCGTCGGCGACGAGACAGGGCTGTCGTACGACGACATGAAGAACCGGATCATGGGCGAGCTCAAGAAGGTCTTCCGGCCCGAGTTCATCAACCGGATCGACGAGGTGATCGTCTTCCACAAGCTCACGAAGGAGGAGATCACCTCAATCGTCGAGCTGCTGCTCAAGCGGATTCGCGAGTCGCTGGCCGAGCGCGAGCTGTCGCTCAACCTCTCCGAGGGGGCCGCCGACCTGCTGGTCGAGAAGGGCTGGGACCCGGCCATGGGCGCACGGCCGCTGCGCCGCGCGATCCAGCGCTACATCGAGGATCCGCTCGCGGACGAGGTGCTCGCTCAGAGCATGCCGCCCGGGTCGACCGTGGAGGTCGACAAGGCGCCGGAGGGCGACGAGCGCGAGGTGACGATCTCGATCGTCAAGCCCAAGGAGCGCACGCGCGAGACGGTCGGTGTCGGCGCGCAGGGCGATGCTCGCGAGGAGGGCAGCTCGGAGGACCCGGCCGCGCCGGAGGACCCGCCCGACCTGCCGGACGATCCAGAGGTTCTGCCCGACGTGCCGGATGCGCCGCCGGCGCCCGAGGCCGAGGCCGAGCCCGAGAGCTAGGGACGCCCGGCGCTTCGGCGCCACCAAAGCCAGTCCCAGGAACCGCGGCGTAACGCGGCGATGCCGTCGCGGCGTAATCGAGCTGAGACCATGCTCGTGACCGCCGAGAACTTGCCAGAGGTGCCCGACGCCTTGCTGATCGTCGCTTCGGGGGACATCCGCGCGCCTTTCGCGAGCTCTATGACCGGTGGGCCGAACGGCTGCTGGCGTACTTCTACGGCCGCGTGCTCGATGCAGAGGTCGCCGCTGACCTGCTCGCGGAGACGTTCGCGGTTGCCTACGAGCGTCGCCGCCGCTTCCGCGACATCGGGCGGCCGGGCGGGGCATGGCTGTACGGGATTGCGGCGAAGGAGCTCTCCCACTGGTTTCGCAGTCAGGAGGTCGAGCGGCGTGCGGTGCGTCGGCTTGGCATCGAGGTTCCCCCACTGGACGACGAGTCGATCGCGCGGATCGAGGCGCTCGCCGATGTCGACGAGCACCGAGCGACGCTGACAGCGGCGCTCGGTCAGATGACCGGCGCAGAACGCGAGGCCGTCCAGCTGCGCGTGGTCGGCGAGCTGGGCTACGGCGAAATCGCCGCGCGCCTTGGGTGCAGCGAGGGCGCCGCGCGGACGCGGGTCCACCGCGGGCTCGCACGACTTAACACGGTGATGCATGCGGAGGCCACAGGATGAGCGAGATCCCGTTCGTGAACCGGCTCGGCGACGCGATCGACGCGGCAGTTGGCGCGCCGCAGGCCGCTCGGCATCGCGCCGGCCGCCGGCGCAAGCGCCGGCTAGGCGGACTCGCGCTCGCCGTACTGGCACTAGGGCTCTCCGGGGCAACGCTGGCGCGGCTCGCGAGCGATCCTGAGCAGCTCGCGATCGCTCCGGGTGCGTGCTACGAGGCAGGTGACCTGAGCGTCGGTGCGAACCTCTACGACGCAGACGGCCGCTCACCTGTCGAGACGGGCCGGCTGGTCTGGCCCGCGCGCGGCCAAGTAGCGCCGCCGTTGGTGGCTTGCGACCGCGACGGTGCGGGGGGCGCTTGACCCGGCGCGGGCCGGGGGGCCTGCAGGCGCGCGGGCGTGGCGGCACTCCCGCTGGGCTATGACCCCGCGCGGGCCAAGCTCACGCGGTTGGTACGAGACATCGCGGCGGTGGAGGCAGCCGCGGACTGCGTCGCGCCGGACGAGATGGTCGAACGGGTGCAGGCCGTGCTCGACCGAACGGGCTGGGCGGGATGGCGAGCGGTGCTGCGTCCGGGCGGCGACGGTCCGTGCGGCCGGGTGCGCCGGCGAGGTGGGCTGCCGGACCTTCTCCTCAGCCCGTTCATGGACACGGCGGCGCGCGAGCTTTCGGTCGCGGCCGGGCCGCCACGCTCGCTCGACCGCCGTCTCTACGGCCGCGAATCGCTCGTGGTTGACCTGTTCGAGGCATCGGGCCGGCGCTGCTTCACCCTGCCCGGCCTGCAGGAGCACGTCCGTGGCGTGCTGGCGGTGACGGGGAGGAAGGTCACGTTCAAGCAGGCCCGGCTTCCGGCGAACAGCGGCATGGAGCCGCCACGCGGCGACCGCTACGCCGAGGGCTGCGCGATCGCAGTCGGCGCCGCTCCGCTCTATCCATCGCGGGCGAGATCATCCTCGAGGTCGAGATCTGGCAGCGAGCCGGACTGCCCGGCAGCTAGTCTCGTGCCGCAGGATGGGACGACGGACGCGCCGAAGAGGCGAAGGGGAGCAGGCGGGTTCGGGCCCCAGGTTTCGCGACCGGGAGAAGCCGGGCGCAATCCTCAAGGGACCGCCCATCACTCTCACGTGCGAGTGCGGCGAGAAGCGTGATCTGGCATACGGCGAGCGCTGGGAATGCGAGACGTGCGGTCGCGCCTGGGACACGAGCCGGATCCCGCGTGAGCAGTACGAGGCGATTCGCTCCACCAGCCTGCGCTTTCGGGCTCTGCCAATTGGCTTTGGGCTGCTCGTGGCCGTACTCGCGATCTTCTTCACGCTGTCCGGGAACATCTTTGGCGTCTTCTTTCTGCTGCCGGTGGCGCTGACGATCTGGTTCGTCTTCCTGCGGCCGGTGCACCGCAAGCGCTACTACCGGGCCGTGGCCGGCCTGCCGAAATGGGAGCTGGGGCCGGAGTAAACCGGCCCGGCCCGTCTACACCGAAGTCGCCGTGGGAGCCGTCTTGAGCTCCGCGTGAGCGCGCTCCTCTTCCGGGGTACGAGGGACTTGCTCGCGCATTCTGATCGGGATCTTGTCCTGAACGAGGTGGCGCCACACGTATAGGAGAACCGCCGCCAGCAACACGAGCAGGCCCGTGCGCGTCTTGTCCCAGCCGTAGCCATATCCCTCGATGCCGAGGAAACCGCCGGAGTAGAGGAAGCCCCCGACGATCAGGAAGGTCAGGTTGATCAGGAAGAGCACCACGGCGAGCGGCACCCAGTAATTGGGGAGCCTGATGGGCCGGGGCCAGTCCGGACGGTCGCGGCGAAGCAGGACAAAGCCGCCGATCGCCGCGCAGGTGGCCATGACGTAGCCCACGTTGCTGACCGCGAGGATCTCCAGCACGCCGGCGAACGCCGTGATCAGGAAGATGTTCAGCAGGGCGTCGAGCGTCATCGCCCGGCCCGGCACGTTGTTCCTGTTGAGGACTCCGAACTCCCTGATCGTCATACCGTCCCTCGAGATCCCGTACAGCGCTCTCGAGCCGTCCATCGTCGCCGTGTTCATGGACAGGATCAGGCCCGCAACGACGCAGAAGATCATCACGTTGGCGAGTCCTGAGCCGACGAGCGCGTCGAAGGCCACTGTGTAGAAGGAGATCAGCGTCGCATCCTCTGAGATGACGGCGGTGCCGAGCGTTCCTCCGACGCCGAGCGGCAGCAGCACGTACACGACCGCGGAGAAGAGCGCCGCGGCGCGCAGGCCCCTGGCCGTATCGCGTTCGGTGTCCTGATACTCGGGCGCGAAGGTGGCCACGACCTCGATTCCGTACGAGGACCAGCACATGAAGTACAGCCATACCAGCGCAAGCGCGAGGCCACCGTTGGCGCCGATCTCCCACTGCATGTTCGAGCTCGACCACTCGCCCGTCACGTACGGCAGGAACATCAGCACGAACGCCGGGATGATCAGCAGCGCCCCGGTCACGTAGCCGAACCAGACGGCGGGACGGACCCCGAAGATGTTGAAGGCCCAGACGAGGATGATGAGCCCGATGCCGATGGCGATCGGCAGCGAGAGGTCGAAGGTCCCCACGTTCTCCGTCCAGGTGGTGTCTGAGAACCACTCGGCCTGGATCAGCGTGCCCGCGACGAGCCCGTTGATGGAGAGCACGACCGACCAGCCGATCCAGTATCCGAAACTGGCCAGCGGACCGATGATCGTGAGGTACTTGCGCCAAGCCTCGTGGGCGTAGAGCGCGATGCCGCCGGACTTGCTGGGGAACATCGCCGCGAGCTCGGCGTGGATGTTGTTCTGAAGTGCACCGAGGCAGATGGAGATCGACCACAGCACGAACGCGCCGGTGGTGCCAAGTGCTCCGATCGACCCGCCCAGGGCGGCAATGAGGAAGCCGGGGTTGGCGAGGGCGACGACGAAGCCGTCCCACCACGTCATCGCCTTGAGGAGTTGTCGTTCCTCGACCTCGGCGTGCGCCATTGACGTTCCCCTCTCCTCGGTAGTGAGCCCCGAATCCCTTGGCTCGTCGTACCAATTGGTACAGGCAAGCCCCGGGCTTTCTACCACGGCGCTCGGTCACGGTCAACGTCGGCGTACCATGAAAGGCGGGTGACACAGCTCCGGGACCGTCGCGACGATTTGACCGGCTCGGCCACCAGGCCGACGAGGGCGCGGCCGGTCGTGCTCGCCACCACGGCCCTACCGGTCGACCCGAGTGCGGAGCGGATGGCGATCGACAGCGCTATCGAGGCCGGCGTGCCGCTCGTGCTCGTCAACCTGATCCCGTTGCCCGCCTACATCACGACGATGGTGCTGGTCGGTCTCGAGGGCACGACGTTTCCTCACGAGGAGGCGCTCGACGAGGTGCGCGAGACCGCGGCGCGGGCGGCGCGGCTCGGCGTCAAGACCGAGCTGCTTCGGGTCAGGACCAGGCATCCCGTCACGGCCCTGCTCGAGGTGGTGAGCGAGCGCGACGCCGGGCTGCTCGTGTTCGGCCCCGACCTTCGGCGCGTCAGGCGACTGCGCTTTCGGCGCGCCGCCAGGCGCGTGCGCCGTGAGGCCGGCTGCCTCGTCTGGGTTGCTCCGGACGGCTGAGGCGCGCTAGCGCGGCTCGGCGCTTCCCTGCTGCCTGACGCTCGCGACCTTTCCGGTGTTGGCGTCGATCCGCACCACCGCCAGCTCGCTGAACGTGCCCTCGACCGTGCCCGGACTCGACAGCGAGACGATCCAGAACGGCTTGGAGTTGAGGCCCTGGCGCAGCAGGCGTATCTGGGTGCGCTTTGGAGTGAAGTCGATCTGTCCCTGGGCCTTGGCGATTGCCTGATCCTTGTTCAGCCGGATCTGGGACTTCTGGCAGGTCTGCGCGGCCACGAAGGCCACGACGAGCACCATTATCAGGACGACCGGGCGCAGCCACCTGGGGCCGCCGGTCATGCGCGAGCTGCCCCAGCGGCCGACCTGCCGCGGAGCGACCGGGGTCACCGGCCCGGAGGTCGGCTCAGGCGCTTGGACGGAACTCGTTCCCGATGTTCGTGAACAGCACGATCACCAGGACCACGATGGCACAGAGGATGCAGAACGCAAGCATCCCGTACTCGAAGCCCTTGACGTGAGTTTGAAGGGGTGAGAACTCAATCTGCTTCTTGCTGCTTCCGCTATCGATCACATCTGCCTCCTAGATGCTCGGCTCTCGCCCGCCGGGTTGCGGCGGCGGCCCCGGGTCAGGTGGTACGACCATGCCCTTCCGCGCCATGTGTTGGATGAACTGGCGGTTCTCGTAGACCACCCAGGCGACGAGCACGGCGATCGACACGACGATCCCGACCCAGGTGAGGATCATGTAGAGCCCCTCCGCGCCCGTGCCGTCATCCCCGTAGGTCGAGCCCGGACCGAACGTCATGAAGCCCGCGCAGTCCTCGTAGTTGGCCTGCAGGATGAAGTCTGCGATGTCGTCCGCAGGCTTGGCGCCCTCGACGTGGGTGACGCAGTCGGGCGCGCTGTTGATGATCGCCGGCATCTAGA
>JBEVKF010000025.1:0-34763 GCA_040509755.1 Thermoleophilaceae bacterium | reverse complement strand
GGCCCGGATGGTGTTGGCGGCCAGGCCATAACGGCGGACCATCCAGCTCGCGCCCCCGCCGAGCACATAACCGGTCACGCACACGTCGGGCGCGGTGCCTGACAACCCCGCGAGCCCGTGCTCCACGGCCAACCCGGTGACGTGCTGCCACTGCGCGCCGGCCCGCAGTCGCGCCCGGCGGCGATCAGGGTCGATCTCGACAGCATTCATGCCCGACATGTCGACAAGCACGCTTCGTTCGAGCGAGGCCCGCGGCGCGGCGCTGTGGCCCGTCCCCGGCGGCGCGACGCGAAGGCCGTGGTCGCGCGCCACCTCGATTACGGCCACGACGTCCTCCGGCGACTCCGGCATCGCCACCGCCGCCGGGCGCTGGTCGACGGACCGGTTCCATGCTCGTCGTGCTTCGTCCCACCGGGGGTCTTGCGGCCCAACTACTCGGTTCCCCAAGCGGGAGCTGAGGTCGTCTAGAAGAGCCCCGAGCGCGTCGGCGGTGAGTGGATCGGCGCTCATGGGCGAGGCCTCCTCATGGATCGGGGAACGAGCTAATCCGGCAGCGTACCCCGGCTTGGTTCAAATCCCGTCGCCCCCACTTACGGGCGCAGCGCAAGCGCGTACGCGCTATGAACCAGCCGGTGCCGCAGCCGAACGTTGACCTTCTGAGAGCGCTCTTGCCTGATCCCGGTACGGACGTCGCCCTGCTGTTCCGCGACGAGGAGTGGTTCGCGTCGACCGCGGAGGCGGTTGCGGGTGTGTTTGATCCTGACGTGGAGTCGGTGCCGGCCTGGCGTGGCGCCGGAACGACCTACGCCGGCATCGACGGGTTCCGTGAGATGTGGCTCGACTGGCTCGAGCCCTGGGCCAGCTATCACGTCCAGGTCGACGAGATGATCGAGCTGGGGGACAGCGTCGTCGTGTTCGTTCGCGATCGCGCTCTCCGCCACGGAATGGAGGTCGAGGTCGAGCTGATCTCCGGCTCGCTGTGGACATTTCGCCGCGGACTGATCGTGCGCGTCGAGTTCTACGCCAACCGCTCGGAGCTGCGAGAGGCAGTCGGCTTGGAGGGCTAGCCCGCCGCGGCGCGTGGCCGTACGGACGAACCGATCCGGCGAGCGGCAGCAACAATCCCGGCGCCGAGCAAGACCAGAGCAGCCATGACGACGGCGAGCACAGCATGAAAGGCGACGTCTTCCTGGTGGATGCTCCAGTCGAGCACGAGCCAGAAGAGGCCCGAGGCGGCCCACGTCGTCGCGGCCAGGACGACGTCTCCCCGCCACACGGCGACCACGATGCCGGTGGCGATCGGTCCGAGTAGCGCGATGGCGAAGAACCACTCATCGCCCAGGGGGCTGAAGACCACTGCGTTGATGGCTGCGACTCCGGCGAGCAGGAGGGCGCAACGCTTGGGTGTGATGGAGGTAGACATGTCGGCGACGCTACGGGTGTCGCGCGTGCGCGCCATCGCCTGACGCTCCGATTCCGATCCGCCGGAACGTCGATTCGGCGCTCATACCTGAGGCTGAGCAGACCAGTTCGATCGGATGATGACGGCGGCATCTTGCGCCGGTACGGTCGCATCATGGGGTTTGCGCATGGCAGTCCCCAGCGCCGGCATTACGGCGTCGTCCAGGACGTCTGCCTGGCTGCGGTGCTTTTTCTGGCCTCCGAGCTCGAGGTCCTCCTCGGCGGGCTGGGCGCGGACTGCGCAGCACTTGCCGCTCTCGCAACGCTGCCGCTGGCGCTACGTCGGCGGATGCCGATCGTTTCGTTTGCATGCGCCGCGGTACTCATCCCGACGCTCGACCGGGCGCTCGGGGCGCCGTGGGGACAGAATGCGAACGCGCTCGTGTTCATCGTCCTCGTCGCCTCGTACTCAGTTGGGGCTCACGCTTCGCTACGTCGGTCGTTGCCGGCACTGGTCGGCGCGGCCGTGTGGCTGGCTGCTCTTGAAGCGATCGCCGGCGATGGGCAGGACTACGCGTTTCTCGGTCTGATGCTCGGCGTCCCGTGGCTCTCGGGCCGCGGCGTACGGACGTACCGGCAACAGGCAGCCCGGCTGCGGGAGCTCACGACTCGGCTCGAGAGAGAGCGCGCCGTGAGCGAGCGCGTCGCCGTCACACGCGAGCGGCAGCGCATGGCCCGCGAGGTGCACGACTCGATCGCGCACAGGGTCGGCGAGATGGTCCTTCAGGCATCGGGCGCCGAAGAGGTGCTCGGGCGTCACCCGGAGCGGGCAAGGGAGGCGCTGGCCGCCGTGCAGAACACCGGCCGCGAGGCCGTGAATGAGCTGCGGGGGGTGCTGGGCATCCTGCGTTCGGGCGGCGAGCCGCCGCCGCTCGGGGAAGAGCACGTGAGCCTCGAGGTGACGGCAGCGCCGCCCGCACGGTCATGGCCGACGTTCGTCGACGGCGGGGTGGCTCTCTCACTGCTCGCTCTGGGGATCGTGTACGTGCTCCACTCCACTGCTCTCGCGGGCGAACGCGCTCCAGCGCTGGCGCTCCAGGCGATCGCGGCGACCGCGGTCATGTTGCGCCGGCCGCGACCCTTCGCGGCGCTCCTGCTCGCCGTGTTTGCCTATGTGGGCGAGGCTCTCCTCGTCGACGGCGGTCCAGGATCGCCCGCGCTGATCGGTGCTCTCCTGCTCACCACGTACTCGGCCGCCGCGCAAGGCGGTGGGCGTGCCGGGATCGTCACGGCACTAGTGCCACTCGGGGCGCCGGCGGCGATCAGCCTTGGGATCGCCGGTGGTGACGCAGCTGACGTGGTGCTGGTGATTGCGATCTTCGGCATCCCGTGGCTTGCCGGTCGCGCGACCGGCGCCTACCGCCGCCAGGGCGAAGCGCTCCGCGTGCTCGCGAACCGGCTGGTACGCGAGCGCGACTCCCGCGCCGCGCTCGCGGTCCTGGACGAGCGCGCGCGGGTCGCGCGCGAGCTACACGACTCCGTTGCGCATGCCGTGAGCGTCATGGTCCTGCAGGCGGGAGCCGCCGAGCAGGTGCTGTACAGCGAGCCCGAGCGGGCGCGGGCCTCGATGCGCGCCGTCCAGGACGTGGGCCGGGCGGCCCTCGATCACCTCGGCACTCTGCTCGGGGTCCTCCAGTCGGAAGACGGCCACCCGCCGCTCGCACCACGGCCGAGCCTCGCAGACCTCGGGCGACTGCTCGCGACGGTTCGCCAGGCCGGGCTCCCCGTGCGACTCAGGATCATCGGCGAGTCCGAGCCGCTGCCGGCTGCGCTCGACGCAGTTGCCTATCGCGTCATACAGGAGGCGCTGACCAATGCGATGAAGCATGCCGGCGCAGCGCCCACGAACGTAATTGTCCGTTTCGCCGCCGAGGGTGTTTACCTCGACATCATCGACGCGGGAGCTGCCTCGCCGCAGACGCCGACCGGCGGGCATGGTCTGACCGGGATGCGCGAACGGGTCGCCCGCCAGGGCGGGGTTCTACGCGCCGGCCCAGGCGCAGGCGGATCGGGCTTCACCGTGGCGGCTTTCCTGCCCTACACCGCGGCCCCGCCAGTCGAGTCCGAACACGTGCACGCATGACGACGCGGATCCTCATTGCGGATGACCAGGCGCTGGTCCGCGGCGGCCTACGGATGATCCTTGATGCTCAGCAGGATCTGGAGGTCGTGGGAGAGGCGGTCGACGGCCGTGAGGCCCTTGAAAAAGCGCGCGAACTGCTGCCGGACCTGGTGCTGATGGATGTCCGAATGCCGCAACTCGATGGGCTCGAGACGACGCGCCGGCTGCTCAGTCGCGACCCGAGCCCGAAGGTGCTCATACTCACCACGTTCGATCTCGACAACTACGTCTACGAGGCGATCCGCGCCGGGGCGAGCGGCTTCCTGCTCAAGAGCGCGCCCCCACAGCAGCTGGTCGCCGGCATCCACACGGTGATGGCCGGCGACGCATTGCTCGCCCCCGAGATCACCCGCCGCCTGCTCGACCACTTCGCCGCGCGCCCGCCCCGCACCACCGGCATCCCCCCTGACTTTGCGGATCTCTCCGGGCGCGAGCTGGAGGTGCTGCACCTCATGGCAGACGGCCGATCCAACGCTGAGATCGCCGCCGCTTTGTTTTTGAGCGAGGCGACTGTCAAGACACACGTCACTCACATTCTCAGCAAGCTCCGACTGCGCGACCGCGTCCAGGCGGTAGCACTTGCCTACCGCTCTGGACTCATGGACTAGGTGGAGCGGGACTGCTCGGTCAGCCGAGCAGCTTTGCCTTCTGCGCGGCGAACTCCTCGTCGGTCAAGACGCCCTGGCTGTGCAGCTCCCCGAGCTGCTTGAGCTGCTCGATCGGGTCAGCCTGAGGCGGGGCGGGCGGCTGCTCGTACGCCGGCTCCGCGTACCCCTGCTGCTCGTACGCTTGCGCGTCCTGTTCGCCCCAGCGCGACGCCTGGCGGCGGCTCACTCGGTTCGATACGGCGGTCGCGGTGCCCGCGACAACCGCCGTGCGGGCCATCCCTCGAAGTAGTCCTGGCATAACTGAGTCCTTTCCGTCAGGAGGTTCCGGCCTCGGCCGCCTCGAGGGCGTCGAGGGTGTCGAGCAGGTCCTGCGCCGGTATGCGTTCGAATGCGATCGCCTCGCCGCCATTGCGGCGGACCGCGGCGATGAACGGCGCTGCCCATCGGTTCTCGTAGACGATCATCACGGCCGCGCTACCCGGCTCGATCGAGTCCGCGACCTTCTCGGCATCCTCATCGCCCAGCAGACCGGAGGAGGCGCCCTCGAAGACCGTGAAGTCGCCGACGCTCTTGTCGGTGAGGTCCTGCGCATCGAAGCCCGAGAACGACCCGTCCTCGTTCTTCGTCACGAACAGGACATCGAGCACGCGGATGATTCCGCGTTCGACCAGGTCGAGGAGCAGAGG
The DNA here is from genome assembly GCA_040509755.1 of Thermoleophilaceae bacterium. GTDB lineage: Bacteria > Actinomycetota > Thermoleophilia > Solirubrobacterales > Thermoleophilaceae > JACVRW01. The sequence goes on along the minus strand of JBEVKF010000025.1, from coordinate 29,886 downwards.
CGCCGCTTCGCCCGTCATCGGTGCGTCCGGCGGATAGCCGATCACCGCGATGTCGATCGGACCGAGTTCCATGTCCGTGCTGTTCATCCAAACCTCCGTGTCGTCGGCTGAGGGCAAGCAGGACAATAACCTGCCGGGAGGTACCGTTTCCTGAATGGTCCTGCTGAGCCAATACATTCGCAGGGCGGCCATCACGGGACGCACCGACAACGTCAACGCCGCCTGGTTCGCCGGGCGGCAAGGCGGGCGTTGGGTCGAGCAGACCGTGCGTGCGGCCATGCCCACCAGGGACCCTGCCGAGAGGCTCCGCGAACTGACGGAGCTGCACGAGCGCGGCGTTCTCACCGACGCTGAGTTCGACGGCCTCCGCAGGCGCCTGCGCGTCTAGGGCAGGTGAGCGGACCAGGCTCAAGCGGCTTCGAGTCTCCGCCCGTCAGCGACGACCTCGAGCGCTTCCTCAACCGCGATGGGGAGACCACGCTCGGCGGCCTCATCGACGTCTTCGGCCGCAAGAGCTTCGCGCTTCTCTTCGTCCTGCTCCTCGGCGTGCCGGCTCTGCCCCTGCCGACCGGCGGAGCCACCCACGTCTTCGAGATCATCGCGATCCTGCTCGCACTCCAGCTCATCGGGGGGCGCGAGCAGATCTGGCTGCCGCGGCGCTGGTGCAAGATCGAGCTCGCCGGCCCCCGCCGGGAGCGCTTCATCCATGGACTCCTGCGCGCGATCCGCCGGCTCGAGGGGCTCTCGAAGCCGCGGGCGAGATTCCTGTTCGACCACCGGGCAAGCAACGCCATCTTCGGCCTCTTCGTCGCCGCCGGCTCACTCGGCGCGTTCCTCGCCGCGCCGTTCACCGGCCTCGACACGCTCCCGGCACTGGGCGTCGTGCTGCTCTCGCTCGGGGTCCTGCTCGAGGACATCGCGGTCGTGGTCGCCGGTGTCGTGGTCGGCTGCGTGGGCGTGGCGCTCGAGATCTTCCTCGGCCGTGCTGCCGTGCACGGCATCAGCAGCCTGTTCAGCTAGGACGTCGTCGGAGCCTCCGCCCCCTCGTAGAAGTCGTGCCGCACGCGTGTCCGTCCAGGGCCGTAACCGCGCGTCTCGATCGCGATCAGGCCGGCGAGGAGCGCCGTGACGACGGCGAGGATCGCCAGCGAGGCGAGCTCCTCGGCCGCCGGCACCAGCGCCAGCATCACGACGGCGAGTGCCAGCCGGCGCCAGTTGAGGGTGTGCGCGCCGCGCAGCCGCAGGGCCACGTGCCCGAGCAGGTAGATCGCCACCCCGCCGAGCAGCGCGAACGCGGCCACGCCATGGAGCGGGTCCTTCACGTGGGGGAGCGTCTCGTGCAACCCGAACGCCGCGATCACTATCCCCGCGACGAGCGGGAAGTGGAGGTACGAGTACACGTCGCGTGCCAGGGCGTTCCGTTCCTGTCCCGGGGGTGCGTCCACGAGCCGTCTCACATTGGCGATCGCCACGACGTCGAAGTAGATCCACCACAGCTCCGAGACCAACACGATCCCGAGGACGGCCGCCGCGGCGACCCCGAAGGTAAGGCCCACGTCGGAGGCCACCCCGAGCGCCACGATCGTCTCCCCGAGCGCCACGAGCACGATCAGCCCGTGGCGCTCCGCGAAGTGCTCCGGAACGACCCGCCAGTTCTCCGCGCTGGCGAAGTACGGCTCGCCCATGTCGAGCGCGAGCGCGAGCGTCCACAGGGCGACCTGCGGACCCGTGTCGAGCAGCGCGCCGACGATGAGGAGCACGCAGGCGACCGCCGTCCCCACCGACAGGCCGAGCACCGAGTTGCGCAGCCCGCGGTCGTCGCGGCTCGCGAGCAGGAACAGGGCGATGTGAGCGGCCCGCACCGCGGTGTACGCCAGCGCGAACTCGAGGCCGTTGCCCGCGAATGCGTCCGGCACCGCCAGGGCCACCAGCAGCATCGCCGCCATCGCCGCGATCAGGGCAATCCGGATCGCGCCCTCCTCGGGGTCCACGACGCTCGTGAGCCAGGCATAGCCGGTCCACGCCCACCACAGGAGCGCGAGAACCAGCATGGCCTCGGCGAGCCGGCCCCACGACGGCTTCGCCACGATCAGCGCGGTGCACTGGGTGATCGCCAGGACGAACACGAGGTCGAAGAACAGCTCGAGCGGCCTCACCCGCTCGCCCTCCCGCATCGACGGGCTGAGGCGCGTCCTGTGCGCGGCCTCGTTCACTGCGGGGGAGGTTATTTGTCGCTCGGTGGTCGACACACGGGCGGGTGGCACCTACCATCGACCTTATTCGCCGTTTGCCAATACGGAAGTTGGTGACGGTTGCCCCGCCCCTCTCGCGGTTGCACCTGGTCCCCGCCCTACTGAGCGCAGCGTTCGTCTGCGTCCTACTCGCCTGCCCGGCCATCGGGAAGCAGCCCGGTCAGGTGCCTCCCGGCCAGGCGAAGAAGGCCGCCGGCGGGCTGCCGCCAGGCCAGGCCAAGAAGGCCGCGAAGGCGCCGTCGCCGGGCCAGGCCAAGAAGGCCGCGAAGGCGCCGTCCCCGGGCTCGACCACGAACGCGCCCAAGGCGCAGCCGCCCGGCCAGGCGAAGAATGCCGCCGGCGGGCTGCCGCCAGGCCAGGCCAAGAAGGCCGCGAAGGCACAGCCGGCCGGACAGGCGAACACCGCCGGCGGTGGCCAGTCGCCCGGGCAGGCGAAGAAGTCGTCCGCTCGCGCCGGCCGACGCGCCGCGCGCGCTCACGCTGCCGCGCGGCGTAGGGCGGTCGCGGCCAGCCGTCGCACCATCGCCCGGCGGCGCGCCGCCGCGGCGGCGCGCCCGGCCCGTCGAGTTGCCACGAGTGCCGCGGCGGCGACCGCCGCGGCCGCAGGTGGAGCGGTCGCCGCCGCCGGGCGCGACGGCGAGCGCTCGCAGGGCCGCTCCGAGCGAGGAGCGCAGCAGAAGGTCCGGACCCCATCACCGCGCGAGAGCCTCCCGCAGCCGTTCCGTGTGGTGCGCGACGTGGTCGAGGTGGTCCCGACGCCGCTCCGCATCCTGGTGGCCGGCCTGGTCGCGCTCGCCATCCTTCTCGCCGGCGCAGCCGGCCTGACTCTCCTCCGCAACCGCCGCCTCGCGCGCCAGCAGCGGGAGCTGCTCGGGCGCGTGGGACTGCTCCAGGCCGCGCTTCTGCCCGAGGTGCCGGCGATGGTGGGCGCGCTTGCCGCGTCGGTGGCCTACCGCCCGGCCGAGGGGCCGGGCGCCGGGGGCGACTTCTACGACGTGCTCTCGCTCGCCGGGGGCCAGACGGCGATCGTCATCGGCGACGTCTCCGGCCACGGCCGCGACGCGCTCGCGCGCACCGCGCTGGCGCGCTACACCCTGCGGGCCTACGTCGAGGCCGGGATGGAGCCGGGCGAGTCCCTTCAGATCGCCGGCTCGGTGCTCGCCGGGAAGCTCGAGGGCGACTTCATCACCGCCCTCATCGCGGTGCACGACGCGGGCGCCGGCACGCTCACGTACGCGAGCGCCGGACACCCTCCGCCCATCGTGGTGTCGAGCGCGCAGTTCAAGCCGGTGTTGGCCGCGGGCGCGCCGCCGCTCGGCGTGGGTGCCGCGACCGGCCAGCGGCAGACGACGCTTCCGTTCCCGCGCGGGTCGGTCGCGTGCTTCTACACCGACGGCCTGTCCGAGGCGCGCATGGCCAGCGGGCGGCTGGTGGGAGCCGCGGGCCTCGAGCGCATCATGCGCACGCTGGGCCCCGATGCGACCGCGGAGCAGGTGATCGACGGCGTGACCACCACTTCGCGCAGGATCGCCGACGACGCGGCCGCCGTAGTCATCAGCGCCGAGGACGGCTCGGCGATCGTCCGGTCACGCGTCGAGCGGCTCGAGCTGAGCCGCGCCGAGCTGCGCGGCCCGTTGATGCGCCGCTTCCTCGACGCCTGCGGCGTGAGCCCGCACGCTGTGCGAGCCGCGGAGCGCACGGCCCGCGAGATGGCGCGCGAGGCGGGTGGAGCGATCGTCGAGGTGCGCATGGGCGACAGCCGCTCGGACGTCGAGGTGCACCGGCCCGCGCTCCCGCAGCGCGACGAGGTCGCCTTCAGCGGGTCCGACCTCGTCTGACGGTCGCGCCTACGACGGAGTGTCGACGTCCGGCTTCAGCACCGGGCAGACGAACCCGAAGATCGGGTGCGACTCGAACGAGCTCGAGAACGAGGTGTTGTCCGTCGCCCCGTCGCCGAACCACTCGCTCCGCACCGGCGCCGTGACCTTCTTGCCGGTCGTGCCGCCGCCGTCGATCTTCAGCACGTCGACCCCGCGGTAGGCGTCGGCCGTGTAGACGATTTCGCCGGCCGAGTCGGTCGGCGACCAGTACGCGGCCCAGGTCGAGCCGTTGGCCGGGATGTAGTAGCCGACCTGCTGGCTATCGGTCGGGGTGCGGTAGCTCAGGAAGCGCACGCCCTGCTCGTACCAGCCCACGGCCGCGACGTTGTTCTGAGCGTCGAACCAGTGCGACGAGCAGTTCACGGTCACGGGCGCCTTCGAGTCGACCGCGCCGCCGGTGAACATGCCGTTCAGCTCGGTCTCCCAGGTGTCCTGCGGCGTGATCGCGCCGCTCTTCATGTTGGAGGTGTCCCAGGTCTCGAACTTGCCCTGGCCGCGGCAGCCGCCCGGCGGGACCTCGTCGGTGTCGATGTAGTCCTCTTCGGTGATCAGCAGCGTCTTGCCGCGGCGCTGGGAGTTGTGGAGGATGAAGTCGTTGTAGGGGGACGGGTTGCGGCCGGCGTCGCCCGTGGTCGCCAGGAGCTGCGGGTTCAGCGGGCCGGTGGTGAGCTTGTACGCGGCCGCGCCGCCGCCGCCCACGTTCCAGACGGTGCCGGTGCTGTCGAGCTCGGTGTCGTGCGACACGTTGAAGGCGGCGCTGTCAGCCGCGGCGGACGCGAACTTGCCGAGCGAGTGCGGCGCCTTCGGGTTGGTCAGGTCGACGACCTCCACGTGATCGCCGCCGTCCACCCACGCCTGCGAGCAGTCCGGCTTCACGAAGTTGGCGATGTGGCCCGAGCCGCGGCCGCTGCCCGTGAGGCCGAGCGGCAGCACGGCCGCGATCGTCGGCTGGGTCGGCGTCGAGATGTCGATCACGTACATGATCGAGCCGAGGTCCTTGGCCTCGCGGTCGTTGACCACGAGCAGGACATTGCCGCAGAGATCGACGTCCTCGTTCTCGAAGTGGGGGAGCGGCAGCGCGCCCGCCAGGCGGGGCTGGTCGGCCGTGGAGATGTCCAGGACCGTGATGCCGCCCCAGCCGCTCACGAAGGCGTAGTTGCCCTTGAAGTTCATCCCCGCGGCGCTGCCCGGGATGTGGCCAAGCACGTGCACGTTGCCGGACGTCGCCAGCGGCGGCTCGGCCGGCGGCGTCTGCGCACCCGCCGGAGCGGCAGCTACGAGCGCGATCAGGCCCGAAAGGGCAGCGGACAGCGACAGCTTGCGAAAACCCCCACCAAGGTGCATGGAAAAGGCATTCCCAGGCAGCCGGATCCGTAACGCGGCAACCCTGTGCAGAGACGCGCGGCGGTTGCATGGCGCATTTGGCGCGGTTACGTTCCCCCGATGAGAACTCGCGCGTGGCTCCTCATGCTTCTGTCGATCCTCGCCTTGGGGGCGGTGATGGCACCGCTCGCGGACGCGAAGAAGCACCACAAGCGGGGCAAGGCCGCTCGCGAGCCCAAGCCGCTCGTGATCGGGCACCGCGGAGCGAGCGGGTTCGTGCCGGAGCACACGCTCCAGTCGTACAGGCTCGCGATCAAGCTCGGCGCGGACTACGTCGAGCCGGATCTCGTGATGACGAAGGACCACGTGCTGATCGCCCGGCACGAGCCGATCCTGGGCGACTCGGACCCGACCACGACCGGCGACTCGACCAACGTAGGCGACCACCCGGAGTTCGCCTCGCGTGAGACCACGCGCACCCTCGACGGGGTTCCGACGAAGGGCTTCTGGGCGCAGGACTTCACGCTCGCCGAGATCAAGACGCTCGGCGCACGGCAGACGCGCGGCGGCCGGCCGACCCAGTTCAACGGCCAGTTCAAGATCCCGACGTTCCAGGAGATCATCAACCTCGTAAAGCGCGAGTCGAAGAAGCGCGGACGCCGGATCGGCATCTACCCGGAGACCAAGCACCCGACGTTCCACGACAGCCAGGGGCTGTCGCTCGAGGAGCCGCTCGTCCAGACGCTCAAGAAGAACGGCCTCAACAGCAAGAACTCGCCCGTGTTCATTCAGTCGTTCGAGCAGTCGAACCTGAAGGAGCTGAACCACATGACGCGGGTGAGGCTCATCCAGCTGGTGGACGCGAATGACACCGACGCGAGCGGGAACCCGACCTACGCGCCTCCGTTCGACCGGCCGTACGACTGGACAGCGTCGGGCGATCCGACGCTCATGAGCCGGACGTTCGGGTTCTTCGCCACCGACGCCGGCCTCGACGAGGTCAAGACCTACGCCGACGGGATCGGGCCGTGGAAGGTGTACATCGTCCCGACCGCGGGCGGAGGCGGCGGCGCGATCTTCCCGCCGACCGACCTGATCCAGCGGGCGCACGCGCGCGGGCTGCTGGTGCATACCTGGACATTCCGCGACGACTCGTTCCCGACCGGCTATCCGGGCGGGCCCGTCGACGAGTACCTGAACTTCTACAAGCTCGGGATCGACGGAGTGTTCTCCGACTTCCCGGACACCGCCTTCGCGGCGAGGGAGATCTTCAGGGGCCTGTAGCTACGTAACCAGCTGGACGATCGCGGCGATTCCGACCGCCACGATCACGGCGCGCAGGGCCCGCGCGGACATGCGCCGGCCGAAGCGCGCCGCCAGCTGGGCGCCGACCACGGAGCCGGCCGCGATCAGCGCGGCCGGCCCCCAGGCGATGTCGGCGACGAGGATGAAGACGATCGCTGCCACGCCGTTCACGACGCCGGCGAGCACGTTCTTGAGCGCGTTGATCCGCTGGAGGTCGTCGGGCAGCGCGAGGCCCAGGATCGCGAGCAGCAGGATGCCCTGCGCGGCGCCGAAGTAGCCGCCGTACACGCCGGCGAGATAGACGAGCACGCGCGGCAGGCCGGTGCCGTGAGCCTCCGGCGGCGGACGGTGGTCGGCGACCAGCCGGTCGAGCCGCGGCTGGAGCACCACCGACGCCAGCGCGATCGCGATGAAGACGGGCACGATCGCCTTGAACGCCGCGGCCGGCAGCACCAGCAGGAGGACTGCCCCGGTGACCGCGCCGAGCGCGGAGGCGGCGCCGAACCGGAGGGCCCGGGTGCGCTGGCCCGCGAGCTCGCGCCGGTAGCCGATGGCGCCCGCGACCGAGCCGGGGACCAGCCCGACGTTGTTCGAGACGTTCGCGGTGACGGGCGAGTAGCCGAACGCGAGGAGGACCGGGAACGTGATCAGCGTGCCGCTGCCGACGAGGGTGTTGATCGCGCCGGCCGCCATGCCGGCCGCGGCGATGGCGACGATCTCGGCTGCGCCCACGGGGCGGCGATGGTAACCACGCTCGCCCCGTGATGCGCACCGACACCTCCCGAGCCAATCCGGGATCCGTCCCGGACCGCACGCCATCTTTACCCGCGGGCGCCCGCGACTATGCGCCGCTGGTAGCGGCGTCCCGGATCGCGCGCAGGAGCGCGTCGGGCGGCGAGCCCTTCGCGAGCACCACGGCACGCGCCTGGGCGACATCCGCCGTTCGCGTCTCCGGTGTGGTGAGCGCGACGATCTTCGTGTCGGGGCTGCGCAGCAGGGATCGAGGCGATCGTCGAGCGCGACCGCGAGCCGGAGGTGGTCGGCTCGGCGGAGGACTCTGGTGATCTCTTTGTACCCCATCCGTGCATTTCCGGCGAACCCTGAATGCTGCGGAGTCGTCCGCGCAGCAGGTTCCCGTGCTTGAAGGTGGAAGAGGGCGGGTACAACCGGCGCGGAGGGAACCGAATGCTTCAGCAGGAGGCTGTTTCACAGGCGTTGGAGGCTCAGGCGGTGTTGTCGCTGGAGTGCGACGTGCCGCTCGGGTGGTCGCTGGACGACTATCGCCAGGTGCGGGGACTGGCGCGCGACGTCACACGAGAGCCTGGACCACCGTGGCGACGCCTGCTATCACGAGCATCGCGCCGATCGCGCGAAGCAACTGACGCTCGCTGAGCCGGCCGGTCAGCCGCGCGCCGAGTAGCGCGCCCGGCACTGACGCGGCCGAGCCGATCGCGAGCAGGTCCCAGTCCACGCCGTCGGGCGTGTGGCCGATCACCCCGGCGATGCCGACGCACACGCCGACCGCGAGGTTGGTGCCCACGGCGCGGGCCGCCGTCTCGCCCACGTAGCGGATCAGCGCGGGCATGCGGAGCGCACCGAGGATGAGTCCGACCACGCCCCCGAGCACGCCGATGCCGAGGCCGGTGAGCACGGCCGCGCGCACGTCGAGTCCGTCCGAGCGCGCCTCGTTCCGGCGGGCGGGGCGGACGGGCGCGCGGACCAGGTCGACGCCGAAGTAGAGGAGCACCGCGCCGATCACGCCCAGGAGGACCGCGTCGGGCACCGCGCCGGACAGGTAGCCGCCGGCGACGGCGCCGACCATCGAGGGGGGCGCCATCCAGGCGAACAGGCGCCAGTTGATCCGGCCGGCCCGGATGTGGACGATCGCCGCGGCTGTCGCCGCGACGCCGGAGATGCCGATGTTCGCGCCCGCCCCGGCCGCGGGATGGGAGGCGAGCAGGAGCGTGGCCGGCAGCCGGATGTTGCCGAGCACCAGCCCGACGACGCCGCCCGCGAGGGCGACGGCGAAGCACCAGGCGCAGAACGCGATGAGCTCGAGCGGGTCCAGAGGCGCGGCAGTCTCCCACGGTGGCCGTCCGCTCCGCCCGGACACAACTGAGAATCGTTCTCAGTACGATGACTCGGTGCGCAAGCTGGTTTTCGGAGTTCTCGTCCTGGTCGCGTTCGTCGCCGCCGCGTGTGGGAACGATGGTGCTTCGGGTGACCGCACCGTGGTGGCCACCACCACCCAGGTCGCCGATCTGGTCCGCCAGGTGGGCGGGAGCCGGATATCGGTGGACGGAATGCTTCGGCCGGGCGGCGACCCGCACGACTACGAGCCGCGGCCAAGCGACGTGGCGGCGGTGGCGAGGGCCGACCTCGTGTTCCGCTCGGGCGGCGAGGTGGACGACTGGCTCGGCGACGTCATCGACAACGCCGGCGGCCATGCGGAGGTCGTCTCGCTGATCGACTCGGTTCATCGCATCGACGACGACCCGCACTGGTGGCAGAACCCGCGGAACGCGGAGCTCGCGGTGGAGACGATCCGTGCGCGTCTCGCCAAGCTCGACCCGGCCGGGCGGGCCGCGTACCGGCGGAACGCGGCGCGGCTCGAGCGGACGCTCCGCACGCTCGACGCGCGCATCGCCGCCTGCGTGGGACGCGTCCCGCCCGCGGAGCGGAAGATCGTGACCACGCACGACGCGCTCGGCTACTTCGCGCGCCGCTACGGCGTGAAGGTGGTGGGCGCCGTCATCCCCTCGCTCTCGACGCAGGCGCAGGCGTCGGCCGGCGACGTCCAGAGGCTCGTCGACCAGATTCGCCGCGAGCACGTGCAGGCCGTCTTCCCGGAGAGCTCTGTGAACCCGGACATCGAGCGCGCGATCGCGCGCGAGGCGGGCGCGAGCATCGGAGGCAAGCTGTACGCGGACTCGCTGGGGCCGAAGGGGAGCTCGGGCGCCACCTATGTGAGCGCGCTGTCGTCGGACGCGGCCGCGCTCGTGCGCGGCATGTCCGGCGGACGCGTGGACTGCCGCCTCTAGCGAGCGCGGCAGGCGGGGCACTCGCCCCGGAGCGTCACGTCGTGGCCCTCGATGGCGTAGTCGACCCTCCCGGCGAGGCGCTCGATCGCTCGCTCGAGGTCGGAGTCCTCAAACGCGGTGACCTCGCCACAGCTGTCGCAGACGATGTGGTGGTGATGCTCGCCGTTCGGGTTGACCGGCTCGTAGCGGGCCACGCCCTCGGCGGCGTCGACGCGGCGGGTGAGGCGCAATTTGTCGAGCAGCTCGAGCGTCCGGTAGATGCTCGCGACGCCGATGTCCTGGCCGCGGTCGTGGAGACTGTCGGCGATCTCCTTCGCGGTAACGCTGCAGCCGAGGTCGGCGAGCGTCTCGACCACGGCCGACCGCGGACCGCTCAGGCGGTAGCCCTCGCGCTCGAGCTCGCGCTGAGCGTGCTGAGTCCAGTCGGTCACGTGTTCAGCATAGGCTCCCGCGCGTGCGCAAAGCCGTGCACGATCTCAACAACCAGCTGGCCGTGATCCTCAACTACACGAACTTCGTGATCGAGGACACCGCGGCGGACGACCCGCGGCGCGAGGACCTCCTGGAGGTCCAGCGCGCCGCCAAGCGCGCCCGCGACGTGACGCTCGAAATGCTGGCCGAGCTGCCGCCCGCGGACTAGCCGTTCGCGGAGCTGAAGCCCTCCGCCACCTTCTGCCAGTTCACGACGTTCCACCAGGCGTCGATGTAGTCCGGGCGCTTGTTCTGGTACTTGAGGTAGTAGGAGTGCTCCCAGACGTCGACGCCCAGGAGCGGCGTCTTGCCGTCGGTGAGCGGGTTGTCCTGGTTGGCGGTCGAGACCACCGCGAGACCGGAGCCGTCGTGCACGAGCCAGGCCCAGCCCGAGCCGAACTGGTTCACGCCGGCGTCCTTGAACTTGCCCTGGAAGTCGCTGAAGGAGCCGAACGCGTCGTCGATCGCCGAGGCTAGGTCGCCGTCCGGCTCGCCGCCGCCGTCGGGCGACATCCAGTCCCAGAAGAGCGAGTGGTTGTAGTGGCCGCCGCCGTTGTTGCGGACCGGCGTGCGCTTGTCGTCCGGGATCTGCGAGAGGTTCGCGACGACATCCTCGATCGGCTTGTCGGCCCACTCGGTGCCCTCGAGCGCGGCATTCACCTTGTCCACGTACGCCTGATGGTGCTTGTCGTGGTGGACCCGCATGGTGGCCTCGTCGATATGAGGCTCGAGCGCGTCGTAGTCGTAGGGGAGGGGCGGGACCTCGTAAGCCATCTGACTCTCCTTCGGTATCCGGTTCCTTCGCGGTTGGGACTCTACGCGCGACGGATTCGATTCGAGTCCCGCCGCTAGAGTTCGGCTCGCCAGCGGCTGTGGCGGAACTGGCAGACGCCCAGGCTTCAGGTGCCTGTGCTCCGAAAGGGGCGTGGAGGTTCGAATCCTCTCAGCCGCATTCCGTCCGCTAGCCGCGGCGCATCAGGCGCCCGATCGCGGACATCAGCTCCTCGGTCCGTTCCGCCTTCTTGGCGGTGGGGCCGCCCACGACGCAGTGGTGCGCGTGGTCGTCGAGCAGGCCGAGGGCGACCTTGTCGAGCGCGGCCTGCACGGCGCCGATCTGGGTGAGGACGTCGATGCAGTAGCGGTCGTCCTCGACCATCCGCTGGATGCCGCCCACCTGTCCCTCGATCCGGCGGAGCCGGGTGAGGAGCTGGTCCTTCGTCGCGGTGTAGCCGCGCGTCTCGGTTGTGGTCGCCATGCTCGGCACTATACCCTAGGGGGGTATGCAGCACGTCGAGCTTCCGATCGCGGGCATGTCCTGCGCGTCCTGCGCGACCCGCGTCGAGCGGAGCCTCAACGATGTCGACGGCGTGGTGGCGACGGTGAACTACGCCACCGAGCGCGCGACGGTCGACTACGACCCCGCAGCGGTCTCGGTCGAGGATCTGGTGAGCGCCGTCGAGGGGGTGGGGTACGGCGCGCTCGTGCCCGAGGACGGCGCTCCGGCCGAGGCGGCGGACCAGGAGGTCGACTCAGCCTCTTCGCTCCGGCGCCGCTTGACGGCGAGCGCGGCGCTGTCGCTCCCCGTGCTGCTCCTGTCGATGGTCCCGCCGCTTCAATTCGCCGGCTGGGAGTGGGTCGCCTTCGCGCTCGCCACGCCGGTCGTCCTGTGGGGCGCCTGGCACTTCCACGTGGCTGCCTGGGACAACGCGAAGTACCGCGTCGCCACGATGGACACGCTCGTCTCGGTCGGCGTGCTCGCCGCCTGGGCCTGGTCCGTCTACGCGCTGTTCGCAGGAACGGACACCTACTTCGAGACGGCGTCGGTCATCACGACCTTCATCCTCGCCGGACGCTGGTTCGAGGCCCGCGCGAAGCGCAGCGCGGGCGCGGCCATGCGGGCGCTGCTCGAGCTCGGCGCGAAGGACGTGGCCCTGCTCGACGCCGACGGGCTCGAGCGGCGCGTGCCGGTCGAGTGCCTCGTGCCGGGCGATCGCTTCGTCGTGCGCCCGGGCGAGAAGGTGGCGACCGACGGGGTGGTCGAGGAGGGCTCCTCCGCGGTCGACATGAGCATGCTCACAGGCGAGCCGGTCCCGGTCGAGGTCAGCCCGGGGGCGGAAATTGCCGGCGCGACGGTGAACGCCGGCGGCCGGCTGGTGGTGCGCGCGACCAGAGTCGGCGCCGACACCGCCGTCGCCCAGATCGCCCGCCTCGTGACCGAGGCGCAGGCGGGAAAGGCGCCGGTTCAGCGGCTTGCCGACCGCGTCTCAGGCGTATTCGTGCCGGTCGTGATCGGGCTGTCGGTGGCGACGCTGGTTGCCTGGCTCGCGCTCGGCGGAAGCGGCACCGAGGCGTTCACCGCGGCCGTAGCCGTGTTGATCATCGCCTGCCCATGCGCGCTCGGCCTGGCCACGCCCACCGCGCTGATGGTCGGAACAGGGCGCGGCGCTCAGCTCGGCCTATTGATCAGAGGGCCCGAGATCCTCGAGTCGACCCGCGCGGTCGACATGATCGTCCTGGACAAGACCGGCACGGTGACCACTGGCCGGATGAGCCTCGTCGACGTGACCGTGACCGCCGGCACCACGCGGCAGGAGGCGCTGCGCTTGGCCGGGGCGCTGGAGAACGCGTCCGAGCATCCCGTGGGGCGGGCCATCACTCGCGCCGCAGGCGATGAGCGTGGAAGTGCGACGGACTTTCGCAACATCGAGGGGCTCGGCGTCGAGGGCAGGATCGACGGGCGGGAGATCGTCGTCGGCCGGCCCGCGCTGCTGGCCGAGCGCGGCCTCGCGCTGCCGCCTGCACTCGCCGAGGCGCGGGCGGGCGCCGAGCGGCGCGGCCAGACCGCCGTCGCCGCCGCATGGGACGGCGAGGCGCGCGCGGTGTTCGTGGTCGCCGACACCGTCAAGCCCACCTCGGCGGCGGCGGTCGCGGCACGGACGGATCTCGGCCGGCGCCCGGTGCTCCTCACCGGCGACAACGAGGCCACGGCGCGCGCGGTGGCCGCCGAGGTCGGCATCGACGACGTGACCGCCGAGGTCATGCCGGCCGACAAGGCAGCGGTCGTCAGGCGGCTCCAGGACGAGGGGTGCACGGTCGCGATGGTGGGCGACGGCATCAACGACGCACCCGCGCTCGCCCAGGCCGAACTCGGCCTCGCGATCGGCACGGGGACCGACGTCGCGATCGAGGCGTCAGACCTGACCCTCGTGAGCGGGGACCTCCGCGCCGCCGGCGATGCCATCCGGCTCAGCCGCGCCACGCTCCGCACCATCAAGCAGAACCTCGGCTGGGCGTTCGGCTACAACGTCGCCGCGATCCCGCTCGCGGCCGCGGGCCTGCTCAACCCAGTGATCGCGGCGGCCGCGATGGCGCTGTCGAGCGTGTCGGTGGTAGCCAACGCGCTGCGGCTGCGGCGCTTCAGCTCCGCGCGCTAGGTCGTGCGGCGGCGCTGCGGCGTGCCGAACACGTAGTCCCAGAACGGGGCGCTCACGCCGAAGCCCCTCGTGTCGTCCTGGAAGTGATGCCGCATGTGGAGCTCGCGGACGAGCTTGCCCAGCCCCGTGCGCGGCCGGTGGTGGTGCACGTGGTAGTGGGTCATGTCGTACATGAGGTAGCCGGCGAGGAACCCGGCCGTGAACACGTGCGCCCAGGGCGTGCCGAGCACGAGCACGAACAGGCCCCAGAACCCCAGCGCGAGCGGGATGCTCACCGACGGCGGCATGACGAGCCGGAGCGGGTCGTTCGGGTGGTCGTGATGGACGCCGTGGATGATCCAGTGGAAGCGCGCCCCGATCCCGTCTTCGGGCTCGAAGTGGAAGATCAGCCGGTGCATCCAGTACTCGGTGAGCGTCCAGAACACATAGCCGGCCAGGACGAGGCCGATCACCTGGACCGTGGTGGGCTCGCCGCGCGCCCCGACGATGAAGAGCGCCACGATCGCCGGCACGAAGATGACCACCGGGACCATCGGGTGCACACGCGAGAGCCGGTCCAGCAGCTCCGAGTCGAACATCCGCGGCGAGGCCTTGAGAAGATCGGTCCGGCGAGCTTCCACGAGGCCGAATGTAGCACCCTCCGGCGGACGCGGACAGCGAAAGTTCGGGTTCCCTAACTCGAGGTCCAGAGCGAGCGCCAGGAGGCGATCATGAAGTCGAGCCCGAAGGCCGCCGTGGCGGCATAGACGACGGTCTCGAGATAAAGCGTGTCCCCTGCGAAAACGCGTCCGAGGAGGTAGCAGGTGACCGTGGCGACGAAGAGCAGCCGGCCTGTGATCTGCATGCTCGTAGTGTCGGATCGGGCGTGCCGAACCCTGTGAACCGGCCGTGAACTCGAGGTGAACGTCCCGTTGCCGGGCCGCTCTGGCAGCCTGTGGCCGCATGAGGTACGCCGCCTTCCTGCGCGCAGTCAACCTGGGCAAGAACCGGCGCGTCACGAACGACCGCCTGAAGGCGCTCTTCGAGGACGCCGGCGCAGAGGAGGTCGCCACGTTCAGGACGAGCGGCAACGTCGTGTTCGAGGCCTCGCGGGACATGTCGCGCGCGCTCGGGAAGCACCTGGAGGAGGAGCTCGGCCACGAGATGGTGATCTTCCTCAGAACTGAAAAGGAGCTGAAGGAGATCGCGGCCGCCGAGCCGTTCCCGGCGAAGGACGTGGAGAGGTCGAAGGGCAAGCTGCAGGTGGTTCTGCTCGACGCGAAGCCAACCGCGGCGGTGAAGAAGAAGGCGCTCGCGCTCGGGACGGAACAGGACCGGCTCGCGTTCGGCAAGCGCGAGCTGTTCTGGCTGCCGAGCGGCGGCTACATGGACGCTGAGCTCGATCGCAAGGCGCTGGACGAGTTGCTGGGCAAGTCCACCGTGCGAACGAAGGGCACCGTCGACCAGCTCGCCGCGAAGTACTTCGGCTAGACGCGCAACCAGGTGAGCCAGCGCTCGAGCGTGCGGAAACCGAGCGCCTCGTACACGGCGTAGCCCGACGGGCTCGACTGGAGCCACGCCCAGCTCGCGTCGTTCGCGAATCCGTCCTCGACGACATGGGCGGTGATCGCCGCGCCGTAGCCGTGGCGCCGGTGGGCGGCGGGGGTGGCGACATTGAAGACCCCCACGCAGTCGCCGACCGTCACGCCCACCGCCGTCGTGACCACCTCGCCATGAACCTCGCCCACGTACGCGCGAAAGCCCTCGACCTCCATGACCACGGGAGGCAGCAGGCGGATGAAGTGGTCGGGGTTCTCGCCGAACCCGGCCGCGGCCACTCGCGCGTGAAGCGCCGCCTCGTCCGGGCCGAGCTCGCGGATGGCGAGTGCGGGGGCGGCCGCGCGCGCTCGCTCGAGCTCACCCGGGTCGTCGAGCCGCATCAGCGGCATGTCGTCGGCGGGGACGAGGTCGCTCTCGGCGGCGACCGCGAGGGCGGCTTCGTTCGTGCCGGGCCGAAGCTCGAGCAGGTGGGGGACGCCACGGTTCTTCATCTCGCCGAGCAGCCGCCTGAGCTCGTCCGCGTCCGGGTCGCGCCGCGAGGACCAGATCCCGTTGAGCCCGGCCGACGGGATGCCGGTCACGCATGCCGCGAGGCCATCGCTGATCTCCATCCACGCGTCCGGATGGGCGTCCATCAGCGCCTTCCAGGCGTGGATCAGGACGGCGGCGGTCTCGTCTGCGGGGTCGGCTGTCACGCGCGCCACCCTAAAGCGTGAGATGCGTCACACAACTGTCCGGCTTTCCGCGCTCCGGGAACCATCCCGGCCATGACCCACGCGTTTCCCGCGGCGATCGCGGCGCGCGACGCCGGCGCGCTGATTGACACGCTTACTCCGGACGTGACCCTGTACTCGGCAGTCACCGAAGTGCCGTTCCAGGGACGCGACATCGTCGCCGACACCTACCGCAGCGTGCTCGAGTCGTTCGAGGAGCTGCGCATCGTGGACGAGTTCGAGAACGGCGACACGCACGCGTTCTTCTGGGAGGGCCGGATGGGCGGCCGCCCGGTGGCCGGTGCCGACCGCATCCGCCTCGATGCGGACGGGAAGGTCCGCGAGATCACCGTCATGGGCCGGCCGATGTCGGGCGTGGCGACGTTCCTGACCGAGATCGGCTTCCGACTCGCGCGGCGGCGGCGCGGCAAGCTGGTCGCGCGGCTCCTTCGCGTGAGCGCTCTGCCACTGCCGCCGCTCCTGTCGGTGCTCGACCCGGTCACCCGGCGGATCATCCGCTGAGAGGCCCGCTCAGCGCTTGATCCGGAAGCGGGCGAGCGCGGCGTTGCCGGTGTTTCCCGCGGCGTCCACGGGCAGCGCGATCAGTCGGTAGAGCCCTAGTCTCAGCCGCCTGCCGCCCACGCGCCCGCTGAAGCGGAGCGAGTTGCCGCCGGCCTCGCCTGCGTCCTCGAACGAGCCGCGCATCGGCCGGTAGCTGGTCCGCCTCCGGCCGCGCACGACCCGCTGGATGATCCGCTTCGCGGTGAATGTCACCGTCGCGTCCTCGTCCAGGGCGTACGAGATGCGAGCGCCGGCGCGGCGCCGGGCGGCAGCGGCCCGGAAGCGCCCGGGAGCGACCCTGAGGAGCGAGGCCACCGGCCGGTCCGTGTCGACGGCCGGCGGGGGCGGCACGTGCTCGTCCGCCCCGATGTCGGGCGCCGAGCCCTGCGTGCGCGCCTGGCCGTCGATGTCGCCGGTCCCGAGCTGGGGGGTGGCGACGCCAGCATCGATGGTGGGCGATCCGGCCAGCTGATGGACGTCGAGCGCCGGCGGTGAGGCGAACAGCGGCTCCACGTCCTGGTTGCCGCCGCCCTCCTCGACGTGCGAATCGGGCCGGCTCTCGTGCACCTTTGCGCGCCGGTAGTTCGAATGGGTCATGAACGCCACGTGTCGCGCCGGGCCCCCCAGATAGCAGAGGGCGGGGACATCGACGTCGTACTTGCCGCCGCGCGCGATGACGTTCGTCGCGTGAAGCTCGATCTGAGAGTCGGGCACGCAGATCCCGCCGACGCTCGGGTCGGTGTACAGGGCGCTGCTCCCCGCGTCAATGGCGATTGCCGTCACGTTGACCAGGTTCACGATTCCGTAGCTCGCGAGCACGGCGCGCCCGTTCGGCGATTCGGCCCGGACGAAGCTGTCGCGCAGGATCCCGCCGCCGTGGACCGTCACCGCCGAGCTCATGGAGGCGCCGGCGGCCGAGAGCACCGTGACGCGTTCGGCGACCGACACCACGTCGAGCACCGGGCCGACCGATTCGGCCTGGACGTAGGCGAGCGTTCCGCCCCCGGCCACGCCGAACACCTGTCCGGCGCTGCGCACGACGCGAGGCGCGGGCTGCCCGTCCTGGCCGTGGACGAAGATCGGCTTGCTGATGTTCACGGTCGATGGTGGGCTGTAGACGCCCGGCGCGAGGACGACCTCGTCACCGTTCGTCGCCACGGTCTCGACCGCCCGCTTCAGCGAGCATGGCTGTTCGCCGTCGGTGCAGGTGCTGACGGTGTCCACGCCGTCCGGGCTCGCGTGACGGATGACGGCGGCGGACGCGGTTGAGGGGACGGCCAGAAGGATTGCCGCGACGAGCGCGGGCCAGAGCGCCTTACCCATTCGGCGATTCTGCCACCGAATGCGGCGTTGCGGAGGTGGCGGCCGGGTGAAAACCCCTTGTACGCTGGGGTTTCGTGCTGAGCAGGAAGGTCGTTCGGGTTGTCCTCGGAGTCACGGCGCTGGCCGCCGTGCTGCTCGGCCTCGGGCTGGCGCTCAGCGGCTCGCCCCGCTCGCGACCCGCGCTGGCTCGCGCCGACGGGGGGACGATGCCGCACGCGGTCGCGCCGCCGAAGACGATCGTGGTGGTTGTGTTCGACGAGCTCCCGCTCACGTCCCTAATGGAACCCGGCGGGCGGCTCGATGATTCGCGCTACCCGGCGTTCGCGCGGCTGGCCCGGGACGGCCTGTGGTTCCGCGGCGCGACCGCTGTGCACGACAGCACCGCGCTGGCGGTGCCGGCGATGCTCGACGGGCGCTATCCGCGGCCGGGGCTCCAGTCCGACGTCTACTCGCACCCGGCGAACCTGTTCACGCTGCTGGCGGACGACTACGAGCTGCACGTGTCCGAGGAGGCGACCGGGCTGTGCCCGACGAGCCTGTGCGTGCCGACGCCCGGCACGACCGCCAGCCACCTCTCGCGCGGCAAGCCGGGACGCTTCCGCCGGTTCGTGCGCGGCGTGCGGCCGACCCCGCGGTCGGCGCTCTGGTTCAAGCACGTGCTGCTGCCGCACGTGCCGTGGCAGTACTACCCGTCGGGCCGGAGCTATCGCCGCTTCGCGCCAGAGCCGATCCCAGGTCTGAACGGCCCGCTCGGGTTCGGCGTGCCGTGGCTCGTGAAGGTGTCGTATCAGCGGCACCTGCTGCAGCTCGGCATGGCGGATCGGCTGCTCGGCGAGCTCATGCGGCGGCTGCGGAGCGCGGGTCTCTACCGCGACGCCCTCGTCGTCGTGGTGGCCGACCACGGCATCGGCTTCCGCGTGGGGCTTGAGCGCCGGACGGTCCGGCCGCGAAACGTGCAGGACCTGGCGCCCGTGCCTCTCATCGTGAAGCTGCCGGCCGGGCGCGGCGGCCGCGTGATCGACCGCCACGTCGAGACGATCGACGTGCTGCCCACGATCCTCGAGTTGGCGGGCGTGCCGGTGCCCGAGCATGTGGACGGGCGCTCGCTATTCCAACCTGTCGCCGCGCAGTCGAGCCGCGTGACCGTCTACCACCGGGTCGGGACTGAGCTGAACACGGTCGGTGGCGACTACACCTTCGACGCGAAGGCGGTGGAGCGCCGCCGGGACGCGGCCGTGCGACGCAAGACGGCCTGGTTCGGCAGCGGCGGCGGCCGCAACCCCGACGCGCTCTACCTGATCGGCCCGCACGCCGAGCTGGTGGGACAGCGCGTGGCCGGGGTGCCGCTGCTGGAGCGCGAAGAGTCCCCGGCCGTCGCCCGTGTCGACCAGGCCGAGGACCTCGGCGACGTCGACCCGGGCTCGCGGTTCGTGCCCGGCCAGATCACGGGCGAGCTGCCGGACGGCCGGCCCGGCGGCGGGCGCGCCGTGGCCCTGGCCCTCAACGGCACGATCGCCGCGACCGGGTGGACATTCTCGCTCGAGAGCTCGCGGCGGGAGAACTTCGAATTCATGGTCCCGGAATCCGCGTTCCGCCCCGGCCGGAACGACGCGCGCCTCTTCGAGATCGTCGCCGGCAATGGTGCGCCGGCGCTGCGGCCGCTGACCCGCTAGGGGCCGATCATGTCGCCGATCTCGAGCGTGTACGAGAAAACTGCCTGCACCGCCAGGCAGGGCTTTCCACGGGTCGAGAATTTCGAGATGATCGCTTCGGAGTCGGCGCTCACCGTGGCCGGAACAAAGCACAGCTCTTCGAGATCGTCGCGCGCAGCGGCCGTGCTGGTCGTGGCGGTTGCCGCGGGGGTGCTCGCACCCGCATCGGCCTCGGCCGATGACTGTGCGCCCGGCACCGCCATCACCCCGACCTACGAGTTCGTGGAAGGACAAGCGAAGGTGCCGCTCGTCGCCACGCACGAGCTGACGATGGTTGCGCAGTTTTCGGACCGGGTGGATCACGTCGCGCTCTCGGTCCCGGAGGGCGTGCGGGTGATCGGCGGACGCGGAGGGCGAATGAAGCTCATCGTGCCCGTCAGCGCCAGCTTGGCGGTGACCGCGACGTGGGTGCAGGGCGATCCCTACGACCCGGCCAACCCGCTCTGCACGGCGACAGGGACGACTGCGCTGCCCATCACAGCGACCCGACCCAGCCGGGCGTACTACCTGAGGAAGGCGAAGGGCACGGACAGCCAGGTGGCGTTCGCCGTTGTAAGCGACCCCCAGCGCGGAGACGTCTCGCCCATGGAGATCTCGCTCCGAGTTGCCGCCAGCACCCGCTTCCCGTCCGCACGCGCGAAGGAGCGGAAGATGCCCGTGGCGATGAGGCCGAGCGAGCTCGTTCACTACAAGAAGCACATCCCGCAGGAGGAGTTCGCCACAACTCCGCTGCGGTGCCGCTACTACGACCTGATCTGCAGCCGCAATCCGCGGCTTGGGGCGTGGGCGACCGCGCTGATGTATCCCGGGCGCACCATCAGGCCGGGTCGTCTAAACGGGGGAGCGCTGCTCTCGTACGTGCAGCCGTTCCGGAAGATCGCGCCCTACGGAGTCGTGGTGGACGCCATCGTGGGCGACCCGTTCCGGAGCCCACCCAAGGCCGCCCTCGACTTCCAGGTCCGGCAATCCGGCGAGCTCGTGGGACGCGCGCGCGTAGGGTTCCACTGCGGCCCTGAGCGGACGCCCTGGGGCGAGACCTTCTACCGCTGCCGCGCGATGCGCAAGAAGTTCGGCTGAGCGAGGAGGTACCGCCACGGGGATTCGAACGGCGGCGCCGGTCCGCCGCTAGCGCGGATTCGGCCAAACACGGGGATCGCGAACCGCTCCGCGCCGGCCGGGACCACTGCCCTCAGGCCACCCGTAGTAGTCGTCTACCCGCCCGTCAAGCGCTCGCGCGGGTTCGAGCACAAAGAGTTCGAACGAGGTCCGGGCCGACGTGGTGGGTTGAGTGAACTGTGAGACCCGCCTGGTCGGTGATGCGCTCTAGCTCGCGGATGAACCGCCGGCGCTCACCCGGTTTTCCTGCGCCAGCCTCGTAGGACCCCAGCATTGCTTCGACTTCGCCGTCGAATAGGAACGCGTGCCACGGGCCGTCTCCGGCGTGAGCGCTCCTCGAGTTGGACCGCGTCGCCTATCAGCCAGAACATCGGCGGCCAGAGGCCCACGAACAGCGCTCGCCGCTCCGCGTTCCCGCGCTCCTCCTGGTCAACTGTCTTCGCGCGGATCCAGAGCGCGATGCAGAGGTAGATCGACGCGAGCGAGCTTGCCTGGAAGTGCCAGCCGCGTAGACCCACACGAACGAAAGCCCTGGTCAGCACTCGGCCTCGTTACCCAGCGTGCCGGGATGCATGCCCCATTTGCTCACGGGTAGTGGATGCCCATGCCGCGATCCAGCAAGCTGCCACTGACCCGCTCGGCGGGGATCGCGGCACGGTGGCCGCTCGGCCTGGCGCTGACTTCCTGGCGCTATCTGTGGCGAACGACCCCTCTTTACCGCGCCGAGGGACCTGGAGGTTGGGCCGACGATGCGCCGCCGCCGCTACCGGACGGCAGCACGGACGATGAGGCGCAGCGGGTCGCTGATGGCGCGGGCCCGCTCTTCCATCGCCAATACCGGGCGGACATCCGCGGGGCGGGGCTGCCACCGGAAGAGCTGATGGCACGCCTGCAGGCGGACCCGGACTCCGCCGCTCCCAGTGAATTCGCAACGTTCAGGAAGGTCTCAGGCGACCAGGGGGCCATGCGGCCCGGCGATGAGTACATCGTTCGCATGCCGGGCCCGTGGGACGGTCCGGTACGGGTCGTTGAGGTCTCCGCGCATTCGTTTCGCTTCATGACGCTTACCGGGCACCTCGAGGCGGGCCAGATCAGCTTCCGCGTCGAAGGCGAGGACGGGCGGATTCGCTTCGAGATCGAGTCTTGGGCGCGCAGCGGCGACCGCCTCTCCAACCTGCTCTATGACCGCATGCGCATGTCGAAGGAGATCCAGCTCCACATGTGGATCTCCTTTCTCGAACGCGTCATCCGCATGTCGGGCGGCCAGCGGGACGGTGGCCTGCGCATCAAAACCCGCCGGGTCGAGGACGTCCCGACCCGTGCTTGATTGGCTGCTGCTGGGGCAGCCGCGCGACCCCGGCCAGGCGCTCGCGGAGCTCCGCCGCCGAAAGCTCAACTTCGACGTCTCC
The DNA here is from genome assembly GCA_040509755.1 of Thermoleophilaceae bacterium. GTDB lineage: Bacteria > Actinomycetota > Thermoleophilia > Solirubrobacterales > Thermoleophilaceae > JACVRW01. The sequence continues at coordinate 7,807 of JBEVKF010000025.1, read as the reverse complement.
CGCCGGACCGAGTACACGCCACAAAACGGATGGCACGCGGACGAGGTGCGCCAAGCCTTGCCCCCCGAGCCACCCGGCGCCCCCAGCCCGGGCGGAAGCTGGGAAACTGCTCGGGCAATCGCCCGCAACTACGACTTCGCCGACCCGTCGATCGTGCGCGGGGTGTTCGACCATGGCGAGCCGCTCGAGCGGCGCACGATGCTGCTCATCCTGCATTTCCACCGCCTGCGGATCTTTGTGGGTGTCCGCGTTGGAGATGTCTACGACGAGGAGCGCACGCTTGACGGGCGCCGCGGACGCGTCTTCGGCTGGAACTATCGGACGCTTGAGGGACACGTCGAGCAGGGCGAGATGAACTGGGAGGTTTGGAAGTTCCCTGAGACGGGCGACGTGCTCTTCCGCGTCTCCTCCTTCTCTCGGCCGGCGCCGCGGAGCAATCTCCTGGTCCGCATCGGCTTCCGATTGTTCGGCCGTCGCGAGCAGCTTCGTTTCCTCGCCCTGACCGCCAATCGAATGGCGCAGCTGACCGAGAAGCAGGTGACACACCGGACATCCCGTCCCACCCCGTAACGCTCAAAGGATGTGCGCGCCTACGGGCGCAACCACAACGCCCGCGCCGGTGTCCGCCGGCCACCCGCCCGGCGGGGTGTGCGTGGTGAGAGGTGGGTATTGGGAGCCCAGGCATGGACGGTGAGAAAGGGAGGAACCAACATGGCCACAGCGACAAGGTTGGGACAGGCGGGCCTGCAGGGCTGGCGCGAGAGGGTGGCGGACGGGATAGCGGAGCCGGTGGCACGGCGCGGACCGCTGGACTCGGAGCAGGTGCGTGCTCTGCTCGGGGCGATCTTCTTTGTGCTCTCGGTGCTATACGTCGTCAAGACGATCGCAGCCGCGACCCGCGAGACGCGCCAGAGCTGAGCGGGGGTGACCCGTCGCTCGCTCCCGTGGCTGTGGTGGTGGGGTGGGGACTTCTGACGGCCGGCCGATGAGGGTGATCACGTGGAACGTGGCTCGCCGCTCGTCCCGGCTGGCCGAGCAGGCCGCCGCGCTGGCGGGGCGTGAGCCTGACGTGGTTGCGCTTCAGGAGGTCACCGGTGCGACGCTTCCGCTCTGGCGGGCCGTGCTGGAGCGGATCGGGCTGCCGCACGTACGGGCATCGCTGGACGGCGCCGACCCCTGCCGCGAGCCGGCGTCGCGCCGTCGCACCGGCGTGCTGCTGGGATCGAGCGCCGCCCTTCGCGGCCCGTCCGCGACGCTACCCGTTCCTTGGGTCGAGACCGCGGTGGCCGCGCTCGTCGACGCCGGCATCGGTCCTGTGGAGATCCACTGCCTCCACGTCCCCAACGCGGCCAACGGCTGGGTGAAGGCAAGCACGCTCCAGGCTGTTCGCGCCGGGCTCCAGCTCGCGCCGACGATGGCCCGCGTGGTGTGCGGCGACCTCAACACCCCGCGCCGCGAGCTCGAGAGCGGCGAGGTTGTCTCCTTCGCGAGAGACTCACGCGGGCGACTGCGGGGCGAGCGCGGACCCGAGTGGGACGAGGCCGAGCTTGGCGTCGTCCCAGGGCTGCGAGACCTCGGCTACCAGGACGCGTATCGCTCCCTCCACGGCTACGGATCGCGCGAGCCAAGCTGGACATGGCAGCGCATCTCGGGGCATGGAGGCGGCTGGCGCCTCGATCACCTGTTCAGCTCGCCCGAGTTGCGGCCAGCTGCCTGTATCTACCACCACGCCTGGCGCGACGCGGGCCTGAGCGACCACTCGGCGCTCGAGGCCGACATCGTCCGAATGGAATGAGAGTCACCCGAGCGGTGGTGCGTGCCAGGGACCGCCGAGCGGCGTGGCCGGCGCGCCGCGACATCCCGGGGTCGGGGCGCGCCCCGCCGCGCTCGTCAGGCCTTGGCCTTGCTTCGGCTCGACGATCGGCTGGTTCGACTCGACGTCTTCCTTCGGCCGGCGCCCGACTTCGAGCCCCCGGAGGCTTTCGCGCCCGCTGAGCCGCCAGCCGTCACGCGGGCCGCCGGCCCGTTGATCTCTGAGACAGGGATCTCGTCGTGAGCCACGTCCACGGACAGCTTCGGCAGCAGACCGGCGAGGAACTCCTGCATGCGCACCTCCTGGCGCAGGATGTCGCGCGCGAGCTTGGCCGTCTGCTTGTCGCCGGCTGCGGTGGCGAGCGAGTCGATCACGGTGTAGGTCGCGATCTCGTGCGCCTCCTGCTGGTACTCGACGCGAGCGTTGTGAAGCATCTTCTCCTGCTCACCCGACCCGCGCACCGTATGCATCGGCGCCTGCGCCGCGGCCTTCGCCTTACCGACCATCTCGGAAACGCCCTCGGCGGCGCGGCTCAGCCCATCGGGGCCGGGCAGTGAGACCGTCTCCGGGTTGCCGCCCAGCTGCTTGATTCGCGTCGACACCTGGGTGGCGTGCGCCTTGGTCTCCTTGAGGTGAGCCTTTAGACGCTTCGCGTAGTCGTCGCGGGTCGTCACCCGGATGTGCGCGTCGAGCGCAGACTCGAGCTGCTTCTCCTTCGCGTACGCCTCGTTGAGGAGCTCGACGAGCTTGGCATCGCGGTGGGGCGTTTCGGTCATGGCGGTCTTCCTTCTCCTCGGTCGAATCCGTTTCCCGAGGCTGCTACCCGGAAATGGCTGGTCGAACGACCGTCTTGGGAAAACCCCCGCAAATGGGTTCATGCGGCCTTCGATGGGTACCCCGATCGAGCGAGTTACAGAGAGAGAGAGGGTTAGGGATGGCCAAGCCCACGACCAAGTCGAACGCTTCATCCCGCTCGCGGGGCGGGTCGTCCCGGAGCAACTCGTCCCGCTAGCCGAAGCTCACCCGCGTTTCCCGGGACTGCGGTCGCCCGCTCAGAGGGGCAGCTTGAAGTCGTTGAAGTACCAAAGGGCGCTCGTGTACCAGAGCACTGCAATAGTCGCTACCAGGGTCCCGCCGACCACCGGCAGCGCCCAACGAGGTACTCGCCGGCGCGGCGACTGCACTAGGACGATCTTGGCCACGAAGGCGCCGTAGAGGAAGCAGCCCACAACGGAGTGGACCGCGACGCGGGTGTCGAGCTTGGGCTGCACCCCGTAGGCGAAGGCGCAATGGTAGGCGACCGGAATCGTCAACAGGATGGCAAGGGCGCCGATCGCCCGGTGGGCGGTACCGGCGCGCGGGGGGGCGATGCCGATCCCGGGAAGCCGCCCGTACATCCAGAGCGCCAGGCCAAGCTGGATGGCCGCGAAGGCGAGAACGCCGGTGGCGAGCCACGACTTGAGCTTGAAGGTGTCTGGCCCGGTCTGGCCAAAGAGCGACGTCGTGTAGTCGGGCGTGTGCTGTGTGCCGAAGGCGTAGAGGCCGCCCGCGACGATGGCCGCCGCCGCTGCCGCCCAGAGCAGCAACGCAGCAGAGCCGCCCATCCGCGAGGAGCGCACTGCGCTCACCGTCGCCGCTCATCTGGTGGTTGCATGATGGTCGCTATCTGACGCTCAGCGTACCGGTCATGCCCGCGGCCTTGTGCCCCTCGGCGCCCGCCGGGTGGCGTCCGCGTGGTGTCGCATCTCCTCGATCCTTGCCAGAGCCGCCTGATGCCCGCTGGTCGTCGTTCAAGCGAGAGGAGCCGCGTCAGCCAGGCGTGGAGCGCACGTCTGTGGCGGTTTCTGCCTCGTTCCGAGCGGTACTCGTTGATTGTCATCCCTGGGCGGATGTCAGCGGCTTCGTATACGAACGCGGAGCGCACGACAGGCCCAGGCGCTTGGGATCGCGCGAGTAGCCCAGCTGCACCGCCCAGCGCACGTCGGGCGCACCCGTCCGCGGCCAGTGGCGCGGTGTCGTGATCGGCATCCAGCAGCTCATAGACAAGCAGCGTCTGTTGCTCCGAGGTGCTTGGGACGACTTCTGTGCCGAGGATCGTGCGCATGGCTTTCTCCTGTGCTGTGGGGTTGAGAGGGGCTATGCGCTGAGCGCGGGCCCTCCAACCCCCGTGCCTCCGGACGGGCGCGCGGCTGGACTAGTAGCCGCTGCCGCCGCTCGAGCTCGATCCGGCGCCTGAGCTTGATGGCTGTCCGGAGACCTGGTTGCCCGCCGCGGATAGCGCGTACCAGGCGGCGCCGAACGCCGTTATCCCCTGGCCGTTCGTGTCGCCCGGCTTCTGGTCGCCCTCGTAGAGGTAGAGAGGGTGGCTGTCGTAGGTGACCTGTGGCTTGCCGTCTGACCGTGTGGTGGTCCCGACCATCGACGCACTCGCGCCGCTGCCGACTGCCGGCTTGCCGTCCGTCCGCAGCGGCGGCCAGTCGCTGGCGCATGCGCCGAAGCACGCGCTTTTCGTCCCCGCGTCTTTCTTGAACAGGTAGAGCGTGCGCCCCTGCGAGTCGACGAGGATCTTGCCAAGGCCGCTGTTCGCGAGGCCGACCGTCGCCGACCGCCCGTTCGCCGTCTTCGGCGGGGTCGTCGCCGCGGTTGCGTCGTTGCTGCCGCCGCCACAGCTGGCGAGCGCCAGGGCAGTGAGGGGAATCACCGCCACGGTGGCCAGGAAGGTGATGGATCTGCTGCGAGTCATGCTCGTTCCTTTGGTTGGGGGGATCGCCCGGATCTAGGCGCCTCGAGGGATGCGGGCCCCGGCTCTGGGAGCCGGGGCCCGCGAGCTCAAACTGGAGAGAGGCGGGTGCCTATCTCTTTGTCTTCGTCGCCGTGCCCAGCGCGAGCGTCAGGCGCCGCGAGCTCTGCGCGATCTGGCCCGACGCTCCGGTCGAGGCGACCGCCACAACCTTGAGCTGGCGCTTGCCGCCGGCCACCCGCTGGCTGCCCTTCGCCAGCTTCACCTTCAGCGTCTGCGAGACGCCGGGGGCGATGTCGTAGCGCGCGCTGCCGAGCTGCAGGGTGACCTTCAGCCCTGCGAGCCTGACGGCCTTGGCGGTGCGCACCGTGAGCGTGCCGGTGGAGTTGCCGGACGCGCCCGCCGGGGCGCTCACCTTGATCAACGCGACGCCCCTCTTCACCTTCACCTTGCCGCCGCCGATCGTGACGGGCTGCGTCGCGGTGTTGACGGGCCCGGGCTTCTCGTTCGGCGTCCGGTCGATGGCCTCGAAGCCGTCGAGGATGTCGAGCTGGCCGTTGTCGGCGACGACCGAGTCGTTGCCGGCGCCGCCGCGGGCCAGGTCGGCCGTCTTGTCGCGGACGTTGACCTGGTCATCGCCCTCGTCGCCGGAGACGACGTCGATGCCGCCGCCGGGGTTGATCGTGTCGTTGCCCGACCCGCCGAGAAACGTCTCAGACGAGCCGCCGCCGGTCAGTGTGTCGTTGCCGGAGCCGCCGGAGCCGGTCACCTCGAAAGCGCCGACCGCGCCGACCGTGATGGAGTCGTCGCCGCCGAGGCCGTTCGCGTGCAGCGTCTCGCTCGAGCCGATGTCGAGGGAGAACGGCACGAGGTTCGAGCGGTCGAACTTGATCCGCGCACCTTTGGGCTGGACCGTGAACACGTCGCCGGCGGCCGGAGCGCCGTTGACCTCTACGTCGTCGCGCCCGCCGTCGCCATTCATGACGTCGGTGGCGTCGCCGTTGTTCCAGACCAGCGTGTCGTCACCCGAGCCGCCGTTCATCGTGTCGTTGCCACGGTCGCCGACGATGCGGTCGTCGCCGTCGCCTCCGTTCAGGATGTCGTTGCCCTCGCCGCCTAGGATCAGGTCCGGCCCGTCGGAGCCGTTTACCGTGTCCACACCGGCGCCGCCGTCGACCGACAGCAGCGTGAGCGCGCCCACGCCGTCGCTCGCCGTAACGGAGTCGTCGCCGCCGAGCCCGTTGACCTCGAAGCGCTCGGTCGTGGCGTCGAGCGTGAAGGGCACCAGGTTCGTGCGCTGGAACTTGATCCGTCCCGCGTTCGGCTCGAGCGTGAACGCGTCGCCGAGGGTGGGGTTGCCGTTGACCTCCGTGGCGTCGTTGCCGGCACCGCCGTCGATGGAGTCGCTGCCATCGCCGTTGTTCCAGACGAGCGTGTCGTTGCCCGTCCCGCCGCTCATGACGTCGCCGCCCTTCGCGCCGACAAGCCGGTCGTTGCCGTCACCGCCCTCAAGCGAGTCGCCGGTGTCGGAGCCGGTCAGCACGTCGTCGCCGGAGCCGCCGTTGAGGGCCGCGGTGACGATCTCGCTATTCTTCGCCAGCACCGCCAGCGCGTCGTTGCCGTCGCCGCCGTTGACGACGACGACGAACGTGCCGTTGGCCGGGACGGTCTGGTCGCCGGCCGTGGCGCTGTCCCAGTCCGATCCGCTGTTGAGCCCACCGGTCGCCTGGCCGTGCACCAGCAGGCCGCCGGACGCCGCCACCGTTACATTGTCATCCGCGCCGTCGAGGTTGAGCGTTGCCACCCCCCCTACGATCGACGCCGAGCTCACCGCCGCGTGCGCGGGAGTCGCCGTTGCGGCGAAGGTTGCGGCGAGCGCTGTGACGAGCACCGCCGGAATCGTTGGTCGTTTCATGTCGGTTGCCTCCTTTGGGCAATGAGTTCGTGATCGAACCCAGATCCTCGAAGGCTGGGACGGTGGTTCACACCGTGGCGACCCCCCGGACTTTCCGAATCCGTTTCGGGGATTGCCAGATCAGTCGACGTGGAGCACGGCCTTGCCGCCGATACGGCGCCGCAGCAGAGCGCTCAGCGCTCGGGAAGGCTCGCGCGATGAAGCTTCGAGCTCCATCTGGCCGTCTAGCCGCCCGCCGGCCATCAGCGTGCACTAGGCGGGCGACGTCGCTCGCTCCGCTGGCGTGGGAGGCGAGTTCGAAGGGCAGGTTCACCGTGTAGATCGTCGCGCCTCTCGCCCGGTCACGCACCAATGCGGTGACATGGGCACCGCTCTCGCGGGCGAGCTGGATCGTCATTCGCCCGACACCGCCGTTTGCGCCCGTGACCAGCACGCGCTTGCCGAGCACCAAGCGGGCAACCTCGAGCGCCCGCAGCGCCGTCATCCCGGCCGTCGGCAGAGTGGCGGGCTGCGCGTCGGACACCGCGTCGGGGATCGCCGCCAATCTGGTGGTTGGATCGCCGCGAACTGCCCAGGCACCGGTGTCGGCCAACCCGACCACGCGAGTGCCCTGCCGAGGTCCGGTGCCGTCGGCGCCCGGGCGTTCGGTCACACCTGCCGCGTCCCAGCCCGTGACCGATCCCTCGCGCAGGTCCGGCAGGCGGATGACCTCGCCACGGTTGAGCGAGAACGCCCGCACCCGCACCAGTGCCTGATCCGGTAGCGGTGTGGGGTCCGGGACGTCTTCGGTCAACCTGACGTAGGGCGCGGACGAGGCGCTACGGCGCGATGTTGTGGTTGAGGCGGAAGACGTTGTCCGGGTCGTACCGGCGCTTTACCTCGCGGAGCCGGTCGTAGTTGGGGCCGTACGCTGCGCGGATGGCGTCCTCAGCCTGATCGTCGCCGAGGTAGTTGAGCCAGCGACCGGTGCCGAAATGCGGTCGCATCGCCGCGAACGTCTCGCGGCTCCACGCGATGTTCGCCTCGCTGTCGGCCGTGTCCGTCCAGACGGAGGGGATAAGGAGATTCCAGCCCTCATCACGGTGCGGGACCGCGGTCTCGGTCACGCCGACGCGCGTCACGGCGCCGTGGAAATGCTCGAGCAGGATCCCCGTCATCGCCGACGGCACGGTGGCGAACCGTTCGATCGCGACGTCGATCATCTCGTCGGGGAGACCGCGCGTGAAGCTCGACAGCCAGTAGTTGAGCGACCCGGCCGGGAAGCCCGCATCGAGGAGCGTGTTCATTACCGGGTACGGCATAGGGCCAACGTCGACCATCAACGGCGACCCCCAGGTCT
>JBEVKF010000024.1:0-31764 GCA_040509755.1 Thermoleophilaceae bacterium | reverse complement strand
TTCGTCGAGCGCATCCCCGCAAAGGCCCGGGTCCGGCCGCGCACCGGCAAGCGCCTGCACCGCATGGCGATGGAGCGACTGCTCCCGCCGGGGATCGCGGCCCGAAAGAAGCACGGCTTCTCCACCCCTTACGACGACTGGCTGCGAGCTTCGCTGGGCGAAGAGGTCGAGCGCCGCTACGCCCGAAGCTCTCCGCTGGCCGAGCTCGTGCGCCCGGAGGCTGTGGCCACGCTGGTGGCCGAGCACCGCAGCGGGCGTGCGGACCACAAGAACATCCTCTACTGCCTGCTCGAGCTCTCCGAGTGGCACCACGCGTTCGTAGAGGCGCGTGAGCCCGTCGAGGCGCGGGCCTGACGGTGAGCCGGAAGCGCATCCTCTACGTCCACTCGCGCCAGGCCAGCTTCATAGCCATCGACCGCGAGATCCTGGCCGAGCGCTTCGAGCTGGAGGACCTCTACCAGCCGGGCCGCCTGCCCAACCCGATCGCGGTGATGGGCGGCGTGATGCGCGCCGATCTCGTGTTCGCCTGGTTTGCCAACTGGCACAGCTTCCTCCCGATCACGCTCGCCTGGCTGCTGCGAAAGCCGTCGGTGCTGATCATCGGCGGATTCGACACCGCCAACATGCCCGACATCGGGTTCGGCCACCAGCGCGGCGGCCTGCGGATGCACGCGAGCCGCTGGATCTTTCGCCGCGCCGGGCGCCTCATCACCCATTCGAACTACACGCTGAGCGAGATCGAGCGCAACACGCCGATCCCCGCCAGTTGGGTCAAGGTCCTCCACCTCGGCGTTCCCGATCCCTTCGGCGAGGACGCTCCGGCCAAGGAGCGGACGGCCCTGACGGTCGGAGCGATCGACCGGACCACGCTCGTGCAGAAGGGGCAGCTGCCGTTCGTGCGGGCCGCCCGCGATCTGCCCGACGTGAGCTTTGTGCTCGCGGGCAAGTGGCTCGACGACTCCGTCGAGGAGCTCAAGGCGCAGGCGACCGCCAACGTCGAGTTCACCGGCTGGCTCTCCGACGAGGACCTGCTCGCGCTCTACCGCCGCTCTGCCGTCTACGTGCAGGCGTCCCGACACGAGGGCTTCGGCCTTGCGGTGGCCGAGGCAATGCTCGCCGGCTGCGTGCCGGTCGTGATGAACGTAACCGCGATGCCGGAGGTGGTGGGCGAGGCCGGAGTGCTGATCGAGTCCCAGCGTCCCGAGGACGTGGCCGGGGGAATCCGGCAGGCGCTGGAGCTCGGGCCGGACGCGGCCCGCCGCGCGCGCGAGCGTATTCTCACGAGCTTTCCGATGGAGAGCCGGAGGAGCGGGATCCTGCAAGTGGTGGATGAGGCGCTTGCCGAGCGGGCCTGAGCGCGCGCTGATCCGCGAGCGCCTGCGGCGCAGGCGCGACGCGCTGCTGCTCGAGCTGGGCGCGCTGGTCTTCGACCTGCACCGCCAGGGCCGCCGCGCGCCGGACCTGTTGAAGCAAAAAGCAGCGGACCTCGACGCCGTCGAAGCCGAGCTCGCCGGCCACGCTCCCGAGCTTGACGCTGCCACAGCGACAAAAACTCGGGAGCGTGGCGACGGCGGCGCCCTGTGCCCGGCCTGCGGCGAGGCGGCGCAGCAGCCCGACCAGCTCGTCTGCCTGAACTGCGGCGCGCGGCTAGAACTCGGCCGCAAGCCGGCCAGCCAGCTTCCGGCCCTGGCCGCCTTACTTGCTGTCGTTGTTCTAGGAGCCGGGGCGTTCGGGTTCGCCCTAAGCGAGCTCACGAGCGACTCGGACGAGGACCAGCAACCACAGCAGCAGGCCGCCGCCGCGGCCGACCCCGCCCCAACCGAGGCCCAGGAGCCCACTCCCCCCGAAACCACCCCCCAAGCCGAGGGAGCACCCCAGCAGCCGCGCCGGAGCCTCCTCCTGCAATGGCCCAACGGCCTGACAGCCCACACCGTCGTCCTCGTGACCACGAGCGACAAGCCGGCCGCCCGCCGGGTCGCGCGGGGCGCGGCAAGGTCGGGCATCGAGGCGGGCATGGTGCGCGCCGACGACTACGACCTCGGCAGCGGACTGTGGATCGTGTTCGCCGGGCGCTTCGACAGCCGCCGGGGCGCGACGCGGCAGGCAGCCGATCTCGCTGGGCGCTACCCGGGCGCCTATCCCCAGCTGCTCCGCCCGGTCGGCTAGCCCAGATCCCAGTGGCGGCCGACCTGCGCGGCCGCCTTGTCCACGAGCTCGCCGCGCGGATGCGAGCCCGGCTCACCGCCCTCGGCCAGGGCCTCCATCGTCAGCGCCGTCGAGACGGCGAGCGCGTCCAGGTCGTAGCCGCCCTCGAGCACGTAGCCGACCGGCTTGCCGAGCGCGAGCACCTGGCGGGTCAGCTCTGCGTAGGAGGCTGACTCGAGCGAGCAGCCCCCGAGCAGGTCGTCGCGGTGGGCGTCGTAGCCGGCGGAGACCAGCACGAGGTCGGGGTCGAAGGCGCGTGCCGCCGGCAGGACGACGTGCTCGACCAGCCCGCAGAAGACGTCCTCGCCCGAGCCTCCCGGCACCGGCAGGTTGATCGAGAAGCCCTCGCCCTCGCCGGAGCCGGAGTCGGTAAGCGCCCCCGTGCCGGGCCAGAACGGGTACTGGTGGAGGCTCGCGAAGAGCACGTCGCGCGATGAATGGAAGATCGCGTTCGTGCCGTTGCCGTGGTGCACGTCCCAGTCGAGGACGAACACCCGCTCGGCGCCGAGCGAGTCGCGCGCGTGGCGAGCTGCGATGGCCGCGTTCGCGAACAGGCAGAATCCCATCGCCTGGGCGGGCCCGGCGTGGTGGCCCGGCGGGCGCAGCGCCGAGAAGCCCACGCGCTCACCGCCGCCCATCAAGGCCTCGGCCAGCGCGCAGGCGCCGCCGGCGGCGTGGAGGGCGGCTTCCCAGGAGCCCGCGGAGGTAGGGGTGTCGAGATCGAAGGACCCGCCTCGCGCGCTCGTCTCACGAACGGCCTCGACGTGCTCGGGCGAATGCACGGCCACAAGCTGTTCCGTCGTCGCCGCGGGCGCTTCGCGACGCTCGAAGCCGAGCCAGTCGCGGCGCTGAAGCTCGGCATCGATGGCGTGCATCCGGGCGACCCGCTCGGGGTGGCCGTGGCCGGTTTCGTGCTCGAGCGAGGATGGGTGGCTGAAGAACACAGGCACTGGCGCCGGTACCGTACTCGCGGCGCGTGGCCGATAAGCCCCAGCCGGAGCCGTTGCGGGTCGACGTCGCCGTCGTCGGCGCCGGCGCGGCCGGTCTCTACGCCGCGCTCACGGCGGCCGGGCACGGCGCCCGCGTGGCGCTCGTCAGCCGCTCGCCACTGGCGCAGACGGCCTCCTACTGGGCCCAGGGCGGGATCGCGGCTGCCCTGGCCGATGACGACTCGCCCGACCTGCACGCCGCCGACACCCTGGCGGCGGGCCGCAACGCCGCACGCACCAGCGCGGTGCGGGTGCTGTGCGAGGAGTCGGCCGACCGCGTGCGAGATCTCGGGCGGCTGGGCGTGCACTTCGACGCCGACCGCCACGGCAATCTCGCCCTCGGGCTCGAAGGCGGGCATTCGCGCCGGCGCATCGTCCACGCCGGCGGCTCGGCAACCGGGCGGCGTATCACACGCGAGCTCTCGGCGCTCGCCGCGGTGCACGAGCGGATCGCGGTGCTCGAGCCGCGCGCGGCGAGCTCGCTGATCTGCGCCGAGGGCCGCTGCATCGGCCTGGTCGCCCGGCCGCGGCGCGGCGATCCATTCAGCGTGCTCGGGCGGGCGGTGGTCCTGGCCACCGGCGGAATGGCCGCCCTCTGGGAGCGAACGACCAACCCGCGCGGCGCGGTCGGTGCGGGCCTCTCGCTCGCCCACGCCGCGGGGGCGCGGCTTGCCGATCTGGAGTTCATGCAATTTCACCCGACCGCCTTGCGCCTGCCCGGGCCGCGCGACGGATTCCTGATCACCGAGGCGGTCCGCGGCGAGGGTGCGACGCTGCTCAGCTCACGGGGCGAGCGCTTCGTCGACGAGCTGGCGCCCCGCGACCAGGTTGCCCTCGCCATCCAGGCCCAGCTCGTGCAGACCGGTGAGCCGGCGGTCATGCTCGACATGCGAGCCGTCGACATCGCCCGCTTCCCGAACATCGCCGCCGCCCTGGAGGAGGTCGGGCTCGACGCTCGCCGCGATCTGGTGCCCGTGGCCCCCGCGGCGCACTACACGATGGGGGGCGTGGCGACCGACCTGGACGGCCGCGCCTCGGTTCCCGGCCTGTACGCGGTTGGCGAGTCGGCCTGCACCGGCCTGCACGGAGCCAACCGGCTCGCGTCCAACTCGCTCGCCGAGTGCTTTGTCTTCGGCCGCCGCGCGGCGCTTCGCGCGGCCGAGGATCCCGAGCCGGGCGCGCTGCGGGGGCAGCCGGGCGACGATCAGGCCGTGCTGCCAAGCGATGCCACGCGGGCCGGGCTCTGGCGCCACGCCGGCCTTCAGCGCGAGCCGGCGGGACTCCGCGAGCTGCTGGCGGACCCCTTCCCGCTCGCCCGCCTGATCGCGGCCTCGTGCCTCGCGCGCGAGGAGAGCCGCGGAGCCCATCAGCGAAGCGACCACCCGGCCGCCGATCCCTCGCTCGACTGCATGCATACGCTGGTCGCCGGCCACGGCGAGCCGCGCTTCGAGCAATGGACGTAACCCTCGAACAGCTCTTTCGCGAGGCCATGAGCCACTTCGCCTCGGGCGTGGCGGTGATCACCGCGCGGCGCCCGGACGGCCGGCCCTGCGGGCTGGCCGCAACGGCGCTGACCTCCTACAGCGCGCATCCGCCCTCCGTGCTCGTCTCGATCTGGCACGGCTCGCGCTGCCACGACACGCTCGCGGCCTGCCGGAGCTTCGGTGTGCACATGCTGCGTGCCGACCAGCTCGAGCTGGCCCACGGCTTCGCCGACCGGCAGGCCGAGGACAAGTTCGCCGGGCTCGATTGGGGCTGGGACGAGGACGTGCCCGAGCTGGCGGGAACGCTGGTCTACCTGCGCTGCCGGCGCGCGGAGAACTTCTCGCGCTACGACCATACGGTCCTGATCGGCGACCTCGAGGGTGGCCGGCTCGACCCGGGCGAGCCGCTCGTCTACGCCCGGCGGCGCATGGACTGGCTCATGCAGCCGATGCGGTAGTCGTCATCCCCACCCCGATGACCTTGAGGCGCCGCGTCAGCGCGGAGTAGGCGAACGCCGCCTGCTCCTCGGAGCTGTAGCCGAAGAACTCGTAGTCGTCGCCGATCGAGTAGCCCTTGGGGACGAGCACCCCCGCCGCGAGCGGTAGGAGCTTGTTCAGGGTGGACTGCACGCGCTCGCGCATCAGCGGGTCCGCGCACTTCTGCTGGAGGAACCAGGTGCCGTAGGCCACGTGGCGATGCTCGTCGCGGGCGATGTTCGTGAAGCCCTCCTGGAACCCCGGCAGCAGCTCCTGCTTCTCGTAGTAGTCGAGCATGAAGTGCTGGCCGGTCAGCGCCAGCGTGCCCTCGATGACCATGTGGTAGGCGACTATGAAGTCGACCTTCGCCTCCATGTCATGGGGGTCTGCGATTAGCCGCCGGCCGGCCTCGACGAGGTGATCGTCGAAAAGCTCGACGAAGGCGTCGGTCACGTCCTTGCGCGCGAAGGCCAGGCGGTCGCGGATGAGCGCATGGTCGAGCCCCATGACCTCGCGGAAGTAGCGGTCGAAGAACTGCATGTGCCGCGCCTCGTCGACCTGCTGGGTGGTGAGAAACGCCTCCTCCTGCTCGTCCTCGTAGGCCATGACGAGCCCGGAGAACTGCGTGGTCACCCGCTCCTCTCCCACGAAGAACGACGAGAGGCCCCAGAGATGCTCCTCCCGCTGCTCCTCCGCCAGCGCCGCCCACTGCTCCTTGTCTCGCGTCAGGTCGATCGTCTGCGACTGCCACTGCTGGCGCTCCCAGAGCTCGTAGAGCTGCTGCGGGGTCATGAGCTGGAGGGTGCGGTTGAGATACGCGTCGTCGCTGATGGTTGCGACATCGCCCTGCGCGGTGAGATCCAGAAGCGTGGCCATGGAGCGACTTTAACGCGAACTCAACAAAGCGATCGTTGAAGCCCTTACATAGCGCAGCGGCAAGGCAGACCGGCTGCGCGAGGGTAAGGGAGGCCCGACCGATGTATCACTTCAGTCGCTCGCTCTATCGCGAGCTGGCTCGAGATGTCGTCCCTGGCAGGGGAGAAGACATCACAGCGACGCGGCAGCGGTTCCTGCGCGCGTGCGAGCGCTCCATGGAGCGACTCGCACTCGACAGGCACTACTTCGCGAAACCGGCAGAGACGCTGTTCGGCGATGTCCGCCACTTCTTTCCGATCAGCGAACAGCTCCGGGTGTACCGCACCTGCGTGAGGGCGATGGGGCTGGCCACCGAGTACGTGGACATCCGGCTGCGCGAGGGGGTCACGTTCGACGGCAGCCGGCGCAGCTGTCACGCCAGCACGCGCAAGGGGACGGCGTGCCGGCGCATGCCGCATCCCGGGAGCAAGTATTGCGCCTCGCACCGCCACCTCGAGGAGGTAGAGCTGGCGGTCGCCTGACCGTTTACATCTAGCGTCCACCCCGATGATCCTCGGGGTGGACGTTGGCGGCACCTTCACCGATGCGGTGGTGCTGGGCCGCGACCGGCTCGTCACCGGCAAGTCGCCCACCACCCCCTCCGACCAGTCCGAGGGCGTCATGAACGCCGTGTCCGAGGCGCTCGAGTCGTTCGGCGCCCCGACCGGCGACGTGTCGCGCTTCGTCCACGGCATGACCGTCGGCACCAACGCCCTGCTCGAAGGGCGCGTGGCTCGGACGGCCCTGCTGGCCACGGCCGGCTTCACCGACCTCGAGGAGCTCGGGCGCCAGGCGCGCGCCGAGCTGTACCGGCTCTGCGCGGGACACCCTCCGCCGCTCGTCCCGGCGGAGCTGCGGCTGGCCGTGGAGGAGCGGACCGGACCCGCCGGCGTGCTGCGCGAGCTCGACGAGGAGGCCCTGCGGGAGGTTCTCGAGGACCTCGACTGCGAGGCGGTGGCGGTCTGCCTGCTGTGGGGATTCCGCCACCCCGAGCACGAGCGCCGTGTTGCGGAGTTGGTGGCCGAGGCTCTCGGCGAGATCCACGTGTCGACCTCCCACGAGACGGCCGGGGTCTTTCGCGAGTACGAGCGCTGCGTCACGACGATCGTGGACGCGGCGCTGTCGCCGTTGCTGCGCGGCTATCTCGCGCGCCTGACCGAGCGGGCGGTCGCGGCGGGCCTACCCGAGCCGGAGGTGATGCTCTCGAGCGGGGGCACGGCGAGCGCGGCAACGGCGGCCCGGCACGGCTCGTGGACCGTGCTCTCGGGGCCGGCCGGCGGAGCGGTGGGCGCCGCGCGAGTGGCCGGCGGCGACGCGGTCGGGCTCGACATGGGCGGTACGTCGTGCGACGTCTCGCTCACGCTCGGAGGCGT
Organism: Thermoleophilaceae bacterium; assembly: GCA_040509755.1. Lineage (GTDB taxonomy): Bacteria > Actinomycetota > Thermoleophilia > Solirubrobacterales > Thermoleophilaceae > JACVRW01. Next base: position 24,321 of record JBEVKF010000024.1, on the reverse strand, counting down.
GGCGGCGGTCGGCCTCGGGCGCGAGATCGGCGGACGCGCGCTCGCGCTGCCGATGGTCGACGTCCATACCGTGGGCGCGGGCGGCGGCTCGATCGCGTGGCGCGATGGCGGCGGCGCGCTTCGGGTCGGGCCGCGCTCGGCGGGCGCCGATCCCGGGCCGGCGTGCTACGGGCGCGGTGGCCGGGAGCCGACCGTGACCGACGCGGACCTGCTGCTCGGCAGGCTCGACTCCGACTCGCCGCTCGCCGGGGACGTGCGACTCGACCGCGCGGCGGCCGAGAGCGCGATCGCTGCGCTGGCCGCCGAGCTCGGCCTGTCTGGGCACGAGACCGCCGCGGGCATCGCTCGCGTGGCGGCGGCCGAGATGGCGCAGGCGGTCCGGGTGGTGACCGTCGAGCGCGGAATCGACCCTCGTGAGCTCGGCCTGGTCGCCTTCGGCGGCGCCGGACCCCTGCATGCGGCCCAGATCGCGACCGAGCTCGGCATGCGGCGGGTGATCGCGCCGGTCGCCTCCGGCGTGCTCTCGGCCCTCGGCCTGGTGCTGTCCGAGCGCCGCCGCGACGTGGTCGAGAGCGTCCTGCTCGCCGGCGAGGAGCTGACCCGCGAGGCCGTAGCCGCGGCGGTCGACCGGCTGGGCGAACAGGCCAAGCGTGGGTTACCGGGGTCAGACCCCTTGACGATCGAGCTGCGCGCTACCTACGACCTGCGCTACGCGGGCCAGGCGTTCGAGCTCTCCGTCGAGGAGTCGCTCGCGCCGGAGCCCGGCGAGCTGCGGGCCGCGTTCGATCGCGCGCACGAAGAGCGCTACGGCCACGCTGATGCCGGCGCCGAACTCGAGCTCGTGACCGTGCGAGTTGCGGCCGCCCTGCCGGGTGCCGAGGCTCCCGCGGCGCACGCCGAGCCGGCGGAGGAGCGTGGTACGCGCGAGGTCCGCTTCGGCGACGAGACCGCTGCCGCGCGGATCCTTGGGCCCGGCACGGCCGAGGTCGACGGGCCCGCGATCTTCGAGCAGCCCGGCTCGACACTCGTCGTGCCGCCGGGCTGGCATGCGCGGGCCGACGCCGACGGGGTGCTGCTCGAGCGATGAGCCGGCTCGACCCGGTCACGCTCCAGGTGATGCTCGGCGCGCTGCGCGCGGCCTGCGATGAGATGGGCGCCGTGCTGGTCCGCTCCGCGCACTCGGCGAACATCAAGGAGCGCCGCGACGCCTCCACGGCGCTGTTCGACGAGCGCGGGCGGATGGCGATGCAGGCGGAGCACATCCCCGTCCATCTCGGCGCGATGCCTTCGGCGGTAGCGGCCGTTCTCGACGAGCGGCACGAGCCCGGGGTCAGCTGGATCCTCAACGACCCCTACCAGGGCGGCACCCACCTGCCCGACATCACGGTCATCACGCCTCTCTTCCATGAAGAAGAGCCGATCGGCTTCGCGGCCAGCCGCGCCCACCACGCGGACGTGGGGGCCCGGGAACCGGGCAGCATGCCCGCCGATTCGCGCTCGCTCGAGGAGGAGGGCATCGTGATCCCTCCCACCCGGCTCGACCCCGAAACCCTGCGCGAGCTCGCCGCTCGCATGCGCGGGCCACGCCAGCGCGAGGCCGACCTGCGAGCGCAGCTCGCCGCCGGGCGCGCGGGGGACGAGCGCGTCCAGGCGCTGATCGACCGCTTCGGCCTCGCCACGTTCCGCGAGGGGCTCGAGGAGACGCTCGACTATGCCGAGCGCCGTACACGCGCGCGGATCGCCGACCTCGAGGATGGTGTGCGGAAGGCGACCGACGTCCTCGAGGCTGCCGACGCCGACCTCCCGCTCCGCCTGCAGGCCACGGTCGAAGGCGATCGAATCGAGCTCGACTTCACCGGCTCGGCCGAGCAGCACGACGGCAACCTCAACTGCCCGCTGGCCGTCACCCTCTCCGCCTGCTACTTCGCTCTGCGCGTGCTGACCGATCCCGACGTCCCGCCCTGCGAGGGCGCCTACCGGCCCTTGTCGGTGATCGCCCCGGAGGGCTCGCTCCTGAACGCCCGGCCGCCGGCCGCGGTGGCCGCCGGGAACGTCGAGACCTCCTCGCGCGTGGCCGACCTCGTCCTGGCCGCGTTCGGCCACGCGCTGGGCCAGGGCACGATGAACAACCTCACGCTCGGCAACGACGACTTCACCTACTCCGAGACGCTCGGCGGCGGCCAGGGCGCTTGCCCGGACGCCGACGGTCCCAGCGCCGTCCACGTGGCGATGTCGAACACGCTCAACACCCCGGTCGAGGCACTCGAGCTCGAGTTCCCGCTGCGCGCGGTGGAGTACTCGCTGCGGCGCGGTTCCGGCGGCGCGGGGCGCCGCCGTGGCGGGGACGGCGTGGTGCGCGAGGGGGAAGCCCTGGCCGCGCTGCGCTACTCGCTGATCACCGAGCGCCGCCGCCATCCGCCACCGGGGGCTGACGGCGGCCGGCCCGGCGCGACTGGTAGGAACCTGCTGAACGGGGAAGACCTACCGGGCAAGGCGTCCGGCACGCTGCACCCCGGTGACCGGCTGCGAATCGAGACCCCCGGAGGTGGAGGACATGGCGAGACCTGAACGAGTCGGTTTCTGCGGGCTCGGCATCATGGGCGGCCCGATGGCGGCCAACCTGGTCGACGCCGGGTTCGAGGTCACCGTCTACACGCGCACCGCCGAGAAGGCCGAGCGTTTTGCCGCCGAGCACGACGGGGCCGGCTCGGCCGCCACGCCCGCCGAGGCAGCGGAGGGCGCCGACGCCTTCATCACCGTGGTCCCGGACGCCCCGCAGGTCGAAGAGGTGCTGTTCGGCGACGACGGGGCCGCGGGCGTGCTGGCCGCCTCGGCACTCGTGATCGACATGTCGACGATCTCCCCGACCGCGTCGCGCGCGGTGGCAGAGCGGCTCGCGCCGCTGCGCTATGTCGAGGCTCCGATGTCGGGCTCGAAGCCCAAGGCCGAGGCGGGCACGCTCACGATCATGGCCGGAGCGGAGCGCGAGGACTTCGAGAGCGCTCTGCCGCTCTTCGAGGCGATGGGCGAGCGCATCGTGCACGTCGGCCCCGTGGGGCACGGACAGATGGCCAAGCTGCTCACCAACACCATGGGCGCGGTGAACGCCGCGGTGCTCGCCGAGGCGGTGAAGACGGCCAAGGCGGCGGGGCTCGACCGCGATGCCTTTCTCGAGGTGGCCGCCGGCAGCGCCGGCGCCAGCGCCATGCTCGGCCTCAAGGGCCCGCCGATGTTCGCCGAGGATTTCGCGCCTCCGCTCTTCAAGCTCGAGCACATGCTCAAGGACGTGCGCCACTGCATCGACGAGGCGCGGGCGCTCGGCATCGAGCTCCAACTCGGGACGCTGGCGGAGACCCTCTACGCCCGCGCGGCAGAGAGCGGGCACGGCGAGGATGACTTCGCGGCGGTCTATACAGCGCTCTAGTTGCATCCGCCACGAAATTTCCCTTGAAACGAGTGGCCTTTCTCGATAACAATGGCCGCCCGCGCCCCTCTCCCCGAGAATTCAGTCGGGCGCGATTGTCTGGAGGTTTTCCTCGTCTATGCCAGTCGCATTCAAAGAATGGGCCATTACCGTGCGCGCGCTCGCCGAGGGCGAGCAGCTCCTGACGCTGCGCAAGGGCGGAATCCGCGAGGAAAACAAGCATTTCGAGATCGAGCACGACCGTTTCTTCCTCTATCCGACCTTCGACCACCAGCGCAACGACTGCGTCCGCGACGCCCATGTTCCGGAGCTCGGCCGCGCCCTCGAGGAGGGCGTATGGCCCGAAAACGAGCCGCCTCCGAAGGCGCTCGTACAGGATGGCGGCATTCCTCAGCCCGATCGGGTTCGAATCCGCTCGTGGGCCGAGGTGTCTGCCAGCTACCTGATCACCGATCCGCGTGCGATTGACGCGCTCTCGCCGTACTACATTTGGACCACTGACTACGCGGAGAAACGGCTGGCATGGAAGCGCCGCCACCCGCTCCACGTGATCGTGCTGCGCACCTACCGCATCCCGCGCCCGGTGACCGTCAAGGTACGGCCGGAGTACAACGGCTGCCGCTCCTGGATCGAGCTCTACCGCGATCTTCCCTTCGAGGGCACGCCCGTGCTCTCGGATGAGGAGTTCGAGCGCGCCTCGGAGGAGATCGAGTCGATCGCCTCCGGCGCGATGCCGGTCCTCGCGTAGGCACCTCATCCCCTGTCCTGGGTCGAGTCCCACTCACTCTCCTTCTCAGCCCGCCACGACTCCTCCCATGAGGAGGAGGCGGCGACGGTGCTGGCCGCACTCGAGGTGCTGCGCGACGAGCTGGACGGCCTCTTTCCGACCATCCCGGCCGACGTTGCGGTGGTCCTCCACCCCCGGGCCGCCGCACTGGGCCTCTCCCAGCCCTGGCTCCCGCTCGCCCGGCGCGCTGCCGCTCCGGCCAGCCGCCGCTACTACGCCGGCTGGTTTGGCGAGAACGAGATCCACGTGCTCTCGCCGCCCGCGCTGGAGCGGCGCGCGTCCAACGTCGCCGGCTCGCGCGAGGCCCTGCTGCTCTCCCCGGAGCACGAGTACGCGCACGTCGTGGTCGGAGCGAACAACCCGGACCTGCCGCCGCCCTTCTCGATCGCGGCCTTCCGCCGCTACGTCCGCTGGGCGTGGCTGTGCGAGGGCGCTGCGACCTGGGTCTCGGGCCAGACCCCGCACCTGCGCGCCGCGATAGTGCGCCGGCTGCGGGAGGGAGGGCGGCCGGCGTTTCCCCCGGACGCTCGGGACGCCATGCTGCTCGGCGGCACGCTGTTCGACCTGCTGGAGCGCGAGCAGGGCTCGCGCGCGCCGGCCGCGCTGGCCCTCAACCCGCTGGACCGCGGCCCGCGCTCGGTTCTGGCCGACGCCTTCGGGCGTCAGCTCGCGAGCGTCGAGCGTGACTGGCGCTCTTCGCTCGACTCACTGAGCGCTTCCTGACCGCGGTCCTCCTCTGCAAGCACCTCGACCAGCGCCGCGATCACGCGCGGGTCGAACTGGCAGCCGGCGCCGCGCAGCAGCTCCTCATGCGCCTGCGCGGGAGTCAACGGGCGGCGGTATGGGCGGCCCGCGAGCATCGCCTGGTAGGCGCTCGCGGCCAGGATCACTCGCGAGCCGAGCGGGATGCCTTCGGCGGTCAGGCCGTCGGGGTAGCCACCGCCGTCCCAGCGCTCGTGCTCGTGGCGGACGAGCTTGCGGACGTCCTCGAAGAAGTCGACCGCGGAGAGGATGCGCTCCCCGGTGATCGGGTGCTGCTCCACCGCCTGGCGCTCCTCGGGGGTCAGCTCGCCCGGCTTCGTCAGGATCTCGTCGGCCAGGGCGATCTTGCCCAGGTCGTGGAACCGCGCGCCGAGTCTCAGCGCGCGCAGGTCGGCCTCCTCCATGCCGAGCCGCAGCCCCACGCTGACGGCGCGCTCTTCGAGCGTGGCCGCTGAGTCATGGCAGCCGCCGCGCGCGTCGACCGCCATGGCGAAGGCATCCGCGGTAGCCGACTTGACCCGCTCGAGCTGCTCGAGAAGCCGAGCCGAACGGAGGGCCAGGCCGACCTGGTCGGCCACGGTCTGGACGAGTCGCACGTCGTCCTCGTCGAACGCGCTGGGATGGATCTCCTCGATGTCGATCGCGCCCCAGATCTCCTCGCCCACCCAGATCGGTACACAGAGCTCGGAGCGCACGTCGACCATGAACGGCACCAAGCGGTAGTCGGCCTCGCTGTGGACGTCGCCGCTGATCACGGGCCGGCGCTCACGCACGCAGCGCCCGATCAGACCGGACTCGACCGGCTGCGACCAGCCTCCACCGTCGGCTCGGTCGAACGCCATGCCGCGGGTCGCGACGCCCTCCAGGTAGCCGTCGTCGCGCAGGCGCAGCACCGCACAGAGGAAGTACTCGAAGCCCCGGTGCAGCTCCTCGGCAGCGGCGTTGACGATCTCGTCGACCTCGCTCATGGCCGACACGCGGGCGGCGAGCGAATTTGCGATCGCGAGCTGGCGCGTGCGCTTTTGAAGGCCCTCGGTCTGCTCGCGGCTGCGGTCGCTCGACGGGCCAACCTCGGGATCGGCGGCGACGCCGGCGTCGCGATCGCTTGCGATCGGAACGAAGTCGTCGGGCAGCTCCGACGCGCGCACGGCCACGCCGCGCCTGCCCCTCTGCTTGCCGAAGAGAAGCGCGCTGTCCGCGCGGGCGATCAGCGCGTTGGCGCTCTCGCCCGGCTGCCATTCGGCGATACCGGCGGTCGCGCCCACGGCCACGCCCTCGAGCGCGCGCTCGGTCACTTCGATCGCCGCTCGCTCGTCGGCGTCGATGGCCACGATCGCGAACTCGTCGCCGCCGTAGCGCGCCACGAGGTCGTAGGCCCGCACGGCCTGGCGCATCGCGTGGCCGACGCCGCGGAGAACCTCGTCGCCGGCCAGATGGCCCTGGCTCTCGTTCACGCGCTTGAAGTCGTCGAGATCCACCATCGCAAGCGAAAGGGTGTGCCCGGTGCGCCGGCAGCGCTCGAGCTCGCGTCGCAGCGTGTCGTGGAGGGCGGCGTGGTTGAGGCAGCCGGTCAGGGCGTCGGTTCGCGCCGCCAGCACCAGCCCAGCGTGTGCGCTGGCGTTGCGGCAGGCTGCCGCGGCCAGGTCGGCGAACGTCTCAAGGAGGGTCAGATGCTCGCGCGTGACGAGATGGGGCTGGAAGTAGCCGACGGCGACCGCGCCGCGGACCTCGCCGTCCCAGTGCATCGGCACGGCGAGCGAGCTGCGCACCTTCGAGAATGGCGACAGCGCTATCTGTCGCGGCAACGCCTGATAGTCGTTGGTCAGCATCGGCTCGTCACGCTCGATGCACTTGCCCACCAGGCCCTCGCCGACGTTGATGTGCGCGCCGATCACATCCTTCGGCAGGCCGTAGGTGGCCTCGATGCGCAGACCGTCCACGGCGTTGCCGAGGAAGACGTTTGCGTAGTCGGACCCGAGGATGCTGGTGGCCTCCTGGCACATGCGGACCAGGACGTGGTTTAGGTCGAGGCTCTCGTTGAGCGTGCGCGCGGCGCGTGCGAGCGCGGCCTGGCGCGCGGTCTGCGTCGCGTACTCGGCGGCGAGCTGGAGCTGCGCGAGGCCCGCCTCGGCCGCGTCCGCAAAGGCGCGCGCGACCTCCAGCTCCGAGGCCTGGAAGTCACGGTCCTCGGCATCGGCGAGCACCAGCACGTGACGCACCGACTCACGCACGCGCATCGGCAGAAGCAGGACGGTCTCCTTGTCGTCCTTGGCGCCGAGCCTGCCCGCTAGCTCGCCGGCCTCCGAGCCGCCGACCCTGAGCGCCGGCTCGCGGGACCGCAGCAGCCTGGCCACGGGCGCCAGCTCGGTGAGCGGGATGAACTCCCCGGAGGGATTCCCCGACGGCGACATCGCCGCCACCTCGAGCTGTCCCTCGAGCTCGGCAACCGACAGGAGGATCGCGCGGCTGACCCGAAAGAAGCGGCGCGCTTCGGTCACGAGAATGTCCGCGACGGCGCTCGGACCGCCCGCGTCGATCGCACTTACCAACAGGCGCGATACGGCATGCATCGCTTCACCCGCTCCACCGAAGCGAGCAGGCTGCTCCGCGCGGACGTCTCCGCCGGGCCGGCGTGGGGCGGGCTCGGCCATACCCATCAGTCGGCCGCCGGAGTGCGCGACTTGAGGCCTTCGTGCCCCAAAGCGCGTCCCTCAGAGCCCGAGTGTCTTGGCGATGATGTTCTTCTGGATCTCCGAGGTGCCGCCGTAGATGGTCCCCACGACGGCCGAGCGCAGGTAGCGCTCCATCGGATACTCGGTGGCGTAGCCATAACCGCCCATGATCTGGAGCCCCTCGAGCGCGCAGCGCTTGGCCAGCTCGGTGGCGGCCAGCTTCGCCATCGACGCCTCGCGGGGCAGCATCCGGCTCGGGTCCTCGTCGGTCAGCGAGGCCACCCAGCGCACGAGCAGGCGTACCTGGGCGATCTCGGTCGCCAGCTCCGCAAAGCGGTGCGAGATCGCCTGGAACGAGCCGATCGGGCGGCCGAACTGGCGGCGCTCCTTGGCGTACTCCAGAGCGTCGTCGAAGGTCCGCTGGGCGAGGCCGAGCGCGCTGGCGGCCAGGATCGTCCGCTCGTAGTTGAGCCCCGCCATGAGCTGCGTCCAGCCCCCGCCCTCGGTGCCGATCAGCGCGTCCGCCGGTACGTGGACACCGTCGAGGTGGATCTCGTTGGTCTCCTCGCCGCCGAGCGTGGGGATCGGCGTGACCGTCATGCCGCCCGCGTCGCGCGGGACGAGGATCATCGACATGTCCTCATGGCGCTCACCCGGGCCCGTGCGGCACACGATCAGGATGTGGCTCGCCTTGTGGGCGTACGAGCACCACATCTTCGAGCCGTCGAGCACGTAGGAGCCGTTCTCGGGGCGCGCCTTGGTCTTGAGGTTGGCCACATCCGAGCCGGCCTCGGGCTCCGACATGGCGATGGCGAGCGTGCCGCCCCGGACCACGCGATCGAACAGCTCCCGCTTCTGATCGTCGCTGCCGAAGCGGTTGAGCGCGCCCACGACGATCAAGGTGACGCCGTAGCCCGCGATGGGGATGCGCCCGTACGCAGTCTCCTCGAGGAACAGCGTCGCGTCGAGGAACGAGCCCCCGGAGCCGCCGTACTCCTCCGGGATCTGCAACCCGTACCACCCGAGCTCCCCCATCTTGGCGGCGACCTGGTCGGAGTGGGCCTCGTCGCGGTCGAAGCTCTCGCGCGCCGCGAAATCGCGAATGGCCTCGACGAAAGCCTCTTGCTCTGGGCTGAGCGTCACGCCTCGACCGCTTCGCGCGGCTTGAAGCGGTTGAGCTCGCGCACTGCGATCACCATCTTGTGCACCTCGTCGGGGCCGTCCGCGATGCGAAGCCAGCGCCCCTGGCGCCACATCGCGGCCAGCGGGGTGTCGTCCGACATGCCGAGCGCGCCGTGAACCTGCATCGCCCGGTCGAGCACGCGCTGGTGCATCTGCGCGGCGATCACCTTGATCATCGAGATCTCCTGGCGCGCGGCGCGCTTGCCCTCGGTGTCCATCTTCCACGCGGCGTGCAGGACCATCAGGCGGGCGGAGTCGATCTCCATGCGTGACTTGGCGATGAAGTCCTGGACGAACTGCTTGTCGGCCAGCGGTCCCCCGAACGACTCGCGCGCGTGGGCGCGCCTGCACATCAGCTCGAAGGCACGCTCGGCCGAGCCGATGGCGCGCATGCAGTGATGGATGCGCCCCGGGCCGAGGCGGTCCTGGGCGATCGCAAAGCCGGCACCGCGCTCGCCGAGCAGGTTGGCGGCCGGCACGCGGCAGCTCTGGTAGGTGACCTCCCAGTGGCCGGGTCCCTCGTCGTGGCCCATCACCGGGACTGGGCGCACTCCGGTGAAGCCGGGCGTGCCGACCGGGACCAGGATCATGCTCGCGCGCTTGTGTGGCGGGGCCTCGGGGTCGGTCACCACCATCACGATCGCCAGCGCGGCGCCGTTGTAGCCGGACGTGAACCATTTGTGGCCGTCGATCACCCACTCGTCGCCGTCGAGCTCGGCCCTCGTCACGAGCCGGGTCGGATCGGAGCCGCTGGTGTTGGGCTCGGTCATCGAGAAGCACGAGCGGATCTCGCCGTCGAGCAGCGGCCCGAGCCAGCGGTCGGTCTGCTCCTCGGTCCCGTGCTCGGCCAGGATCTCCGAGTTGCCGGTATCGGGCGCCGCGCAGTTGAAGACCATCGGCGCGACACCGCTGCGGCCCATGACCTCGCACAGCATCCCGTACTCCCAGTTGGTCAGGCCGGGGCCGAAGCGATCGTCGGGCAGGAAGAGGTTCCAGAGCCCCTCGTCGCGCGCGCGGCGGCGCAGGTCGACGAGGATCTCGGGGTACGGGACACCGGCGGCGACCTCGCGGTCGAGCGCGTCGAGCGCCTCGCCCTCGACCGGGTCCACGTGCTCTTCGATGAACTCCCGGACGCGGTCCCGGAGGGCGGCGACCCGGTCTGACGGTGCGAAATCCATACGGCGAGCAAGCCTACCGGCGCGTTCAGCCGGGGGCCTCAGGCGCCGCCTTGAAGCAGCCAGGCCAGGACTGCGGCGCCGAGCCCCCCGAGGGCGATCACCGCCAGCAGCGTGACCGGGCTCGGCCGCGGCGCCGCGCCCTCGGTTGGGGCAAGCTCGGTCTGGTGCAGCAGCTCGCGTGCGGGCTCGGCGCCTGCCTGCGGTACCAGCACGTCGCGCGGTCCGGCCGCGAGGAAGTCGGGCACGTCGAACCCCGCCGTCCGGCGGAGCATGCTGGGGATCCCCTCCTCCAGCAGCATGCCCTGGATCAGCTCGGCCTCGGCCTGGTTTCGCCCGCCCGCCACGCGCACCAGCTCGCCCTCGGTGTAGCGCGGGTCGATCTTGCGGGCGCGCCCGTGGGCCTCGCTGATCGGGCTTTCGAGCGGCTCCGAGCCGGACACCACGAGCGGCATCCCGCAGTCCGAGCAGAACGCCCGGTCGCCCGGGCTGTGCTCGAGCCCGCAGGACGGGCAGGTGAGCGCGGATTCATCCATCGACGACGTCGAGCTGTTGCTCCTCGACCCGGCCGTCGGCGATCCGCCACACCCTGACGCCGGGCTCGTCTGCCGCCAGCGAGACGATCCAGTAGGTCCAGTGGGGGTACTGGGCGAGGTTGATGTCGGTCTGGGAAGGCTCGGCCGGGCTGCGCGGGTGCGAGTGGTAGACGCCGACCTCGAACCCCTCGTCGTCGAGCTCGTTGACCGCCCGGAGCGCCTCGAAATCGAATTCGTATCCGTAGGGAGAGGCGCGCCTGTTCACGGCCCGGAAGACCTCCTCGACCGCACCGTCGTTTGCGCGCAGGTAGCCGCAGCACTCGTTTGGCGCCTCCGCGCGCGCGTGAGCGACGAGCTCGTCCCAGTCGGCGCGCGAGATCCTCACCGGGCGAAGGCTAGTCGGCTGTCTAGTCTGCGGCCCATGCCGATCCGGCTCACCCGCCGCGGGGCGCTCGGCGGCGCCGCCGCTCTCGCGCTCGCCTCCTGCGGCGGTGGCGACCCGCCGCCGGCGGGCAGGCCGCAGGCGGGGTCGGGCGCGGGCCTCCTGAACTCGATCGTGGCCCTCGAACACGCCGGCGTGGCGGCCTGGGCGGCGATCGCCGGGGTGCTCGACGGAGAGGACCGAGCCTATGCGCGGGCGATTCGCGCACGCGAACAGGCACACGTCGAGCGCGTGTCCGCCCTGGTGCGCGCGCTCGGCGGGACGCCCCCCGCGGGACGCCCCCAGAGCGAGTACGAGCGCATGTTTCCGCGCATGAGCGACCCCGCTGACGCCCTGCATTTCGCCCGCGACCTCGAAGCGCGCCTCGTGCGCGCCTATCTCGACGCCCTGCGTTCGCTGCCGGACACCGAGCAGCGCAGGACGGCCGCGGAGATCGCCGCGGAGGAGGCCGAGGACCTCGCGGTCGTGCACGTGCTGGCGGGGACGGCCGCGGCGCCCGAGGCGTTCGTCACGGGAACGTCGTGAGCGAGGCGGCCATCAGCAGGCGGGCGCTGCTAGGGGGCGGCGAGTCGCTCGAGCGCCTGCTCACCCGCGAGCACCGCCTCGAGGACGCCTACCGCGCGGCGCTAGAGCGCGACGCAATCGACGCCGCGCTCGGCGAGACCCTGCTCGCCCACGAGCGCGAGCACGTGCGGGGTGTGGAAGCCGCGCTGACGGCGCTCGGCCGTCGCCGGCCCCGCGCGTCGGTGGCGCCTCCCGACCTGGGTCTGGCGCTCGCCGGGCGCGACACGTTCGCGCGCTTTGCGATCGCGCTCGAGCGCGAAACGGCCGCCGCCTACGCCGCGACGCTCGCCACGCTGCGCACGCCGAAGCTGCTCCAGCCGCTCGGCTCGATCATGACCGCGGGCGCCCAGCACGAGGTGGCCTTGCGGGAGGCGCTCGGTGTGGACCTCCTCGCCTCAAGTACGGCGCGCGGCGTGTCGACGGAGTAGCCTGATGGAAGTGATCGGATTCATCTCCGCCCCCGGTCCGCTCGAGCTGATCGTGATCCTCGTGGTCGCCCTGATAGTGCTCGGGCCGAAGAAGCTGCCTGAGGCCGCGCGCTCGGTCGGACGCGGGATGCGCGAGTTCAAGGAGTCCGTCCAGGGCATCAGCGACTTCGACGACGAGCCCGACGACGATGCCCCGGCGTCCAAGCCGGTCCCCTAGGCACTACCAGAACGAGCCGGACTCCAGCGTGCCCTCGGCCTCGAGCTGCTCGATCGTCTTCGAGTAGACGCCCGAGCTCAGATACTTCCAGCCGTCGTCGGGCGCGACGAAGACGATGTTGCCCTCGTCGAGCTCGTGAGCTACGCGCACCGCGATCGACGCGATCGCACCGCTCGACACTCCGGCGAACACGCCCTCCTCGTCGAGCAGTCTCTTGGTCCACACGATGGAGTCGCGGTTGGAGACGAAGATCTTTCGGTCGAGCAGCGCGAGGTCGATGATCGGCGGGATGTAGCCGTCCTCGAGCGAGCGCAGTCCCTGGACGAGCTCGCCCTGAAGCGGCTCGGCGGCCACGACGAGGGTGTCCTCGTTCTCCTCCTTGAGCCGCCGCGCGTTGCCCATGAGCGTGCCACCGGTCCCAAGGCCGCCGACGAACGCGTGGACCTCGTCGAGCTCCTCGAGGATCTCGACGGCCGTCCCGTGGTAGTGGGCTTCGGGGTTCGCCTGATTGCCGTACTGGTAGGGCATGTAGTACGACGAGTCCGCGGCGGCCATCTCGAGCGCCTTGGCGACCGCGCCATTGGATCCCTGCTCGCCCGGCGAGTACTCGATCTCGGCGCCGTACATGCGAAGGAGCTGGGTGCGCTCCTGGGTGACGTTGTCGGGCATGACGACCTTGAGCGGATAGCCCTTGCGCGAGCAGATCATCGCCAGCGAGATACCGGTGTTGCCCGAGGTCGGCTCGAGGATGGTCTGGCCGGGCGCGATCAGCCCGTCTTCCTCGGCCCGCTCGATCATCGAGCGAGCCACGCGATCCTTGACCGAGCCGGTCGGGTTGTAGCTCTCGAGCTTGGCGTAGATGCGGACGCCGGGCTTGGGACTGAGCCTCCGCAGCTCGACGAGCGGCGTGTTGCCGATCGCCTGGACGATGTCGCCGTACTTCCCGCCACAGGGCCGGTTGTCAAGACGCGGCTCGAGCACTTCAGAAAGTGTAGTCCTGCCGTTGCACCGGCCGGCGCGGCGGTCTAGGCTCCCGCACTCTCGACCCAAGGAGTGGACCGTGAAGGCTGTCCTCGCTCTCGTCGTCGCGGCCCTGGCCCTCGCCGTGCCCGCCGGTGCCGCCGCAGCGCCCACTCCCGGAGCACCCGGTCTCGATGACCGCCTGTTTCCGACCCTCGGCAACGGCGGCTACGACGCGCTCCACTACCACCTCGACCTGCGCTATGCGACCAGCGCGCCGGACCAGCCGCTCGACGGCACCGTCACGATCGTCGCCCGCGCCACGAAGTCCCTGTCGCGATTCAACCTGGACTTCGGAGGGGCGAGCGTGGGGTCGGTCTCGGTCAACCACCGCCGCGCGGACTGGACCCGCGAGGGCGAGGAGCTCGTGATCACGCCGAAGCGCGCTCTGCGGCGACGCAAGATCTTCGTGGTGCGGGTGTCGCACTTCGTCGCCGTCCCGACCACACCCGACCCCGAGGACTTCTCCACAGCGGCGTTCTTCTTCACCGCGGACGGCTCCGCCACCGCCGCGCAGCCGGATTTCGCGCATCGCGTGTTCCCGTCGAACGACCACCCGAGCGACAAGGCGAGCTTCAGCTTCCGCTTCGACGTGCCCAGCGACCTCGTCGCGGTCGGCAACGGCCTGCCGACCGGGCGCCGCGAGCGGGCCGGCCGCACGACCTGGACCTACCTGCAGCGGCAACCGATGGCGACCGAGCTCATCCAACTCGCGGTCGGCAAGTACGACCTCATCCCGCGCGGCCGCCACGACGGCGTGCCGCTGCGCGACGTCACGGCACCCGCGCTCACGGAGGGCGTCGGGCCGCTGCTCGCGCGCGAGACCGAGCATCTCGACTGGATGAAGCCCTGGGTGGGCCGCTATCCGTTCGACATCTATGGCTCGTTCGTCGTGAATGCCGACATTGGCTTCGCCCTGGAGACCCAGTCCCTGTCGATCTACGACCGCTACTGGTTCCTCGAAACCCCGCAGGGGGTGTGGGACCCGACCATGCTGCACGAGCTCGCGCACCAATGGTTCGGCGACAGCGTCGCGCCGTTGGAGTGGAGCGACCTGTGGATCAACGAGGGTCACGCCAGCTGGTACGAGTTCCTCTACGCGGAGGAGAACGGCTGGCTCGCCGACGACACGGAGAACTGGCCCGACCCGACGGGCTACGCGACCCTCGAAGAGCTCATGCGCGCGATCTACGCGCACGGCGACCAGTGGCGCGCCGACCTCGGTCCCGTCGCGCTGCCGGTGGGTCCCGAAGCGCTCTTCTCCTTCCAGAGCTACCACGGTGGAGCGTTGGTCCTGTACGCGCTGCGGCAGGAGATCGGGCACGACGCGTTCGAGCGCCTGGAGCGTGCGTGGGTTCGCCGCTTCCGGGGCGAGTCTGCCGGCACGGAGGACTTCATCGCGCTCGCCTCGCGGGTCGCGAGAACCGACCTGAGCGGGTTCCTGGGCGCCTGGCTCTACGGCACCGAGACTCCGCCGATGCCCGGCCACCCCGATTGGACGGTCCTGCCGGTAGAGGCACCGGCGCCCCTGTCGCTCAGGGCCGCCGGACGCGAGCTCGCGGGGCGCCGCCGCTGACGGAGTCGAAGATCACAGCAGCCGCTCGGCGGGCTCGACCCGCCCGAACTTCATCCCGATGTTGCGCAGCGTCGCGGCATGCAGCTCGGGGTCGAACGAGGAGACGCCGTCTCGGACCATCACCATCTCGAACCCGCGGTGAAAGCCTTCGCGCACCGTCTCCTCGACGCAGATCTGGGTGACCGTCCCGACGGTGACGATCTGAGACACGTGGCGCGCGCGCAGCACGTCCTCCAGCATCGTGTTGTGAAACGAGCCGTAGCCGTACTTGTCGACCACGGGCTCGCCCTCTCGCGGCTCGAGCTCTCCGATCACCGCGTGGCCCTCGGCCTCCGCTCCGTCGCCGTAGGTCCGGCGCACGCCTGGCCAGCAGGAGCGCAGCTCAGGCCCGCACTGGGGCGACCAGGCCCAAAGCAGCGTCCGCTGCGGGCCGGCGCTGAAGCGCGTGAAGACCACCGGGCGGCCCGCTTGGCGAAATGCGTCTAGGAGGGACGCGATGACCGGGATCGTCGTGCGCGCGTCGGGAACCTCCTGTGGCGCTCCCTCGCGGACGAAGTCGTTCTGCATGTCGACCACGAGCAGCGCCTGGCGCTCGGGCTCCAGCGGGAAGGGCTCGGCCATCGCGACGGTGACCCTAGCCCAAGCAGCCGGCTCGGCCGTTGAGTTACTCCGTGATCACGGTGTCGTCGTGGGAGTACGCGGGAGCACAGCAGCACAGCAGGCGCAGCGGTGCGGTACCCGTGTTCCACAGCTTGTGGCGCATGCCGGGCGCGATCACGACCGCGTCGCCCGGCTCGACCTTGCGCTCCTGGTCGCCCACGCGCAGCCGGCCGCTGCCGTGAGTGAAGAAGTAGATCTCCTCCGAGCGGCGGTGGTAGTGCTCCTCGGTCGCCGCGCCGGGTGCGACCGTCGCCTCGGCCAGGCTCTGGTTGACCGCGTTTCCGGTCGGTATGCCCGCGACCTCGCGGATCTCGGAGCCGTCGATGGTGATGAACGGCTCTACGCCGTGGAGGCTTGTGACCTTCACGTCCCGCCGGCCATCGCCGGCAGGATCACGAGGGTGTCGCCCTCGGCCACGCCCGTGTCGAGTCCCTCGAGCACCCGCACGTCCTCGTCGTTCAAGTAGACGTTGACGTAGCGGTTGAGCTCACCGCCCTCCGAGAAGAGCTGCGACTCGGTGGCCGGGTGGTGTTCGGCCAGAGAGCGCAGCACCTCGCCGACGTTGCCGCCGGAGGCCTCGACCTGCTTGGCTCCGCCGACCGACGCCCGCAGAACGGGTGGGATCTTGATGGTGCTCATGAAGCGGCGGGCAGCCTACCCGGCTCCGGCGCAGAACGCCTCGTAGTCGGGGAAGACGCCCATCTCGTCATCGGAGATCGAGTCCGGGTCGCGCGAGCAGATCGGGCAGCCGGGATCGCGGCGCACCTTGAGCTCGGTGAAGGTCGTGCCCAGGGCGTCGTAGAGCAGCAGCCGGCCGGCCATCGTGTCGCCGGCCCCGGTGATCAGCTTGATGACCTCCACCGACTGCAGGAGGCCCATCACCCCCGGCAGCACACCGAGCACGCCGGCGGCGCCGCAGGAGGGCGCGAGCTCGGCCGGCGGCGGAGTCGGATAGAGGCAGCGATAGCACGGGCCCTCGTATGGGTGGAAGACCGACAGCTGGCCCTCGAACCCGAGGATGGAGGCCGAGACCACCGGCGTCTGCGTACGCACGCTTGCGTCGTTGAGCAGGTAGCGCGTGGGGAAGTTGTCGAGGCCGTCGACGATGACGTCGTAGCCCTCGATGATCTCCATGATGTTCTCGGCGCCGAGCCGGACCGGGTACTTCTCGACGTTCACGTCCGGGTTGATCTCGTGAACGGCGATCTCCGCCGAGTCGACCTTGGGCACGCCGATGCGGTCGTTCGAGTGCGCGATCTGGCGCTGCAGGTTGGAGAGGTCGACGACGTCGTTGTCGACGATCCCCAGCGTTCCCACGCCGGCCGCGGCGAGATAGAGGGCCGAGGGCGAGCCGAGTCCGCCGGCGCCGAGCAACAGCACCTTGGCGTCGAGCAGCTTCATCTGCCCCTCGAGCCCGATCTCGGGGACGAGCATGTGGCGCGAGTAGCGCTCGCGCTGCTCGGGGGTCAGCGAGCGCGGGACCACGACCTCGTAGCCGCGGTCCTTCCAGAGCGTGATCCCGCCCCGCATCGAGGCAACGTCCTCGTAGCCGAGCAGCTCCTGCAGCGTATGGGCGGCCAGCGCCGAGCGGTGGCCCGAGGCGCAGTAGAGGATCACGCGCCTGGAGCGATCGCTCACGGCGCCCTCGATTCGCGACTCCAGGTGCCCGCGCGGGACGTGGACGGCGCCCGGCAGGTGCGCTTCCTCGAACTCGTGCTGCTCGCGCACGTCGACGATGACCGCGCCGTTGCCGTTGCCGTTCTGGCCGAGTCCATGGACCTCCTTGGGGTCCACTTCCTCGATCTGCTCCTTGATCTTGCGGATGACTTCCGCGCCGCTTGCCATTCGCCCTATACCGCCTAAATCGGGTCGAAATTCAATACTTCACAAAAGATAGCGGGTGGAACCGCATCTGGGCGGGTGGAACCGCCCCAGAAAAACTACCGGGGCGCTCGAAGGCGCCCCGGTGGAAGACCCAGACCTAGATTGTTTTGTTGCGGAAGCTCCGAGCGGCAGTTCCGTCTGCCTGGTTGAAGCCTCACAACGATTTTCGTCGCGGGGGGCTCCTGCCGATATGGGGTGAAGACCCCATTTGTCCCCCAGAGGCGCATTCCGATCCATACATAGGATGACCCGCCGCGACGACTCCCTAATCGGCCAGGTGGTAGGCGCGAACGTCGTGCTTGTCGCCCTGACCCTGTTTGGCGCGAGCCTCGCCGCCGGGCTCGACCTCACGATCTCAGACCAGCGCTGGCAGTTCCTGATCCTCGCGCTCGCGATCGTCCTCACCTTGTGCACCAACCTCTGGATGCTGCAGCGGCGCTTTCGCCCATTGGAACGCCTGATTGACCGGATCGAGGCGATCGACCCGGCCGCGCCGTCGCCGCTCGAGACCTTCGAGCGCGACCCGGTGGAGGAGATCGATCGCCTCTCGCAATCCTTCAAGGGACTGCTGAAGCGGATCGAGGAAGAGCGCCGGCGCTCGGGGCAGCTCGCCATGCAGGCGCAGGAGGAGGAGCGCCGCCGGCTCGCCCGGGACCTGCACGATGAGGTCAACCAGGCGCTTACCGCGATCCTCCTGCGACTCGAGGCGCTCGCGCACGAGTCGCCACCCGAGCGCGCGCCTGAGATGGCCGAGCTCAAGAAGCTCGTCAACCAGGCCATGGAGCAGCTTCTCAGCCTCGCTCGCCAGCTGCGCCCGACCGCGCTCGATGACCACGGCCTCGTACCCGCGGTGGAGGGCCAGCTCAAGCGCTTCGCCGCGCGCACGGGGATCGAGGTGCGGCTGCGCACCGACGGCGAGCCCAACGATTTGCCCGAGCTGCTGCAAACCGCCATCTACCGAGTGGCGCAGGAGGCGCTTGCAAACGTGGCCCGCCACGCCGGCGCGACGGCCGTCGAGGTCGACCTCGAAGCCGGCGAATCCCTTACCGAGCTGCGAATCCGCGACGACGGAGCGGGCTTTGACCCGGGATCGCTCAATGGGGCGGGATCCGGGCGCAACGGCATCGGGCTCGGACTGGGCGGCATGGCAGAGCGCGCGCGGCTCGTCGGCGGCGAGCTCGACGTGCGCTCCGCGCCGGGCGGCGGCACCTCGGTGACGCTGCGGGTGCGCACATGATCCGTGTCCTGATCGCCGACGACCACGGCATCGTGCGCTCCGGCCTGAAGCTGCTCATCGACCGCCAGTCCGACATGGAGGTCGTAGCCGAGGCAGAGGACGGCGTCGCGGCGCTCGAGACCGCCCAGGCCTGCCGGCCGGACGTGGCGGTGCTCGACGTCTCGATGCCGCGCATGACCGGACTGCAGGCCGCGCGCGAGATCCGCGCGCACGTCCCGGACACCCGCGTACTGCTGCTCTCGATGCACGACGACGAGCGCTACTTCCTCGAGGGACTCGAGGCGGGCGCCGCGGGCTACGTGCTCAAGCGCGCTGCGGACACCGACCTGATCGGCGCCGTGCGGACGGTCGCCGCCGGGCGCGCATTCCTCTCCGACGACGCCCAGCGCACCCTGATGGACACGTGGCTCGAGAACGGCAGCGCCGAGCCGGACGACCCGCTCACCCCGCGCGAGCTCGAGGTAGTGAAGCTGATCGCGGAGGCGTTCACCAACCGCCAGATCGCCAAGACGCTGAGGCTCTCGGAGAAGACCGTCGAGTCACACCGGGCAAACCTGCTCTCGAAGCTGAAGATGCGCGACCGCGTGGAGCTGGTGCGCTATGCGATCCGCCGCGGCCTCGTCGAGCCGTAGGCCAGGGCGCAGCTCGGCGAGCATCAGCGCAGGGTCCTCGAGTACGTCGCCGTAGGTGTAGCGGCGGATGGTCACACCCTTGACGCGCCGCTCGGTCGGCGCGATCACCTCGGGAGCGGGCGGACGTCCGCGGAGCAGGTAGAGAAGGTCCCCGGCCGCCCGGCCGCCCAGCACCGCACCGTCGCCGTAGGCACGCACGGCCGCCATGTAGTCGCTCTCGAGGCCCGGCGCCCGGTGCCCGACGCGGTAGACGCCGCGGTAGACGGGGATCAGCGCGCCGGTTCGCAGCCGACGCTTGATCTCTCCGGGCGTGATCCCGCCGGCCAGGAGCTCCGTGCGGGTGACCACGCCAGGCGCGCGGGTGGCCAACCGAGCCAATTCTCTATCCACCGTCCTGCCCTGAGGTTCCATAGCGACCACAAGTCAGGACAGCGCCGAGATTCGCCCCCTCTAGATTGAAGCCGCGTGAACCCGCGGGTGCTGATCGGGCTCTTCCTCATTGCTGTCTTTTCGCTCGGGGCCATCGCTTTGGCCGCGAGTTCAAGCGACGACAGCGATGACGGAGACGACCTGACCACCGGCGGCGGCTCGAGGTTCGAGGGCGCCGTCATGCCCCAGGGCCTGCGAGCGCCCGACTTCGCACTGCAAGACCAGGACGGCGAGCGGATCTCGATGCGCGAACTGCGCGGCCGGCCGGTTGTCGTCACCTTCCTCTACTCGCACTGCGACGACAGCTGCCCCGCTCAGGCCCAGGTGATCCGCGGCGCGCTCGACGAGCTCGGCGAGGACCTTCCGGCGCTGGCCATCGCGGTGGACCCGCCGCGCGACACGCCCGAGAGCGCCCGCGCGTTCCTCGCCGAGCAGCGCGCCACCGGCAGGATCGACTGGGTGCTTGGAACGCGGGCCCAGCTGCGCCCGCTCTGGGACGGCTACTTCATCCGTCCCCAGTCCGTGACCGAGGAGCACAACGCCCGGCTCACGCTCGTCGACAAGCGCGGCTTCCAGCGAGTGGGCTATCCCGGCTACGAGGCCACGCCCGAGCGCCTGGCGCACGACCTGCGGCTGCTCCAAGCCGAATAGGTTCTCCGACTCACCAGGTAGGATTTGGGTGGCATGATGTTCTCAACCAAGGCCGAGTACGGGGTGCGCGTGATGGCGCACCTCGCAAAGCGAGACGGCGAGCTTCCGATCTCGCTCGGCACGATCGCCGACGCCGAGGGCCTGCCGCTCGCCTACCTGGAGCATCTCGTCCAGCGCCTGCGCAAGGCCGGCCTGGTCGAGTCGCATCGCGGCGCGCACGGCGGTTACACGCTTGCCCGCGCGGCCGATGAGATCACCATGGCCGATGTGGTGCGCGCCCTCGAGGGAGACATCGCGCCCATCGAGTGCATCACGGCCGACGCCAACGGCGTGCTCACCTGCGCGCGCGAGGGCGCTCACCCGTGCCCGACCAAGCTGCTTTGGACCCGAGTTCAGGGATCCATCGTCCGTACCTTGAACGACATGACCCTGGACGACCTCGTCCAGCCACTGAGGAAGGCCACACCTGTATGACGCTTGAGATCCAGAACCTGCACGTGCGCACCGAGGACCGGGAGATCCTCCACGGCGTGGACCTCGTTGTGAGCAGGGGTCAGACGCACGCCCTGATGGGCCCGAACGGCTCGGGCAAGTCCACGCTCGCCAACACGCTCATGGGCAACCCCGACTACGAGGTGACCGAGGGACGCATCCTGCTCGACGGCGAGGACCTCACCGAGGCCGACCCCGACGAGCGCGCCCGGGCGGGCCTGTTCCTGGCGTTCCAGTATCCGGCGACGATCCCCGGCGTCTCGGTGGCGAACTTCCTGCGCATGGCCGTCAACGCCAGGCGCGAGGAGCCCATCTAGGTCAAGGAGTTCGGCGCGATGCTCAAGGAGAACGTCGACCTCCTGAAGATCGGCCGCGAGTTCACCAAGCGCTATCTCAACGAGGGCTTCTCCGGTGGCGAGAAGAAGCGCGCCGAGATCCTCCAGCTGGCGATGCTAAAGCCCGACTTCGCGGTGCTCGACGAGACCGACTCGGGGCTCGACATCGACGCCCTGCGGATCGTCTCCGAGGGCGTGAACGCGATGCGCACCGACGAGCGCGGCTTTCTCATCATCACGCACTACACGCGCATCCTCGGCTACGTGCGCCCCGACTTCGTCCACATCATGCTCGACGGCCGCATCGTCCAGGAGGGCGGCGCGGAGCTGGCCGACCAGCTCGAGGACAAGGGCTATGAGTGGGTCCGCGAGGAGGTCGCCGCGAATGCCGGCTAGCCCGGACTTCATCGAGGAGCGCCGCAAGGCCGCGCTCGAGGTCTACGAGCAGGAGGCGACCCCGAACTGGCGCCGCTCGGGCTTCTGGACCACCTCCCTGCGCGGCCTCGATCTCGACGCCCTCGAGCCCAAGCGCTACGAGCCCGGACTGCCGCGGCTCGAGCTCGCCGACGACGAGCACTCCGCTCTGATCGTGCAGCGCGGGGCGAGCATCGTGCACACCGAGGTCAGCGACGAGCGCATCACGGTGATGCCGCTCGAACAGGCGGTCGAGGAGCACGAGGACCTCGTGCGCGAGCACTTCGGCAAGCGCCTTCCCTTCGAGGGCGACAAGTTCGCCGCCGGGGCGGCGGCGTTCTGGACCGGCGGCGTCTTCATAAACGTGCCCAAGAACGAGCGCGTCGAGAAGCCGATCCAGGTGGTCTGGCTGATCGACGAGCCCGGCACCGCGCAGTGGGCCCACACGCTCGCGGTCGTCGGCGAGAACGCCGAGTGCCGCATCCGCGAGTTCTTCCTCGCGCCCGACTTCGAGGGCCAGGCGCTTCACGGGGGCGCCTTCGAGCTGTATGCCATGCCCGGCGCCCAGGTCGACCTGGCTCACTACCAGGACTGGGGCAAGGGCGACGTGTACGACCTCTCGACGAGGCGGGTCGAGATCCGCCGCGACGCGCGGGTCAAGTGGGTACCGATCCACCTCGGCGGCCGCCTGACCAAGCAGACGCTCGACATCGTCACGGCCGAGCCCGGCTCGGACATGAAGCACACAGGCCTCTATTTCACCGAGCGCGCCGAGCACCTCGACCTGTTCACGAGCGACCGCCACGAGGCCGGCCACACGACGGGCGACACCGTCTGGAAGGGCGTGCTGACGGGAGACTCGCGCGCCTCGTATGAGGGGCTGATTCACATCGTCCCGAAGGCAAGCGAGGTCGACACCTACCTGCAGACCCACCAGATGCTGCTCTCGCCAAACGCCAAGGGCGACGCGATCCCCTCGCTGATCGTCGAGGTCGACAACGTCAAGGCATCGCACGGCGGCACCGTCGGCGAGCTCGACCAAGAGCAGATCTTCTACATGATGACCCGCGGGCTCTCGCGCGCGGAGGCGGTGCGCGTGCTGGTCGAGGGCTACTTCGAGGAGGTCGTCCAGCGCCTGGAGGATCCTGCTCTCGAGCAGCTCGTGCGACGGCGGATCGCCGAGAAGCTCAAGGGTGCCGAGGACCAGGTGCGCGAATTCATCGGGGAACGCGCGGAGGTGCTCTGATGGCGCAAGTCGCCGAGCGGCCGCTGGTCGATGTCCGCGCCGACTTCCCGGTGCTCGCGCGCGAGTTCAACGGCAAGCGGGTGGCCTACCTCGACTCGGCCGCGACCTCTCAGCGGCCGCGTCAGGTGATCGAGGCGATGGACAGCTTCCAGCGCAACTCCTACGCGCCCATCCATCGCGGCGTCTACGAGCTGGCGCGCGAGTCCACCGACGCCTTCGAGGGCGCGCGCGAGCGGATCGCGGCATTCGTGAAATGGGAGCCGGCATGCTCGCTCTTCACCCGCAACGCCACCGAGTCGATCAACCTGGTCGCGTACTCGTGGGGACGCGAGCACGTGGGCGCGGGCGACGAGGTGCTGATCACGGAGATGGAGCACCACTCGAACATCGTGCCCTGGCAGATCCTGTGCCAGGAGACCGGCGCGACGCTGCGCTACCTGACCGTCTCGGAGAGCGGCGAGCTCTCGCTCGACGAGCTCGACGAGGCACTGGCAGGGGGACGCGTGAAGATCGTGGCCGTCGCCCACGTCTCGAACGTGCTCGGCACGATCAACCCGGTCGCCGAGATCGCCCGCCGAGCTCGCGCCGCCGGCGCCGTCACGCTGGTGGACGGCGCTCAGGCAGTACCCCAGCTCCCGGTGGACCTCGCGGAGCTGGACGTGGACTTCTATGCCTGGACCGGCCATAAGGCGCTCGGTCCGACGCTCGGGATGCTGCACGGCCGGCGTGAGCTGCTCAGTGCGATGCGCCCCTTCCTGGCCGGCGGCCACATGATCAAGCGAGTCGAGCGCGAGTCCTCGTCCTGGAACGACCTGCCCTGGAAGTTCGAGGCCGGCACCTCGGACGTGACCGAGGCCGTTGGGCTCGAGGCCGCCGTCGACTGCCTTGCCGGGCTGGGCATGGACAACGTCCGCGCGCACGAGCGCGACCTCACCGCCTACGCCCTCGAGCGGTTGCCCGAGGTCGAGGGGCTCACCATCTACGGACCGGGCGACCCCGGCCGGCGCGGCGGAGTGGTGTCGTTTGCGATCGACGGCATCCACCCTCATGACATCGCCGAGCTCTGCGACCGCGAAGCCGTCTGCATACGTGCCGGGCACCACTGCGCGCAGCCGCTGATGCGCTGCCTGGGCGTGGGCGCCACGGCGCGGGCCTCGTTTCACGTCTACAACTCGCGCGACGAGGTCGACCGCCTGGTCGACGCGCTCGTCAAGGCCCGCGAGGTGTTCGGGCTCTAGCACCATGGACGCGCTGTACCGGGACTACATCCTCGACCACTACAAGAACCCCCGGAACTTCGGGGAGCTCGAGCCTCACGACCTGGAGTGGCACGACCACAATCCGCTGTGCGGAGACGAGCTCGGGGTCCACATCGTGGTCTCGGACGGCAAGGTCTCGGACCTGCGCTTCCACGGGCAGGGCTGTGCCATCTCGCAGGCCTCTGCGTCGATCACCTCCGACGAGCTGATCGGGATGTCGCTCGAGGAAGTCGAGCGCCTCGATGCCGAGTGGGTCATCGACCAGCTCGGGATAGCGATCTCCCCCACGCGCCGCAA
>JBEVKF010000023.1:0-73675 GCA_040509755.1 Thermoleophilaceae bacterium | reverse complement strand
GTAGCTGTAGTCGACGTAGTCCGGGTCGTCGAAGGAGCCCCAGTTCACGAGGTTCGTGTCCCGGTAGCCGACCATGTCGTAGCCCGGCAGTTCCGTGAGGAAGAAGTCGTACAGATCGTCGTGCATCGGCACGCTTCTCTTCACGTAGTCGAAGTACCGCATCAGGCGCACGTAGTAGTCGGTGCACGTCTGATGGGTGATGTCCGCGCTGCACCCGCCGGGCATGATCGTCGAGGGGTGCGTGTGACGCCCGCCGAACAGGCAGTACATCTCGCGCGTGTAGCGGGCCACATGGAGGGTCTCCAGGTAGAACTCGCCCGTGAACGGGTTGAGCGCCCGCATGATGTCGGCGATCGTCTTGTAGCCGTGGATGTCCGAGCCCGGAGCCGAGGTGCTCTCGGCCTTCGCCAACAGGGTCGGATTGGTCTCCTTTACCATCTGCTCGCAGAAGTCCACGTTCGCCATGCAGTCGTTGAAGATCGCGTGGTCGAATATGTAGTCCGCGGACTCGGCCAGGTTGAACGCCATGTCGCCCAACGGCGGCGGCTTGACGCCATAGGCCATGTTCTGGTTGAGGCACGAGCAGGTGCAGTGGTTGTCACCGCAGATGCCGCAGATCCGGCTGGTGATGAAGTGAGCGTCCCGCGGGTCGATTCCCTTCATGAAGATGTCGAAGCCGCGGAAGACCATCGACGTCGAGTAGCACTTCAGTACCTGCTGATTGGCGAAGTCGATCTCCGT
This sequence comes from Thermoleophilaceae bacterium, assembly GCA_040509755.1. Lineage (GTDB taxonomy): Bacteria > Actinomycetota > Thermoleophilia > Solirubrobacterales > Thermoleophilaceae > JACVRW01. The sequence continues at coordinate 72,934 of JBEVKF010000023.1, read as the reverse complement.
GTGGATCCCGAGCGACCCGACGATGCGGGTGATCGGATCCCAGGACATCTCCTTGACCATGACCTTCTGGTCACGGGGTGTTTCAACAGTCGACATGCACGCCTCCCTCTACCAGCGCTTGGAGTAGCCGGTCGTCAGCTCAGGTTTGTTGTGCCGCCACTCCGGCTCGACGTCGTACTGCCTCGTGATGTGGCGCTGGCGGAGGCGGCGGACTACCGGGCCGTACGTGAACCGCATGATGTTCTCCGCAGCTACGCCCCAGGGGTTCGGATCCATGAATGGCATGTACTTGTCGGGGAAGCCCGGCATCGTGCACGCCATGCAGATGCCGCCCACGTTCGGACAGCCGCCGATGCCGTTCACCCAGCCGCGGACCGGCACGTTGCACTTGACCACGGGGCCCTTGCAGCCGAGCTTCACGAGGCATCGGTGGTCGGATCCGTATTCGGTCGCGAAGTCGCCCTGCTCGGCAAAGCCGGCCCGGTTGCAGCCCTCGCGAACGGTGCGGCCGAACAGCCACTTCGGGCGCAGCTGCTCGTCGAGCTCTGGCGCGGGAGCGAGACCGGCCAGATGCAGGGCGAGGTACAGCAGCGTCTCCGTCATGTTGTCCGGCTGGGCGGGGCAGCCCGGGATGCACACGACCGGCAGGCCGGCCTTCGACTTCCACTTCCAGCCCAGGTAGTCCGGTACGCCCATGGCGCCGGTGGGGTTGTTCTTCATCGCGGGAATGCCGCCGTAGGTGGCGCACGTTCCGATTGCCACGACTGCCGCCGCCTTCGGCGCGAGGCGGTCGAGCCACTCGTTGATCGTGATCGGCTGGCCGTTTGAGGGGTTGATGCCCAGCCCCGTCCAGTGGCCTTCGCCGTTGATCTTCTCGTTTCCGAGCGAGCCCTCGATCACGAGGACGAACGGGTCGAGCTTGCCTTCCTCTGCGTCGAACCAGGCCTGGACGTACTCCTGGCCGTTCTCGTAGGCGATCACCTGGTTGTGGATCACGACCTTCGGCATGCCGGGGATTGCCTGGGTGATGATGTCTTCGAGGCTGGGGTTCGTCGCTGACGTCATGGCGACCGAGTCCCCCTCGCAGGACAGACCCGTGGTCACCCAAAGCACATGGGCAGTGACCCCCTCGGTCTTCTTGTGTTCTGCGAATACGTCGGTTGTCGCCATTGGCGCTCCTTCCTCGCTCAACAGATCCGCGGGAGCGGATCTCCCACCAGCTGGTCCATCACACGCTTGCCACCAAAGCTCGTCTCCACCAGGACCATCCCCGGCGGCTCGGTGCGCACCTCACCGATCTCCACTGCGCGCTCGCATCCAGGAACCGAGCGCAGCGCGCCGAGCGCTTGATCCACTGCTTCGGGCGCGACGAAGGCGACGAGCTTGCCCTCGTTGGCCACATACATCGGGTCGATTCCCAAGATCTCCGACGCCCCGGCCACCGCCGGGTCGATCGGCACGGCCGCCTCGCGCACGAGCATCGCCACGTTGGACGTCCGCGCGAGCTCGTTCAACACGGACGCCACGCCGCCGCGGGTGGCGTCGCGCATGCAGCGAAGCGAAGGTCCGGCCTCTTCCAGCAGCGCGTCCACGACCGGCCACAGCGGGCGCGTGTCGGACTCGATCGCGGCGTCGAGCTCGAACTCGCCGCGCGCCAGCATGATCGCCGTGCCGTGCTCGCCGACCGTCCCGGATAGCAGGATCCGGTCGCCCGGCTCGATCGCGTCCGTCGCCATCCGCGCACGCGGGTCGCGGCGGCCGACGCCGGTGGTGCAGACGTACATCTTGTCGGCGGCGCCGCGCTCGACGACCTTCGTGTCGCCGGCGACGATCTGCACCTCGGCCGCTTCGGCGGCGCGGGCGATCGCGTCGACCTCGGCCTTCAGCTCCTCTGCCGTGAGGCCCTCCTCCAGGATGAGCGAGAGGCTGAGCGCCAGCGGCCGCGCCCCGGAGACGGCAAGGTCGTTGACCGTGCCGTTGACGGCCAGGTCGCCGATCGAGCCACCCGGGAAGGTGATCGGCTTGACGACGAAGGAATCGGTGGTCATCGCGAGCTCGACGCCGTCCACCTCGACCGCGCCGGCATCGCCCATCGCCTCGAGCGTCTGCGAGCCGAACGCCGGGACAAACAGGCCCTCGATCATGCTCTGGGTGGCCTTGCCGCCCGCGCCGTGGGCCATGTTGATGCGCTCGTCGCGGAACTTCCCGCGCTTGCCGCGCGCGGTCTCGATGATCCCGAGGATGCGCGCCTCGCGATCGCTGACAGGGGTAGCCGTCGGCGGCTCGGCTACCTAGACCACCTCCCGCTCGCGCGCGAAGCGGCCGTAGTTGTAGTAGGCGGCGCACGCGCCCTCGGAGGAGACCATGCAGGTGCCGATCGGGCGCTCCGGCGTGCAGGCGGTCCCGAAGACCTTGCATTCCCACGGCTTGATCACGCCCTTCAGCACCTCGCCGCACTGGCAGGCCTTCGGATCGGCCACCCGGACGCCCGGGACGGCGAAGCGCAGCTCGGCGTCGAGGTCCGCGTAGGCGTCGGCAAGCTTGAGGCCGCTCTGCGAGATGAACCCGAGGCCGCGCCACTCGAAGTGCGGGCGTAGCTCGAACACCTCGGCCATCACCTCGAGCGCGCGCGCATTGCCCTCATAGGGGACCACGCGCGCGTATTGGTTCTCGACCTCGCAGCGACCCTCGGCGAGCTGAGCCAGGATCATCCGGATCGCCTGCAGGATGTCGAGCGGCTCGAAGCCGGCGACGACGATCGGCCTGCCGTAGTCCGCCGGAATGAACTCGAACGGCCGCGCCCCGACCACGGTCGAGACGTGTCCCGGGCCCACAAAGCCGTCGAGGCGCAGGTCCGGCGAGTCGAGCAGCGCACGCAGCGGCGGCACGATCGTGACGTGGCTGCACATGCACGAGAAGTTCTTGACACCCTCGGCCTTCGCGCGCTTGAGCGTGAGCGCCGTGGAGGGCGCGGTGGTCTCGAACCCGATAGCAAAGAAGACGACCTCGCGGTCGGGGTTCTGCTTTGCGATCCGCAGCGCGTCGAGCGGCGAGTAGACCATCCGGATGTCGGCGCCCTCGGCCTTTGCCTCGAGCAGGCTGCCCTCCGACCCCGGCACGCGCATCATGTCGCCGAAGCACGTGAAGATCACGCCGGGCTCGCGGGCGATCGCGATGCCGTCGTCGACCCTGCCCATCGGGATCACGCACACGGGACAGCCGGGGCCGTGGACCAGCTCGACGTTGGCCGGCAGCAGGTCGTCGACCCCGTACTTGTAGATCGAATGCGTGTGGCCGCCGCAGACCTCCATGAACTTGTAGTGGCGCCCGGGCTCGACGGCGGCCAGGATCTCCGACGCAAGCACTCGCCCCAGCTCGGGGTCGCGGAACTCGTCGACGTACTTCATGCGCCAAGCTCCACGAGCGCCACGCCCGCGTGCACCAGCACGCGGTCACCCGGCTCCACCGACACGAGGGCGATCTCCACGGTGCTGGTGGACCCGTCCTCCGCCGCGCACAGGGCCAGCCCGCGCGCGTCGTCGATGCGCTCGACCTGCATCGGGATGCCCTCGTCGGAGCAGGTGATGCAGTGGTCGCCGCACTCGTTGGCGGTCACTCGATCACGCTGGCCTTGAGCTCCTCGAGCTCGGCCTCGTAGTCCTCGCCCATGCGCTCCAGCTGCCTGCGCGTCTCGAGTGCCTCCTCCTCGTTCACGCGCGACATCGCGAAGCCGACGTGGATCAAGACCCAGTCGCCGGAGTCGACGCTCGTGCCATCCTCGTCGAGGAGGCCCACGTTGATCGTGCGCTGGACTCCGGCCACGTCGACCTTCGCCAGGCGGTTATCCTGGTCGACGATCTCGACGATCTGGCCGGGAATGGCCAGGCACATGCGCTCCTCCCTCCAGGCGTAGGCGGCGAACATATTTGAGGCCGATGCGGGCGAAAAGCTGCCTAGTTGAAATCCAACGTTGCTATTCAACGCCGCGCGGGAATAGTCTTCGCGCCCAAGGGAGGAGGCTTCTTTGACTCGGGGGAGTCATCCGCAGGACCCGGCCTCCGAGACCTTGGCGCAACCCGCTGGGAGGCGTCTGGAGGGATCGGTCCGAATACTGGAAGTGGACCCGGAGCTCGGCCTCCGAGTTCCCGCAGCGCAAATCGCCGGCGCGCGCAATCAACTCGTTGCTCGGGTCAAATCGCTTCCGTGCGGCCGCTGGGAGGTGCCCCACGACGAGCTCGAGCGCGGCACGCTCGGGTTCCTGATGCTCGACGGGCTCCTTGCGCGCGACGTCATCCTCGCGGGCACGACCTGCACCGAGCTCGTCGGCGAGGGCGACGTGCTCCAGCCCTGGATCAGCTCGCGCGAAGCCGAGCTCGTCCGCTACCGCGTGTTGTGGCATGTCCTGTCGCCCGTCCGCGTGGCCGTTCTCGACGCGGCGTTCGCCCGCTGCCTGGCCCACTGGCCGCAGGTGATGGGCGCGCTGCTGGAGCGAGCGGTGAGGCGGACGCTCAGGATGTCGGTCCATCAGGCGCTGCTGCAGCTCTCACCTGTCGAGACTCGCCTGCTCGTGCTCTTCTGGCACCTGGCCGAGCGCTGGGGCCATGTGACACCGGACGGCATCAGCGTCCGGTTGCGCCTCTCTCATGAGGTGCTCGGCCAGCTCGTCGGAAGCCGGCGAGCCTCGGTCACCACGGCGCTGCGCCGGATCGACGAGAGCGGGCTGATCGTCCGCAAGGCCGACGCGACCTGGCTGCTGCGCGGCGCGCCGCCGGACGAGCTGGCGGACATTCGCTGGCAGGAGCGTTCGCCGGCCGGCCAACGTGCCATGTAGCTGCTCCGGCCGCGCTACCGTGGGAGCCATGCCGGTGAAGGTGGTCTTCGAGTGCGAGATCTGCGCTTGCCGGCCCGGCGCGGAGACGCAGGCCGGCCTCGAGCGCCAACTGCTCGATCTGCGCCATGGCGAGTACGTGGACGTCGAGCCGGAACGCTGGCTCGTCTGGCACGGGCGCGGCATCTATGGGCCGACGCGTTACGCCTGCGGCGGCCACCGCGGGGAGCTCAAGGCGATGTTGCGGGAGCAGTACGGCAACCTGGGCTGGCACCCGTGGGCGATGGGGCCTCATCCGTGGCGAGGCCGGCGTGGCACCGACCGGGCGCGCGCGCTCGCGAGGAAGCTGCGGTCCGGGTTCGGTCCGGTCTAGTCGCGCGGCGCCCGGGCAGGAGGTCGGCTCGCGCGCAATGGGAGCGCGCCTGGGGGGAGCCACCGCGGTCGCATTGCTCCTCGCGGTCGCCCCGGCCGGCGCCGCGGCCGCACCCGCCACCAAGCCTTGCCCCGACGACTAGAGCGCGCGCTGCGGCTCGGTGCGCGTGCCGCTGTTGCGCGGCGCACCCGACGGGGGCGGACGCAAGCTGCGCGTGAAGTTCCGCGTGTTCCCCCGCACCGATCGCTCGAAGCCGGCGCGCGAGCCGATCGTCGCCGCCGAGGGCGGCCCCGGCTACGCCACGATCGAGTCGGCGGACTCGTACAAGTTCATGCTGGGCCCCCTGCGCCGCCAGCACGACCTGATCGTGATGGACAACTGCGGCACCGGCAGCTCGGGCGCGATCAACTGCCCGCGCCTGCAGGCGGGCAAGGGCGTGTACCTCCGCGAGGTCGGCCGCTGCGCGCGCAAGCTCGGCGCGGCGGCCAACGCCTATGGCACGGGCGCCGCGGCCGACGACCTCGCCGCGGTGCTCGACAAGCTCGGGGTGCCGCTGGTGGACGTCTACGGCGACTCCTACGGGACCTACTTCTCGCAGGCCTTTGCGGTCCGCCACCGCGACCGGGTGCGCGCCGTGGTGCTCGACGCCGCCTACGCGGTGGAGGGCTTTGACCCATGGATCCGCGAGGAGACGGCCGCGCTTCGCTTCGCGTGGCCGGCCGTGTGCGACCGGACGGTCGGGTGCTCCGGTGACGTCCTCGCCGAGCTGCGCCGATGGGCGATCAAGCTCGACGCCGACCCGCTGGTGGCCACCGGACGCGACGCGGACGGCGCGCGCCACCGCATCAAGCTCGACGGCGCCGCGCTCGGGCAGATGACCGGCGATGGCTCGTTCTACTACACGATTTACCGGGACCTGCTCGCGGCGCTGCGCGCGTACGAGCTGGGCGACCGCGAGCCGCTGCTGCGCCTGGCCGCCGAGGACCTGCCGTTCACCGGCGGCGGCCCGGTCAAGAGCTACTCGGAGGGCGCCTACGCGGCGGTCGCCTGTCACGACTATCCGACGCTGTGGGATCCCGCCGCGCCCTTTGCCACGCGCCGGGCCCAGTACGACGCGGCCCGGGCAGCGCTGGATCCGCAGACCTACGCGCCGTTCCCGAACGACATCTGGCTGCGCTCGCTCTGCATCGACCAGGGCACGTCGGGCTGCCTGCGCTGGCCGGCGCCCAAGTACCCCGATCCGCCGGTCCCGGCCGGGGCGACGTACCCGGACATGCCGGTGCTCGTGCTCGACGGTGACCTCGACCTGATCACGCCGCTCGGCGCTCGGTGGCCGCCGCGGCGCTCTTTCCAAACTCGACGCTCGTGACGGTTCCCAATGTCGGCCATGTGACGGCGCTCGCCGACTACCCCGAGTGCGCCGCGGGCATCGTCCGGCGCTTCCTGAGCACGCTCGCCCCCGGAGACGTGAGCTGCGCGCAGCGCACCCCCGAGATCCACGTCGTGCCCGAGTTCCCGCTCAGCGTCTCGGGGGCGCCGGCCGCCGAGCCCGCCGGCGCCGCCGACCGCTCGACCCCCGCCGACCGCCGCGGCGCCTGGGCGGCGGCTTGGGCGACGGGCGACGCACTTGCCCGCTGGTGGTTGATGTACGGGTCAGAGGGGCACGGCCTGCGGGGCGGGCGCTTCACCGCCTCGGGCGACTACCTCGCCTACAGCCCCGTCAGCCTGGACATGCGCCGGGTGCGCTTCGTCGGTGACGTCGCGGTGAGCGGCGTGGTCGAGTGGGACCGGCGCCGCGGCGCGATTCGCGCGCGGCTGCGCCTGAGCGGCGCGAGCACCGGGAAGCTGCGCATCGGATGGAGCACGCGCGCCACGCGCGCGGTCGCATCCCTGCGCGGCACGCTCGGCGGCCGCCGTGTGCGGCTGCGCACGCCCGCCCCGTGAGTCCGGTCGTGGTGGTCTACCCCGACGCGGGCATGCGACTGACGTTCCGCACAATTATTGTGTTCAACGTCAGTTAGGTGAGGCTGAAGGCGGCTGGTTAGGGTACGCGGGTGGCCCTCGCCTGGCACCTTGCCCAAGTCAACATCGCGCTGATGAAGTCTCCGCTCGAGAGCCCCGAGATGGCCGACTTCGTGGCGCAGCTCGAGCCGCTCAACGCGCTGGCTGACTCCAGTCCCGGCTTCATCTGGCGATTGCAGACGGAGGATGGAGACGCCACGGCCGTCCGTGCCTTCGGCGATGACCGGCTGATCGTGAACATGTCTGTCTGGAAATCGGTCGACGCGCTCTGGTCGTTCGTCTACGACAGCGGCCACCTCAAGGTCATGCGCCGCCGCCGCGAGTGGTTTTCGCGCGTGGCCGAGGCGCATCAGGCTCTCTGGTGGGTCCCGGCCGGATCGGTCCCGAGCGTGGGCGACGCCGAGGAGCGCCTCGCACATCTGAAGGCGCACGGGCCGACGCCGCGTGCCTTCAGCTTCAAGCGTCATTACCCGCCGCCGGTGAGCGGGGCACGACCGGCGGTATCCTTGCTCTAGCAATCATGGCCTCTTCCTCGACATCGACCGCGACGACCTGCGTCCACCTGGTCGGCGACGAGGGCTTCTCCGACATCGAGGCCGAGGTCTGGATCGGGCTGCTCGAGACGCATAAGCGACTCACCCGGGCGCTCAACCTCGAGCTCGAGGCAGAGCACGGACTGAGCCTCAGCGCACTCGAGTTGCTTGGCCGCCTATCCGCATCGGAAGATCAGGTGCTGCGGCTCACCGACCTCGCCGAGCAGGCAGGGCTCAGCCTGAGCCGGGTTTCGCGCATCGCCGACGTCCTGGAGAGCCGTGAGCTTGTCGAGCGCCGGCGCTGCCCCGAGGACAGGCGGGCCCGCAACGTCGGCCTGACCCCTGCGGGCGCCGAACTGCTCAAGGCCGCGCAGGCCACGCACTTCGCCGGCGTCCATGAGAGCTTCTTCGCTCAGGTCGAGCCGGCCGAGCTGGCCGCGCTGGCCGCGGTATTCGAGCGCCTGGCGCCGGATAGCGCGTCGACCTGCACCTAGCCCTGCCGCCCGGCGGATCCGGGCGGGGGCGGGGGTCTGACCCCTTGACAAAGGCTGGCTGAGGGGTCTGACCCCAAGGCTGGCTGAGGGGTCTGACCCTATTGCTTGCCCGAGCAAGCATCTGCTATGCTTGCTCTAGCAAGCTTGCTAAGGCAAGTAAATCCACCCGGTAAGGAGCCGTCAGCCATGACAACCGCCACCACCACCACCACCCCCACCCTCATCCCCACCGGCACCTGGACCACGGACGCGGCCCATTCGAAGGCCGGTTTCGCCGTTAAGCACATGGGCATCTCCACCGTGCGCGGCGAGTTCACGGACTTCGCGGGCGAGCTCGAGATCGGCGACGACCTCTCGACCGCCAAGGTCCACGGCAAGATTCAGGTCGCCTCCGTCGACACCGGCGAGGATCAGCGCGACGCGCACCTGCGCTCCCCCGACTTCTTCGACGCCGAGACCTACCCCGAGATGACGTTTGCTTCGACGCGGATCGAGCAGGTCGACGACGAGGTTTTCCGGATCACCGGCGATCTGACCCTCCACGGAGTGACCAAGGAGATCGTCCTTCACGCCGACGTCCTCGGCACCGACGTCGACCCGATGGGCAACGATCGCGTCGGCCTGGAGATCACCGGCCAGCTCTCGCGCGGCGACTACGGCATGAAGTTCAACCAGGCGCTCGGCAGCGGAAACCTGCTCGTCGCCGACAAGGTCACGCTGGCGCTCGACATCGAGGCCATCCGCAAGGCCTAGTTGCACCGCTTGACCCGATCGTCGCCGGCGGCGCCCCTCGCGCCGCCGGCGTTCGATTGGACTCCTAACGTGAGACGGTCTTGCCGCCGGTGACCGTGAACGAGCGTCGGTTGTCGGTCTGGCTCGACGCGTTGCCGACGTAGACGTCGATTCTCCCGTTCTCCACGACGAAGCGGCCGCGGTTCTCGTAGAAGCCGACGTCGTCGCGGTCGAGCTTCCAGCGGACGGTCTTCGTCTGCCCGGCCTTGAGTGTCACACGCTCGAATCCGCGCAGACGGCGCACCGGCTGCGAGATGCTCGCGACCCGGTCGTGGATGTAGAGCTGCGCCACCTCGTCACCGGGCACCGTGCCGGTGTTCGTGACCTGCGCCCTGACCGTGACGCTCCCGCGGCGGGCGTCCATGGTGGTCGAGCTCAGGCTCGGGGCCGAGATGCTAAACGTCGTGTAGCTCAGCCCATAGCCGAACTCGAACAGCGGCCCGCAGCTCAGGATGTCGCGGTGGCGCGAGTTGTACTTCGAGCCGATGTCGCACGGGCGGCCGGTTGGCTTGTGGTTGTAGTAGATCGGCACCTGGCCGACGTTGCGCGGGAAGCTCACGGGGAGCTTGCCGCCCGGATTGACCTTGCCGTAGACCACGTCGGCCACGGCGTTGCCGGCCTCCACACCGGGGAACCACGCCTCGAGGATGGCGGGCGAGTCGGCGTAGACCTCCTCCAGCGTGAGCGGGCGTCCGTTGAACAGGACGACCGCGAACGGCTTGCCGGTCGCCTTGATCGCCGCAATCAACTCCTCCTGGCGGCCGGGCAGGTCGAGGGTCGAGCGTGACTCGGCCTCGCCGCTCATCTCGCGCGTCTCACCGAGCGCCAGCACGACCTGGTCGGCGGCCATTGCGGCCCTCGTGGCGGCGGCAATGTCGAGGTCTGACTCGCACTCGTTCTCGGGATCCCACAGGTCGCTGTGGCTGATCGTGCACCCGGCCGTGAACGTCGTGTTCGGATTCTGGGCCCGCATGCCCTCGAAGAGCGAGACGGCGTCGTTGTCGTCGCCGCGCCCCCACCACGGGCCGAGCATGTCGTGCCTGCTGTCGCCGAGCGGACCGATGATCGCCGTCGCCTTGGTCGGGTCGAGCGGCAGCACGCCCTCGTTCTTCAGCAGCACCATCGAGCGCCCGGCGGCACGCCGCGCGGCCGCTCGGTTCCGGGGCAGCAGCTGCATGCCCTGCGCCTCGTCCACATTGACGTAGGGGTGCTCGAACAGGCCTGCGCGGAACTTCACCCTCAGGATTCGGCGGACCGCGTCGTTGATGCGCCGGATCGAGACCTGGCCGCCGGCGACGAGGTCCGGGCCGAAGTCACGGAAGTTCGTCGACACCATCTCGGAGTCGGTGCCGGCATTCAGAGCGAGGCGCGCGGCGTCGGCGCCGTCCTCGGCAACGCCGTGGCCGCATGGGCCTCCGGCCGGGTTCTCGCCCGGGCACGCGCGCAACTCGGCCACCGCGGTGTAGTCGCTCTCGATGAATCCGTCGAAGCCCCAGCGCCGCTTGAGGATGTCCGTCTCCGTGTAGCGGTTGGCGCAGCCCGGAACGCCGTTGATCGCATTGAACGAGCACATGAGCGTGTCCGAACCGGCATCGACGGCGGCCTTGAAGGGCGGCAGGTAGAAGTTCCAGAGCCGCTGGAGCGACATGTCGGTCGTGTTGTAGTCGCGGCCGGCGTCGGGCTCGCCGTAGGCGGCGAAGTGCTTGACGCTTGTAACGACCCTGTCCGGTGCGCTGTAGTCGCGGCCCTGTGCGCCCCTCACGCGCGCCGCGGCCATGGCGGAGTTGAGATAGGGATCCTCGCCCGCGGCCTCGGAGATCCGGCCCCAGCGCGGCTCGTGCGAGAGGTCGACCATCGGGCTGTAGATCTGCTTGAGCCCCACAGCCGCCGACTCGAAGGCGCCGATCCGGTGGTCGGCCCTCGCGATGTCCGGATCGAAGCTGCTGGCGGTGCCGAGCGGGATCGGGAAGATCGTCCGGAAGCCGTGGATCGTGTCGAACGCGAACAGGATCGGGATGCCCAGGCGCGAGTTCTCGACCGCGTCGTGCTGGTACTTGTTGATCAGCACCGGGTCGGTCTCGCTGAAGACCGAGCCGACGGGCTTGCGCGCCTCCTCTGGGTGCTCCTTCATCTGACCGTCGGAGAGCAGCGTCAGCTGGTTGAGCTTCTCCTCGAGCGTCATGCGCCCCAAGAGCGAGTCGATCTTGCGCTCGATCCCGCGATCCTTGCGCTGCTGCCCTCCCGCCGGCGCGGACGCCGTGACGCAGAGACTCAACAGGACAGCTGCGATGCCGAGCGCCTGCAGGCGCCGACGCATTCCACTCATGACATGACCTCCACGTGGCTGACGATCCCGGCGGTACCGGGGCGATCTATCCCCGGGACCGCGGCAGAGCAAACGCGGTTGACCCTCGGCGGTTGACTCTCGCCCGACACGGGTGGGCGCCCCTGGACCCGAACGGCATGCCCTCCAACACGGACGCCACGCTCGTAGACCACGGCTTCCCGGGCTGTCCTGCCAGCCCGCCGCGACCGGCGAAACCCGACCCGCCGCAGTCGGCATACACGAACGGCGTGGTCACGCCGCACGCCGCCTTCCTTGCGCTGCGCTACGCGCCCCGCGCGACCCTCGCGAACCTGGAAGGCTGGTGTCGGACTTCCCCGGCCTCTACGGGAAGTGGGGCTTTCGAGACAGCGCCCTGAGGTCAGCCAGGACGAGCGATCCGCGCCGGTGGAGCCGCGCGCTGGTCGCTCATAGGAGCGGCTCTGCCAGGCCCGCTGCCCGTCCCAGCTGAGTCAGCGCCAAGATCGTGGGATCGTCGAGGTCGATCTGGGTGGTAGCCGCACGGAGACGCGACTCGGGCTCCCCGGGCATGAGGATCTCGCCCCGGCCCTCGAGCGGGCGAGCGCTCTTGACCCATTCGATGAAGCCGGGCAGCTGCTCCATGTAGGCGTTGCGAGAGTCCGCGCCCGGGTCGATGCAGACCAGGACGAAGGCGTTGGAGAACGGCCGCTCCTCCGGGCCGCACATGCCGCCAAGGGTCAGCAGCCCGACGAGCAGCTCCACCAAGACGATGAGCCCGTAGCCCTTGTGACCGCCCTCGGCGCCCCCGACCGGTAGCAGGGACCCACCCGACATGTAGGACTCGGGGTCGGTGGTGGGGGCGCCCTCCGAGTCGACGATCCATCCGCTGGGAACGGCCTCACCGCGTTCGTGGGCGTGGTAGACGCGGCCTTCGGCGGCCACGCTCAGGGCGATGTCGAGGACGGCGGGGCCCGGCACCCCGATCGAGATGGGGTTGTTCGTGAGGCGTCGCTCGGCGGAGCCGAAGGGGGCCACCTGCTGGTCTGCCCCCTGGTTGTTGGCGAGCAGGATGCCCACCAGCCCCGCTGCGCCGATCCGCTCGGTGTACGCGCCCAGGCGCCCGAGGTGGTTGGCGTCGCGGACCGCGACGGCCGCGACCGAGTGCTCGGCGGCCGCCGACATCGCGGTCTCGGTCGCATGCTCGCCGACGAGCTGGCCGAAGCCGCGGCGGCCGTCGAGCCGGATCAGCCCGGCGCTCTGCCCGATCACCAGCGGCTCGGCCGCCGGGAAGAGCTCGCCGCGCTGGATCTGCTCGATGTAGTAGGGCAGCTGGCGCACGCCGTGCGAGCGGTGCCCGCAGCGGTCGGCATCGACGAGGGCGGATGCGACGCGCTCGGCCCCGGGCGCCGGCGTACCGTATGCCTCGAAAAGGGCGGTCACCCACCGTACGAGACCGTCGGCCTGCATCGAGGTGTCAGTCACCGGCGGCAACCGTACTGGGATCGCGAAAACCAGGACTAGACTGCGTCCGATGGCGAGCCAGGACGGCTGGTCGGGCCTGTTCTCAACGGCGTTCGCGCAGTCGCGCAATGCCATGGTGCTGCTCGACGACCAGCGCCGCCACGTCGACGCGAACGGCGCGTACGTCCGGCTTCTGGGCTACCCGCGCGAGGAGCTCATCGGCCGGCCTGTCTGGGAGTTCGTGGTGGACGGCCCCGTTGCCTCGCCCGACGAGTGGGAGGCCATGCTCGCGACGGGGCGCTTTACCGGTGAGGCAGACCTCATCTCCGCGGACGGCAGCATCGTCGCCGTCCAGTGGGGCGCCAGCGCCGAGATGGTCACCGGTCGCCGGCTCGTTCTGTTCGTCGCGCTGAGCACCTCTCGATGGGGACCGCAGTTTCGCCGCACCATCCAGGTGGAGCCGGAGGGCGGGACGCTCTCCAACCGCGAGCTCGAGATCGTCCGGCTCGTGGCGCTCGGGAGCACCGGGCCGGAGATCGCGGGCGAGCTGCAGATCACCCACAACACAGTCCGCACGCATGTGCGCAACGCAATGACCACGCTCGGCGCGCGCTCCCGCGCTCATCTCGTCGCAAAGGCCGTCGGCGACGGGCTCGTGGTGGCGTGAGCCCGGCCAGGATCGCGCAACTGCGGTATGGACCACGCGGCCTCGGCCCGCCAGAGTCCATGGACTGAGGTCCCACCCCTACACCGACCGCGAACTTCCCTCTGCGCTCCGCCCTTTCGAGGTGCCCACCCTGCACCAGGCGGTGGAGGTTGCCACCGAATTGCGGCTCATCACGGGGCGCCCGGTCAGGGTGCGGCCGAGCCCGTTTGCGCGGGCGAAAGCGGCTCGATGGACCATCTCGGCGGCGCCGGCGTCGCCGACCCCCGTACGTGTCCTGATCGTTGATAGCGCGACGTGCTTTCGGCGAGCCGCGCGAGAGCTGCTCGAACGCCGTGGCTACGTCATCGCCGGCGAGGCGGACAGCGTGTCGACGGCCGTGACAGCCGCCAAGCAGCTCGTGCCCGACGCCGTGTTGCTCGACCTTCACCTCTCCGACGGCAGCGGCATCGACGTTTGCGCCGCGCTGCGCCGCGCATTGTTTGCCCCGGCGGTGCTGTTGACCTCGGTCTTCGATCTCCCGGAGCGCGACCGCCTCATCAAGCACACCGGCGCTGCCGGGTTCGTGCCAAAGGCGCGTCTCGGCTCGATCGACTTCGAGCAGTTCTGGCCCAGCTCCCGCGGCGCTCAGCGGTAGCCGGTCGGGTCCGCCGGGCGGCCCGGGTCCTGGACCTCGACCATGTAGCGCCAGCAATCGGGCTGTGAGCCGTCGAGATCGGTGAAGCCGTACTCGCGCGCGAGGCCGCCGGAGGAAAACGAGCCGCCACTGCGACATTGGACCTCCGGGTCGGCCGCCAGGGCCGCGACCGCTCGGCCCACGAAGCGCGGGGTTTCGGAGATCGCGGCGAAGTGCGGGTTCTTGCCCACCGCCTCACGCCAGGTGGCCTCGGTGACCCCATAGTTCTCCAGCATCATCTCCGAGCGCATCCAGCCCGGGGTCAGCGCTACCGCGGTGCAGCCGTGCGGCGCGAGCTCCTCGCCCTGCGCGAACGCGAGCCGGATGACCGAGGTCTTCGCCAGGTCATAGAACGTGGAGAGCCGATAGTGCCCGGCGTTGTACTCCTGCGTGCCGTCGGTCATCTCGACGACCAGCCCACCCGGGCGCCGGACCAGCAACGCCAGCGCGAAGTGGCTGGTGATCAGGTGCGTGTCGATGGCCAGGCGCAGCATTCGCAGGCCCCCGTCGAGGTCGTGCTCCCACACCGGCGTGTTCCACTCGGCCAGCAGCTCGCCGCCCCAGATGTCGTTGACGAGCACATCCAGGCGGCTCTGCTCGGCATCGATGCGACGTACAAGCGCCTCGACCTGCGGCGGCTGCAGGTGGTCGACCTCGACGGCGATTCCCTTGCCGCCGGCGGCATCCACGAGCTCGGCGGTCTCCTCGATCGTCTCCGCCCGGCCGTATTCCGAACGCCGCTTCCTGGTCGTGCGGCCGGTGCAATAGACCGTCGCACCCGCCTCTCCCAGCGCGACCGCCGTGCCACGGCCCGCGCCGCGGGTCGCGCCAGTGACGAGGGCCACCTTTCCCGTCAGGGCTTGGGTTGAGTCAGGCATCTGCTGTCTCCGTTCTGTAGTTGCGCGGTTGGACGTGTCCGGGGACACGCACCACGAGCACCGCGATCAGGACAAGCGCGCCCCCGGCGAGCGGCGCGGTACCGAGCGACTCGCCGAACACGAGGTATGCAAGCGCGACGGTTACGACGGGCTCCAGTGTCGACAGGATGGACGCGGCCGTCGAGCCCACGCGCTGGAGCCCCGCGAAGAAGAGGCCAATCGCGCCGACCGTCGACACCACCGCGAGGCCGGCCAGCCAACCAAGCCCTGCCGCGTTCACGCTGCCCAGGTTCAGATCGCCGAGGGCCAGGCCGGCGAGCGTGAGCGTCGTTGCGGCGCCGGTGCAGACGAGCGTGCTCAGGGCGAGCGTTCCGATGCGCGCGGCGACGCCCTCCGAGGTCAGGATGTACACGCTGTAGACGACAGCCGCCGCCAGCCCGAGCCCGGTTCCGATTGGGTCCAGCTCGGCCCCGCCGGCCCCGGCCAACACCAGGACCAGCCCGGTCGAGGCGAGCATCAATGCGGCCGCCGTCCGACTGTTGGCTCGCTCTCGCCCGAGCGCGATCGCGGCCACGGTGACGATCGTGGGATAGGTGTAGACGAGCAGCGCGAGGAGCGAGGCGTCGATGCGGTCGAGCGCCGCGAAGTAGGCGCCGGCCTGAGCGCTGTAGCCGATCCCGCCGAGCGCGAGCGCGATGGCAACGTCGCGGCGAGGCAGCGCGCGCAGTGCGCGGGCGCGCCTCGAGTAGGCCATGAAGAGCCAGAACAACACCGCGGCGAGGGCGAACCGGACAGCCAGGAGCGTGCTGACCGTCGCACCGTTGTCGTAGGCGAGCTTTCCGAAGATCCCCATCGCGCCGAACGCCGCAGCGGAGGCGAGGCAGAGGAGGGCGCCGGTGGAGGGCATGGGAACGATCCTGACCCACGAACCATTCAGAAACAACCTTGATTACTAACCGTAACTACGTAGGATTACTTATGTGTTGGACCTGCGCCGTCTGCGTCTGCTCCACGAGCTGCACGCCCGCGGCACGATCGCCGCGGTCGCCGACGCCCTGCGATTCACGCCGTCGGCTGTCTCACAGCAGCTCGCGGTGCTCGAACGCGAGGCCGGGCTGGCCCTGCTCGAGCCGGCCGGCCGAGGGGTCCGGCTGACCGACGCCGCGCTCGTACTCGTGAGCCACGCCGAGGCGCTGCTCGAGCGCGCCGAGCTCGCGGAGGCCGAGCTGGCGGAGGCCGCCGGCAGCGTAGCCGGGCGCGGCCGGATCGCATGCTTCCAGTCGGTCGCGCTCCGCCTCGCCGTGCCGGCGATGCAGGCGCTGGCGCAGCAGGCGCCCGGCCTGCGCTGCGAGCTCGTCGAGGCCGAGCCCGAGGATGCGCTCCCCGCCCTCGCGCTCGGAGACGTCGATCTCGTTCTGGCCGACGAGTGGGAGCACCAGCCGCACTCGCGGCCCGCGGGCGTGGACCGCCAGGACCTGCACCGCGAGCCGGTATACGTCGTGCTACCCGAGGATCACCCGGCCGCGCGCCGGCATCGCCGCGCGGTGCCGCTTGCCGAGCTCGCCGGCGAGCGCTGGACGACCGGTCATCTCGATACCCCCTGGGAGGAGATGCTCGAGCGGACCTGCCGCGAGCTCGGGGGCTTTGACCCGGACATCCGCCACCGGACCAATGACAGCGTCACCAGCCTGGCCGTCGTCGCGGCTGGACAGGCGGCCACGCTCCTGCCGCGACTCGTCGCTGCCGACGCTCGTCCGGGCATCGTGACCCGCGCGATCGCGGAGGGCTCGGTGCACCGAACCATCTTCGCCGCGACCCGAACGGCGGATGCCCGGCGGCCCTCCGTCCAGGCGCTCTTGGGGGCGGTCCGCGACGCGGCCGCGGAGCCCGGCTTCGCGCCCTCAGTGGCCTCGTAGCCGCGTGAGCTGAATACGCACCGGCACGCTGTAGCGCTGGGCGAACGTCTCGGGTGTCATGCCGATGCGGCCGATGTGCTCGTCGTACTTGGCGCAATACTCGCCGTGCTGATCGGCGGGCGGCGCGTCTTTGTCGATCACGGCCTCTCCGGAGAGCACAACGATGTCGCCGCCGCCCCCGTCGCCGCCGAAGTTGAGCGTCACGCGCGGGTTGGCCTCGACGTTGCGGACGCGGGCTCCGGGCATGCTGTACATGACGACCGACTCGCCACCGTCCCAGATGAACCACACAGGACTGGGAAGCGGCGACCCGGCGGGCGTCACGGTGGTGAGCCAGACGACGATCTCCTCGCGCAGATGGCCTGCGACACGAGCCCCGAACTCCGTGCCCCGATCGATCACGAGCCGATCATAGAGGCTCGGATACGTAGCTACGCTAACCATTAGCTAAGCTACTGGTATGTCCGCAGTGGAGACTGGACAGGAGACGGATCTCGAGCGCTTCACCGCAGCCTGGGACGACTTCGCCAACGCCCTGCGCCGGGCGCGATCGCGCGCGTGGCAGCAGCCCGCGCCGCTGACGCCGGCGCAGTACCACCTGCTGCTCGCACTCAGTCACGAGCCCGGGCTCGGGGTGGGTGACATGGCCGCGGCCGCCGGATGTACCTCGCCCACCGCCTCACGCATTCTGGACGGGCTCGAGCGCGACGGCGTGGTGGCTCGGGAGGGTTCGACCGAGGACCGCCGCCGGACGATTGTCTCGCTCACCGCAAAGGGCAAGCGCGTCCTCAGCCGCCAGCGCCGCAAGCACGATCAGAAGAAGCAGCGCCTCTACGACCAGCTGTCGCCGGCAGAGCGCCGCCAGGCCGAGGCCCTGCTGCGCCGACTCGCCGAGGTGATCGCCGACCTGTGACCCCCGCCGTCCCCGCCCGCCAGCACTATCGCATCACGCTCGGGGTGCTCGCCATCAGCGCCCTGGCCTACGCCATCTCCCAGACGATGGTCGCGCCGGCGCTGCCGGAGATCCAGCACGCGCTCGGCGTCTCGCAGAACTCGGTCACCTGGGTGCTCACCGTGTATCTCCTGACCGCCTCGATCGCCACTCCGGTGTTCGGGCGTCTCGGGGACATGTTCGGCAAGGAGAAGGTTCTCCTGGGGGTGCTGATTGGGTTCGGCGTCGGCTCCGTGGTGGCCGCGCTGTCGCATTCGCTGCCGCTGCTGATCGCGGGTCGCGCCATCCAGGGTGCCGGCGGCGCCATCTTCCCGCTGGCCTTTGGAATCATCCGTGACGAGTTCCCCAAGGAGAAGGTCGCCCAGGCGATCGGTCTGATCAGCGCCACGTTCGGAATCGGCGGAGGCGCGGGCCTGGTGCTCGCCGGGGTGATCACGGATGCGCTCACCTACGAGTGGATCTTCTGGGTGGCGGCGATCGTAATCGCCTTCGCGGCCGTGATGACTCACTTCTTCGTTCCGGAGTCGCCGGTGCGCAGCGGGAGCACGAAAATCGACTGGTGGGGAGCGGCGCTGCTCTCGGTCGGGCTGGCTTCCCTGCTGCTCGGTGTCAGCCAGGGCAATACGTGGGGCTGGAGCTCGACCCGGGTGCTCGGGCTGTTCGCCCTGGCGGCCATTGTGCTGGCTGTCTGGGTGCGCTTCGAGGCGCGCCATCCCGAACCGCTCGTCGACATGCGCATGATGCGCCGCCGCGGCGTGTGGACCACGAACCTCGTGGGGCTGCTGGTCGGCTACGGCATGTTCTCGAGCTTCATCATGATCCCGCAGTTCGTGCAGACGCCGACGGAAGCGGGCTACGGCTTCAGCGCCTCGGTGATCGAGGCGGGTCTGTTCATGGTCCCCTCAACGACCGTCATGCTCTTCGCCGGCCCGCTCAGCGGCTGGGTGGGCAGCCGCTACGGGGCGCGAATCCCGCTCTTGGTGGGGACGATCACATCGGCGATCGCCTTTGGATGGCTGGCCCTCGAGCACACCGAGGAATGGCAATTCATCGTCGGCACCGCGATCA
Organism: Thermoleophilaceae bacterium; assembly: GCA_040509755.1. Lineage (GTDB taxonomy): Bacteria > Actinomycetota > Thermoleophilia > Solirubrobacterales > Thermoleophilaceae > JACVRW01. The sequence goes on along the minus strand of JBEVKF010000023.1, from coordinate 53,972 downwards.
TGGGACTCGGGATCGGGTTCGCCTTCGCCGCGATGGCCAACTGCGTGTTGGAGGCCGTCCTTCCCACCGAGACCGGCGTCGCCACGGGCATGAACACGATCATGCGAACGATCGGCGGGTCGATCGGCGCGCAGCTCGCGGCCTCGATCGTCACGGGTTCGCTGATCGCCGGGACCACCTTCCCCAAGGAGGCCGGCTACGCGGAGGCGTTTGCCATCTCGGCGCTGGTATTGGTGGTAGCGACGATCGTCGCCACCGGCATCCCGCGCTCGAGCCGCGCCGCGCGACAGGCCGCGGGACTTACGGGAGTCCCCGTGCGGGCGTAGCGCCTCGGGTCCTGAACGCGACTGCGTGCCGGCCGCGAAGCTGCCAACGCCGCACCGTCGGGGCGCTCACGGGCCGAACGTGCTCGGGTGGACGGGCAGCAGGTTGCGCAGTTGCAGTGCCCGCTCGGCGGGTGCGACGCGCCCGAGTCGCAGGTAGACGCCGGCGAGCCCCTCGAGGATGCCGTAGGCCAGCTCGTGCGAGCAGTGGGACTGCAGCACCGCGGGCCCCGACGGCTCGTCGGACTCGAGTGGCTCCTCGCGACCTACGAGCACGAGCTCCCGAGCGCCGGGCGCGCCCACGTACCAGCTCGACGCGCACGAGTAGAGCACCAGTTCCACCCCGGCTCGCCGAGCCGCCTCGAGATATACGACCGCCAGCAGCGCCGGATGCCCGCGCCCGCTCTGGAGCACCTGGTCGAGAAATACCGTGGCCGAACCCAGGCGCGTCGCCTCGAAGCCGTTCTCTGACCCGAGGACCGTCGCCAGCCGCTCGGCCCTCCGCCCCGGATCCAGCACCGCGAGACCGAACAGCTGCCTTCCGAGTTCGTCCAGACGCTCGAGCGCGCGCGGGCGGTCCACCCACCGAAACTCGCTTGCAAGCGCCAGCAGCAACTCGTCGAATGGCGGCTCACCTCTGCGCGCCATGGTTGCGAAGGCCGGCAGGCGGGAGTTGCCCGCGAGTTGCGGCTCGGGATCGACCGGCTGCTCCATCGCTCCTCCCAGTTAGGGTCGCCTAACTACTTCCGCTCACGCTACCAGGATTTCCGTCTCGGTGTTAGGGCGCCCTAACTAGCGGGAGCCGGGTCCGCGTCTCGTGCCAACCTCTGCGCGATGAATCGCCTGCACCACTGGTATTGCAACCGTGAGAAATGGAAGCGCCACGTGCGCGAAGACCTCGTGCCGTCGACGCTCGACGGCCTCGAGCTGGGATCGGATGCGCTCGAGGTCGGCCCTGGTTTCGGACCGGCGACCGAGGTGCTCGCGCAGCGGGTGGCTCGGCTGACGGCGCTCGAGCTCGATCCCTCGCTCGCCGAGCCACTGCGCGAGCGGCTCGGCGACCGAGTCGAGATCGTCGACGGGGATGGAACGGCCATGCCCTTCGAAGACGCCCGCTTCAGCTCCGTCGCCTGCTTCACGATGCTGCATCACGTGCCTTCGGTCGCGGCGCAGGACCGCCTGTTCTCGGAGGCGTGCCGCGTGCTGCGTCCGGGCGCTCCGTTTGCGGGCAGCGACAGCACCGGGCGCGGGATCGCCTTTGCGCTCCTGCATGTCGGCGATACGAAGGTCTTGGTCGACCCCGGCAGGCTGGACCGGCGCCTCGCGGCCGCCGGGTTCGAGGATGTCGAGGTGAGCTCTGACCGCGACACAATCCGTTTCCGGGCACGCCGACCAGAGCGGCTCTCCTTCAAGGCGGTCAAGCGCGGCTGACGTTCGGCCATCCGACGCCCCCGGCGGGCGCCTTGGCGGTTACCACCTGGCCGGAGCGGGGTCCGTCGAACATGCGCTCCACGCCGTGCCAGTCCGCCGCCATCATGAACAACGTCTTCTTGTCCTCGCCTCCCAGCATGCAGGCGAAGCACATCCGGTCGAGCTCGATCTTCTCGAGCACCTCGCTGCCTTCGCGCACGCGCATGCATGTCTTGGCGGCCGGGCACCAGACGGCGCCTTCTGAGTCCATGCAGATGCCGTCGCCGCCCTCGCCGAGCTCGGCCCACACGCGCCGGTTCGACAGGCTGCCGTCGGCGGCGATGTCGAACGCAGCAAGTCTGCCCGCGAACGACTCGGCGACGATCAGCGTCGAGTTGTCGGGCGTCACGACCATGCCGTTCGGGAATGCGAGCCCATCCGCCACCTGGCGAACCGAGCCATCGGGGCTGACCAGCGCAATGATTCCGGGCGCGAACTCTCCTCCCCCCATGAAGTCGAAGCAGATGCTGTTGACGTAGGTGTTGCCGCGGCCGTCCACGACGATCTCGTTCCAGGAGTGGGGCGTCAGGCCGCTCAGGTCGGCTTGGGTGACCAAGGACCCGTCGGGCTCTCTGCGGAGGAGCAGCCCTTCGGGACCGGACACGATCAACAGCCGGCCATCGGGCAACCAGTCGATCGAGAACGGGAGGGTCGTGTCGACCCGGGCCACGACCTCGCTGTTGCCCTCGACATCGACGGCAATGACCTCTGCCGCTCCCCAGTTTGAGAACCACAGGCGGCCGTCATGCCAGCGCGGCGACTCGCCGATTGTGAGCCCGGTCAATAGAACCTGCGTTTCCAGTTTGGTTGTTCCAGGCGGTGACATGCAGCCTCCTTCGCGTATCTTGTAGAACTAGACGGTATAGTACCCAGAACTGCTCGGTCTAGTACTCTGGCGCGGAGGAATTTGTGAATCCGCCACTCCAACCCACGGCCTCCCCCGGTATCGCCGATGAGGGCCGCTCGGCTCGCAAGCGCAGGGCGATCCTTGAGGCGGCCACCACCGCGTTCCTGCGCAACGGCTACCTCGGCACGAGCATGGACGACATCGCGGCTCGCGCGAGCGTCTCCAAGCAGACCGTCTACAAGCACTTCGCCAACAAGGAACGACTCTTCTCGGAGATCGTCAGGAGCACGGTCGACGAGGTCAGCGAGCCGGTCTTCGACGAGGTGCTGAAGCTCGAAGACACCGGGGACGTCGAGGCGGATCTCCAGGACCTGGCACGCCGGCAGCTCGCCGCGGTGATGCAGCCGCGCCTGCTGCAGCTACGCCGGCTGGTGATCGGCGAAGCGGGCCGCTTTCCGGAAGCGGGCCGCATCTTCTACGAGCGAGGGCCCGGCCGGACGGTCGCCGCCCTTGCCGGCGCCCTCGAGCACCTGGCCGAGCGGGGCGTGCTGGACCTCGACGATCCGCTGCTCGCGGCCGCGCACCTGAACTGGCTGATCATGTCGTTCCCGATGAATCAGGCCATGCTGCTTGGCCAGGACAAGCCCCTCAAGCCGGCCGACCTCGATCGGTGCGCGGACGCCGGGGTGCGTGCGTTTCTCGCCGCCTACGGCCGGCGGTAACCCACGCGCCATCTGACGCCTTGCCCCGTGCGGGCAACCCGGGATTACGGCAATGCCGACGAAAAACTACGGTGGTTCAGCGGAGGCGGCGCGGCGCCGGCCCCCATACGGTCCTCACTGGAACCGATCAACTCCTGAAAGGAGCACCACAGTGAAGACCTACCTCATCGAGCGCGAGATTCCCGGCGCCGGTCAGCTCACCCACGAGGAGCTGCGCGGGGTCACCAGCACCTCCAACGACGCAGTGGCGTCGCTCAACAAGCCCTACAAGTGGCTGCACAGCTACGTCGCGGGCGACAAGGTGTACTGCGTTCACCAGGCCGAGAACGCCGAGGTGATCAAAGAGCACGCGCGCGTCGGTGGCTTCCCCGCCAACCTCGTGGTCGAGGTCGCCTCGGTGTTCGACAGCACGGGACCGCGGGACCTCCCCCGCTAGAAGTGAGGGGCTCGCCCGGCCGCGGGGGTCGGGCGAGCCTCGATCTAGACTGACCCGATGAGCCGCGGAGCCCTGATCGAGCGTGAAGCCGAGCGGGCCTGGCTGGAACCGGTGCTGAGGGAGTCGCTCGAGGGGCGCGGCTCACTGGTGCTGTTGGCGGGCGAAGCGGGCGTGGGCAAGACGCGCTTCGCCGAGGAGGTCCTCGAGTCCGCGGACGCTCACTTCCTGCGCGGCACGTCGCGCCCGGGGGCGCCTGCCTACGAAGCGGTTACCACCGCCCTGCGCGGGTTCATGCGTGCGGTGCCTGGCGGGCTGTCGGGTTGCGGTCCGCTGCGCTCGCATCTGGCGTTGCTGCTTCCGGAACTCGGCGAAGCGATCGAGGAGGGCGATCGAGCCACGCTGTTCGAGGCGATCCGCTGCGGTCTCGCCACGGTGGCGGCCGAGCGGCCGGCAGTGGTGCTTCTCGACGACCTCCAGTGGTCCGACGACGCCACGCTCGAGCTGCTCGCCGCGCTCGTGGCTCCTCTGCGCGAGCTGCCCATGCTCATGGTCGGGGCCTATCGCTCGGACGAGATCCCGCGCGCACATCAGCTCAGGCGGCTGCGCAACGACCTGCGCCGAAACCACACGCTTCGCGAGCTGGTGCTCGAGCCGCTTACCGCGCAGGGCACCGCGGAGCTGGCCGAGCGAGTGCTTGGCGGCGGCCCCTCCCCGCGACTCGCAGGAACGCTGTACGACCGGACCGGGGGCATCCCCTTCTTCGTCGAGGAACTCGCCGGAGCGCTCGAATCTGGAGGGAGATTGCGACCCGGGGACGAGGGCCTCGAGCTGGCGCTCGATGCCGACGTGCCGCTGCCGCAGACGATCCGCGATGCCGTCCTCCTGCAGGCCGGCGACCTGTCGGGCCAAGCTCGTGCGACCGCGGAAGGCGCCTCGGTGGCGGGCGCCCGCTTCGACATCGAGCTGGTGGCCGCTCTCGGCTGGGAGGCGGGCCTCGACGAGCTCGTCAGCACTGGCCTGATCGCGGAACTCGAGCCTGGGCGCGCCGCCTTCCGGCACCCGCTCGCGCGCGACGCCATCTACGAAGACATACCCTGGCTGCGACGACGTTCGCTCCACCGCGACCTCGCCGTCGCCCTCGAGGCGCGCGACGGCAGCCAAGCCGAGGTGGCTGCGCACTGGCTCGCGGCTCGCGACGGTTCACGTGCGCTCGACTCGCTGGTGCGCGCGGTCGGGGAGCGCTCGGCCGTCCACGCTTACCGCGACGCCGCGCGTCTCGGTCGCCAGGCCCTCGATCTCTGGCCCGAGGGGGAACGCGGCGCTGAACGGATAGAGGTGCTCGAGCGACACGCGCGCTTCGCTGAGCTCTCGGGCGAGCTTACCGAGGCCGCTCGCGCGCAGCGCGAGGTCGTTGCGGCACGTCGCTCCGAGGGTGCCGGTCGTGCCCTTGCCGACGCCGAGCACTGCTTGGCAGCGATCTACGCGCTCCAGGGCGACCGCGAGCGGGCGCTGACCGCTCGGCGCGTCGCGGCCGACGCCTTCGCCGCGAACGGCTTCCCCGGCGAAGCCGCGGCCGAACGACTGATCGCTGCGAACTACCTGCGCGGCGCGGGCAACCACGCCGACGCCCGGGAGCTCACACGCCGCGCCGGTGAGGAGGCCGCACGTGCGGAGCGCACCGATCTGCGCGCGCGGGCCCTCGGGCTTGAGGGGCTCGCGCGTGTGCAGGGCGGGGAATTCGATGAAGGGATGGAGACGCTCAGGGCGGGCCTTTCCCTGGCGCTCGAGCACGAGCTCACCCTCGTGGCGGCTGAGGTCTATCAGCGGCTCGGCACGGCGCACGAGATCGCGGGGGACTACGGGGGCGCACGCGACGCTCTGTCCACCGCCGTTGGCTTCTGCCAGGCGAGCGGAGCCGACGACCTGGAGCACGCCTGCCTCAGCTGCATGGCGTACGTGCTGCGCGAGCTTGGCGATTGGGAGCGCGCCGGCGAGCTCTCGCACGAGCTGCGCTTCCCCGGCGCGAGCGCGGTGGACACGGTGGTGGCGGACGGCATTCTCGGATCGATCCACGCCTTCCGCGGCGAGTGGTCGGCAGCACGGCCGTTGCTCGTCCAGTGCCTCAACACGGCCTCGCGTATCGACCTGCTCTCGATGGCGGTAGACAGCGCCGCTGTGCTCGCCATGGTGGAGGAGCACGAGGGCCACGTCGACCACGCCCACGCGCATTGCCGCTCACTGTTGGAGCGCTGGGCGCGGAGTGACGACCATCACTACGCGGTATGGGCCCTGCGCTGGGCATCGTGCTTTTTTGCCCGCCATGGCTCGCTCGGCGAGGCGCGCGCCTGCGCCGAGGCGCTATCGAGCATCGCGGCCGCGACGGGTCATCTGGACGCGTTGGCTGCGCTCGCGCACGCACTCGGCGAGACGGCCCTCGCAGAGGGCGATCCGGATGCCGCCGCGGAGCAGCTCGGTCGCGCGGTCGAGCTTCACGCGAGCCTCGAGATCCCGTTCGAGCGAGCGCAGATCCAACTACGTGCAGGCGTCGCGCTGGCCGCGTCGGGTCAGCGCGACGTGGCGATCGAGCGGCTCAGCCAGGCGCACCTCACGGCGCGCCGCCTCGGCGCCGCGCCGCTGGCCGCCGAGGCGGCCCGCGAGATCGCCCGGCTCGGGGAGTCGGTGGAGCTACGACTCGGACGGCGCGCGGCGGCCGCGCACGAGAACGCCGGTCTCTCCCGCCGCGAGCTCGAGGTAATGCGATTCGTGGCCTCCGGTTGCACCAACCGCGAGATCGCCGGCGAGCTCGTGCTCAGCACGCGCACGGTGGACATGCACGTACGCAACATCCTCACCAAACTGCGTTGCCGGTCGCGCACCGAGGCCGCGGCCAAGGCCGGCGAGCTGGGCTTGCTCGCCTAGGGTCCGCGCGTGGTTTCGCTTCGTCCGCTCAACCAATCGAACCGGCATGCCGTCGAGGCTCTGCGCGTATCGCAAAGCCAGGAGCAGTTCGTCAGCGGCGTCGCCGACTCGTTGCTCGAAGCCGCCGCAGAGGCGGACGGTCGCGCCCTCTACTGGGCTGTCTATGCCGAGGACAAGCCGGTCGGGTTCGTGATGATCAGCGACGAGGTCGCCGGCCCGGGTTACATCCCGCACTACCTCTGGAAGCTGCTCATCGACGAGCGCTACCAGGGCAAAGGCTTCGGCACCGCGACGCTCGACCTGATCGTCGAGTACTTCCGGGGGCGGCCCGGGGTCGAGGTGCTGAGCACGAGCGCCGGCCAGGGCGAGGGCAGCCCGATCACCTTCTACGAGCGCTACGGCTTTCAGCAAACCGGTGAGATCGTCTTTGACGACGAGGTGTTGCTTCGGCTCGAGCTCTAGGTACGCTCGCCGCATGGCCGCCCCTGGTGACCTGGATACGAGCTTCGACGGCGACGGGAAGAGGGCGATCGACTTCGGTGGTACCGACGCCGCGCGCGCGGTGCTGGTGCAGCCCAACGGGAGGATCGTCGTCGCCGGCGACGGTGGTCCCGCGAGCTCCTTCTGCGTCGCTCGCCTGCGCACCAACGGCGCGCTCGATGCCACGTTCGGATCGGCCGGGAAGCGCGTGATCGACTTCGGCGGTGCCAACGAGTCCACCCAGGGCGCGGCATTGCAGCCGGACGGCAAGATCGTGCTCGCGGGGGCCTCGGACCTGCGGGTCGCCGTCGCGCGCGTGAACCCCAACGGCTCCCTCGACACCACGTTCTCCGGCGACGGCAAGATGACCTTCAGCTGGGGCGCGCTCAGCCGCGCCTCGGCCGTGCTCGTGCTCCCGAACGGCAAGATCCTGCTCGGCGGCTTCTCGGGGCCCGAAGGCGGGAACATCCAGGTCGCGCGCCTGAACGCGAACGGGGCGCTGGACACGACGTTCGGCACCGGCGGGAAGGCCCCGGTCGACCTCGGCGGCGACGACTTCGGCCTCGCGATGGCGCGGCAGGCCAACGGGCGCATCCTCGTGGCCGGCCGTTCGTCAGCCGCCGGCGCCGTGGTCGCGCGGCTGCGGGCGAGCGGCGCGCTCGACCCGGACTTCGACGGCGATGGCCGCGTGACGCTGCCGGGGGGCGGCAGCGCGAACGCCGTGCTGGTACAGCCGGACCGTCGGATCGTCGTCGTGGGCAATGCGAGCGGAAGCGCGATGATGACCGTCACGCGCCTGAATCGAAACGGTTCGCTCGACACGACGTTCGACGGAGACGGCACGGCGACCATCGACTTCGGGTCGCTCGCCGACCTCGCCCACGATGTCGTTCTTCAGCCGGACGGCAAGATCGTCGTCGGCGGCTACACGCAGGCCGACGAGGAGGTCGCGGTCGCGCGCCTCAACTCCAACGGATCGCCGGACTCCACGTTCGGCGCCGCCGGGAAGGCGACCGTCGACTTCGGGGTCGCCACGTTCGGCAACGCGGTCGCGCTCCAGCCGAACGGCCGGATCGTCGTGGCCGGGCAGAGGACGGGCGGCGACGACTTCGCGGTGGCGCGGCTGGTGGGCTGAGTTGACGGAGCTCGACGATCCCCGCGGTTCTAGCGTCGGCGCCGGCGTCACACCGTTCCAGACCGATGGCGAGGCGACGATCCGCCTCGCCGTGGCTGCCGAGCAGCTCGGCTATTCCCGTTTCGGCACCGCCGAGGGTTGGACCCACGACGCCGTCGTGCTGCTCGCGCAGATCGCCGGAGTCACCTCTCGCATCGGGCTCGCGACGACCGTGCTCCCGGTCTGGAGTCGCACGCCGGCGGCGATCGCCATGGCCGCGGCGAGTCTGCAACGGGCGTCCGACGGCCGCTTCGCGCTCGGCCTCGGCGCAAGCAGCCCTCCACTCGTCGAGGGCCTGCACGGCATTACCTGGCAGCACCCGGTCGATCGTCTGCGGGCCACGCTCCTCGCTGTCAGGGCGCTGCTGGAGGGCTCTCGCCTGCCGCTCGACCGAGAGCACGTCAGGCCGCTTCGGCTGGGCGCCCCGCCCGAACAGCCCGTCCCGATCCTCCTCGCGGCACTTGCGCCGGCCTCCATCCGCCTGGCGGGTGAGCTCGCGGACGACTGGCTGCCCTTCCTCTGGGCCCGCTCGAGAATCCCCGACGGTCGCGCCCTGCTGGCCGAGGGCGAGGCGGCTGCTGAGCGCCCGACCTCGACCCGGGTTGCCGCCAGCGTCCCGCTCGCGATCGCCCAAGACGAGGAGACCGCCAGGCAGATCGCCGCCGGTTGGCTGCTCGCGTACCTCACGCGCATGGGTCCGCTCTATCCGCGGATGCTCCGGGATCACTTCGGCTTCGGGCGCGAGGCCGACGCGCTGCTCGAAGCCAACGGTGGCGGTGGACCGCCGCGGCTGCCCGCGGCAGCGGAGCCGCTGGCTCGAGAGGTCACCCTGATGGGGACCTACGAAGAGGCGCCGGACACCGCCCGGCTCTGGCTCGAGGCGGGGGCCGACAGCATCGATTTGGTGTTGCCGCTCGGATTGCCCGAAGAGCAGCTGCGCGAAATGCTCGAAGCGGCCGCGCCCACAGCCGCCTCCCCAGACGCATAGCAGCGCCCTGACGACCACCGCGTCGGCGTAGGCTGGAGTCCCCATAGGTGACCGGGGGCCGAGTCAGACCGTCGTGCGAGGCAGGGGCGGATGAGCAGCGTCTGAGGCACCCGAGCGGAGACGGTTGCTCGTCGAACCGCCTGCTCGTGGCTTGCCTCCGGCAATCGATCCTCGAGGCTACGAGGACAGTCCCGCGGCGCGGAGCGCCTCGTCGCGGTCGGTGAAGTTGTCGACCCGAACCCAGCGTCCCTGTCGCGCCGTCCCGATCTGCGCCCACGACACGTGCTCGAGCGGCACTCCGCTCTCGACGCCGGTCATGCGGAACTCGCTCAGCAGCAGGCAGCGGTCGCGGCCGAGGTCGCGCAGCTCCTGCAGCTCGAACGAGAACTCCCAAGTGGCATACCAGTTCAGTGCCATCTCGGTGATGCCGGCCAGCCCGTGGAAGCTCTGCTGGTCGGGCCAGTCGCGCACCCGCGAGACGTCGTAGACGACCTCGGGGTCGAACAGGCTCAGGAAGACGGGCAGGTCCCGGCGGTTGAAGGCGGCGTAGGCGCGCAGGCAGGTGCGCAGCAGCAGAGCGCGGCGTAGGCGGGAGCGTGGCGGGAGGCGCACCACGAGCAGCCAGAGAGCAGCGGAGAGCCAGCGGTATAGCGTCGGCGCTCGCGCGGCGAGCCGGTCCTCGGGCATCCGCTGCGCGGCCGCCCGCCGGCGCAAACGCGCGCTCTCCGACGCAACGTCTGCTCGGGACATCGCCGCGGCAGTATCGCAGCCGCCGACGCGGCCGGCGGCAAGGCGCGCCTCCGACTACGTGCGCACGCCCCGCCCGCGCGGGTGTGAATTCGCCACCCGGGCGGGTCTGCCTCAGCGGCGGGTGACGGCGGAAAGCGGGACCGTCGACACGTCGCCCCGCTTGAGCCAGCGGACGGTCGCCGTGCCGGCCTTGGCGTCGACAGCCTGGACCTTGCCGATCTCGCCCGTGGACCGCTTGCGGACCAGCCCCCGTGGCAGCGGGTTCGTCGTTCTCTCGACCGGCTGTCTCGTCCGCGGCGCGCGCTCTGGACGCTTTTCAGGTGCGTCGCTTTCGGGCCGAGGAACCGGTTCACGCGGCCGTGGGCGATCTGCCGGCTCCGGCTTCTCCAACACCTTCTCGAGAGGCACCACGTTCGCCCCGGTGCCCTTAGTACCCGTCTCCAGAACCCAAGTCTTGCTTGCCATAACTACTGTCAATTCTAGAGGCGAGGGCCTCGATTTCGCTCGCACCGGGCATGCCGCCGCGGGCGCCGGACTTCGTGACCGAGTGCGCCGCTGCGAGCGTCGCCCAGCGAGCTGCTCGGTCGAGCGACCAACCGCGCGCCACCCCACCTGCGAGTACGCCGTTGAATGTGTCCCCGGCGCCCGTGGTGTCGCGCACGGACACCGTTGGAGGCTCAATCTGGGTGACGCATTCGTCCGCGGCAACAAACACGCCGCGCGCGCCGGCCGTGACCAGCGCCGGGGCCTCGGTCCTCTTCGCCAGGGCACCGGCCGCGGCGGCCGGATCCTCGTGCCCCGTCAACTCGGCGGCCTCCCCCTGGTTTGGAGCGAGCATGGGGCGAAGCTCGACCAGAGCAGCCGGCAGCCGGCGCGCCGGCGCGGGGTTGACCACGAGCGCCATGCCGCGCTCGGCGGCAAGCGCGGCGCCGGCCAGCACCACCTTGTCCTCGACCTCGAAGCTGAAGAGCGCGCACCTTGCGCGCGAAAGGTCGAGCCCTTCGAATGCCTGTTCCACATCGCTCGGGCGCAGCTCATGGTTCGCGCCTGACGCCACGGCGATCTGGTTCTCGCCTTGCTCGTCGACCACGATCCCGGCGACCCCCGTTCTGGCCCGCGGCACTGCGGTCACCCCAGCGGTGTCGACTCCCTCAGTGAGGAGCTCTGCGATCAGACGCGCCCCGAAGTCGTCTGCCCCGACGGCTCCGATGATCGCCACCGAAGTACCGGCGCGTGCGGCCGCAACCGCCTGGTTGGCGCCCTTGCCACCGCCGGCCATCTCGAACGAGCCGCCGGTCACGGTCTCGCCCGGTGCGGGCAGCGATCCGACGCTCACGACCAGGTCGGTGTTGAGCGAACCAATGACCACGAGCTGCGCCGCGCCGCTCATCGCAGGGATTTGCCGAGGCTGTCCACAGCCGCGACGACGAGGTCCCAGAAGCCCGGCGCGTCGAGGTCGATCGCCACCTTGGCATTCGGGGAACGGCCGCGCACGCCGAAGCGATCGCAGACGGTTGCCCCACGGGTATGGGTCCCGTGGAGCTCTACCGCGACATGCGCGTCCTCGCAGCGCACGAGCCCTCGATCGATCACGCGCGCGACGGCGACGGGGTCGTGCACCGGCGGCGCGGGCAGGCCCCAGATGTCGCGGTAGCGGTCGGCGAAGAACTCCAGCAGCAGCACGACCGTGTCCGCCAGCGGCGTGTCGAGCGCACGGAGGCGGTTCAGGACGGCGTCGGTCGCCAGGGCTTGGTGGGTGACGTTGAGCCCGCACATCGTCACCGGCAGGCCGCTCGAGAGAACCTCATCCGCCGCCTCGGGATCGACGACGATGTTGAACTCGCCCAAGGGCTCGACGTTGCCGACGTCGGTCGAGCCGCCCATGAAGACGATCTCGCGGATGCGCGGCGCCACGTCGGGGTGCGCCCGGAGCAGCAGGGCGACGTTCGTGAGCGGTCCCGTCGCCACGAGCGTGACGGGCGCGGCGCTTTCGCGCAGCACTCGTGAAATCAGGTCCACGGCGTGCTCGCCGGTGACCTCCACGTCGGGCTTCGGGAGCTCCGCGCCGCCGAGGCCCGACTCGCCATGGACGTGCGCCGCGGTGCGCAGGGTCCCGGCCAGCGGCCCCGGCGCGCCGGCGGCTATCGGGACGTTGCGGATGCCGGCCAGGGTGCAGACCGCTCGGGCGTTGTGGGTCGTGCGTTCGAGCGTGCCGTTGCCCGCGACGGTGGTGATGGCGAGCAGGTCGATCCGCGGATCGGCCGCCCCGAGCATGATCGCGACCATGTCGTCGTGCCCGGGGTCGCAGTCCAGGATCGCCGGGGTGCTCTTCTCAGGGCTCAACGTCCCCGTCCAGCGCGCCGCGCACCTCCGCCCATAGCGCAACGTACGCCTGGGCGGCGGGGGCGGCCGGATGGCTCACGACCACCGGCGCCCGCCTCGGGCCCATCTGCTCCACCACGCTGGCCGACGGCACGATCGTCTCGCCCACTCCCGGAAACTCGGCGGGCAGGGAGCCCACGAGCTCGCGATGGAGTCGCTTGCGCCGGTCGACCATCGAGAAGAACGCGAGCACGGCCGGCACGTGCCCGGTTTGCTTGGCCAGGAACGCATACAGCTGCTCGAGCGTTCGGACCGAGAGCGTGGACGGCACCAGCGGTACGAGCAGCAGGTCGGCTGCGTCAAAGACGCTCTCCGACACGAGCGAGATCGATGGCGCGCAGTCCAGGATCGCCAGGTCATATCCGTCCGCCAACGGCGCCAGCACGCGTCCGAGGCCGCGCAGCGGCTTCTTCGACTTGTCGAGCACGAGGTCCAGATGGCGATACGAGAAGTCCGCCGGCAGCAGATCCAGGCCCTCCACGTCCGTTCCCTTCAAGACGTCAAGTGGATCGCGCCGCCCGCGGACGAGCCTCCGCCCGCCGCCCTTGACCTTCGGCTTGACCCGGAGCAAGAACGAAGCGGCCCCCTGGGGATCGAGGTCCCACAGCAGTGTGCGGCGGCCGTCGCGCGCGGCGAGCGCGGCGAGGTTGACGGCTGCGGAGGTCTTCCCGACCCCGCCCTTGATCGAGTAGGTCGCCACGACCCTCATGACTGGCCGAGCTTCAAGAAGGTGCCCTCGATGAGGGCACGCTGCTGCGATGAGGCGAACACCTCGAATCGCTCAGCGAAGTCCTCGCGCGCCGCGCTCTGGTCAGCCACCAACGCCTCGACAGCCAGGCCGAGCGCCATCAACGCAGCCGGGCCGCCGGGCTCGGCCGCGAGCTGGTCGGCCAGCCCTCGCAGCTGCTCGGCCTGGACGTCGCGGTCGCGGAAGCGGCCGAGCACGTCCTGCAGGCCCTTGAGCGAAGACACAGTGGGCTTGACCACCGATCCCGGGAACAGGGTGCCGAACAGCTCGAGCAGGTAGCGGAGTTCCTTGCCACGCTTGCGCAGGTCGTGGAGCGCCTCGGGTGGGCTCTCGTCGCCGATCTGGAGGCCGTCCCGGACCATCCGCCTGTAGACCGAGCGAATGCTGTCGCCCGCCAGCGCCTCGATCGGCAACTCGGCGTGCGGCTGGTCGGCGGCGTCCGGTGCCGGGGAGCTGGCGGCCAGCGCGCGCCACTCGACGACGGCCTCGGCGAACCGGCGGCCTTGCAAGCCGCGCCGCAGGGTGCGGAAAGCGTAGGCGCGGCGGCGCGAGAGCAGTCGGTGCAGCGGGGCGAGGTCTGCGACGCGCCCGGGTGGAAGCGCCGCCGCCAGCTCGCCCCACTCGAGCAGCTGCACGTCGAGATCGCGGACGGGACTGGTGAGCGCCTGCACCCAGCGCAGCTCTTCGCGCAGATGCGCGAGCTCCGCGGTCCGGTACACCCCGCGCAGCTCGCGCAACACCGACCGGGCGCGCCGAACCGAGACACGAAGATCGTGGAGAAACTCGGTGTCGAGGTCGTCGAGTGTCCCGGGCAGGTTTTCGTCGGCTATGTCGGCGAGCCGGGACAGCACGATGCCGGCCGCCTCGTGGGCGGGGGTGCCGCGGGCGAGCTTGACGCCTGCCTTCGTGAAGGCGCCCGCCGCCCGGCCGCGGGCCTCCGCCACCGCTTCGTCGATCAGCGGCACGGGCGCGGGGACGAGCCCGAGCTCCGTGGTCAGCTCGCGCGCGGTTCGCTCGAACGCCTTGTCGTACCCGAGCACAGGCTGAACCCGCAGGCGCGGTGGCAGCGCGACCGGCTTGCGCCCGTCGCCCACGACCTGACCCTCCTCCAGCTCCAAGCGCACCACGGTCTTGGCGTCGCGGTTAAGCACGGCCAGCGACTGCGTCCGGCTGCGCACCCGCACGAGCGGCAGCAACGCGCGCACGCCCAGAACCGGGGCGAGCCGGTCGCGCAGGGGGCCGGCCGGCAGCTCATTGGCGAGATGGCGTGCCGCGGGAGCCACGTCGGCCTCGCGCGCCGGAGCCCCCGGCTCACGCAGGATCAGGGTGCGCGAGGCGGCCCGCCCGGCGGACCGCTCGGCAGAGAGGCCGGCCGCGCGCAGGCGACCGTCGAACGTGTCGAGCAGCACTCTGTCGACGATCCGGGGCCGCCCAACCTCCACCTCGAGCCGATCGGCGACGAGCGCGGCACCATCCGGCGATGCCGGCAGGACAAGCTCGAGCTCCGGGGGCCGCACGGGCCGGGAGTCTGCCACGGCGGAGGCCGCACCGGATTGTTCGTTCGTTGTCGGGTTAGCGGTCCCTGGGACCGGTAAGTCGGACAATGAAGCGATGAGCGAGCGGCTGCGCCCAACCCGGCCGCACGGCAGCGGCGACGCGCCCGTGTATTACTGAGCCCGGCTATATCCGATCCGCTTGGCGATGCCGGGGTAGTCGATCACGATGCCGTCCTGGTCGAAGGTGAGGTCCTCCACGAAGTCGCCGCCGTCGGGATCGGGATTCTCGAAGTGCACGACGTGGTTGCCGGCATCGTCCTTGCCTCGGTGGGAGTAGCGCTGGACCGAGCGGTGCAGCGTGAGGCTGGGCAGCTCCACCCAGACCATCACCATCTCGGGCGCCCTTCCGCCCTCGAGCAGCCGGTGGCGGAGAGTGGGAAGCGAGTTGAGGATCGGGCACAGCTCGACGTCCGGGTCGAGGGAGCCCTCGAACTGGGACATGTCGCCTCCCGGCTCCGTCAGGTCTGGGCTGCCCGTGCCGGCGAGCTCCGCGCTCCAGACCCCGCGCTCGGAGCGGCGCAGGTCGATGTTGCGCATCCAGCCGAGACCGCGGGTGCTGATCTCGAGTCTCGAGGTGATGAAGTCGTCGGCCGTCTCCAGCCGAAGATCCATGCGATAGGGGACTGGTCTGGAGCCGATCGCAGTGCTGATCGCCGACAGCCGTCGTACGCCGAGCGAGAGCTCGGCGTACTCCGCTCCCTGGTCCTCGTAGCGCAGCCAGCTGACCGCGTGGGTGGGCGCTCCGTTCGGCGTGGTCGTCATATCCGCGATTCTGCCTGCGGAGTACTGTCGCTGTGTGTCAGCCGAAGCGTCGCAGGGCTCCGAGCAGGTCGGAAGCGCGGAGCTCGTCGCCACGCTGTGCCTCGCCACCGACCTGGGCATGGGCTTTCCGTTCGAGCATGGGTTGCGGAGCACGCTGATCGCGAGCCGGCTCGCCGAAAGGCTCGGCGTCGACGCCGCCACGGCGTCGCATACCTACTACGCCTGCCTGCTCTCCCACGCGGGATGCACCGCGGATGCGCACGTCACGCCAGAGGTCTTCGGCGACTCCCTGACCACTCATCTTCACCCCGTCATGTATGGGTCGGGACGCGAGGTCGCCTTGGGGCTTCTCCGCGCGCTGCCCGAGCCCGACAGGTCGGTCCCGGTGCGCGCGTTCCAGGTCGCGCGCGGGCTGCCGAGGATGGCCCGAGAGCAGCGTCCGCACCTGACGGCGTCGTGCGAGGTGGCGGGGATGCTGGCCGTCGAGATCGGTGCTCCCCCGTCGGTGCCGGGTCTACTCAGCTATCTAACGGAGCGCTGGGACGGTTGGGGGCCGCTTCGCCGCGCGAAGGGAGAGGGAATCCCGCTCGAGATGCGGATCGTGCACGTCGCCGTTGACGCCGCCTTCCAGCGTCTGCTGGGTGGAGGGGAGCGCGCCGTGCGCCTCGTCCGCGAGCGCGCGGGGCACGCGTTCGATCCCGAGGTCGCGGCCTGCCTGGCAGACGGTGCCGAGGAGATCCTCACGCTCGGGGAGCACGAGTCGGCCTGGGATCAGACACTCGCTCGCGAGCCGGGCGCACCGCTCATGCTCGCTGGCGAGGGGCTCGATCGCGCGCTCGCCGCGATGGGCAACTTCGCCGATCTGATCTCGCCCTACCTGGCCGGTCACTCGGCGGGAGTCGCCGGGCTCGCAACCGCGGCGGCTGGCCGCTGCCGAATCGATGCGACGGATACCACGACCTTGCGGCGGGCGGCGTTGGTGCACGACCTCGGGCGGGTCGCGATCGGGGCGCGGACCTGGCAGAAGCCCGGGGCGCTGGACGCCGACGAGTGGGAGCACGTGCGCCTCCACCCCTACCAGACCGAGCGCGTCCTCTCACGCTCGCCATTCCTGTCCGGGCTCGCGCCGGTCGCGGGCGCACACCACGAACGCCTCGACGGCTCCGGGTATCACCGCGGCGCATCAGGTGCGGAGCTGACACTCCTCGCGCGCGTGCTGGCGGCGGCCGACTCCTACCACGCAATGACCGAGCCTCGCGCGCACCGCGCCGCGATCCCGCCCGAACGAGCGGCGGAGCTCCTGAGCGACGAAGCCGGCGCCGGGCGGCTCGACGCGGACGCGGTGACAGCTGTTGTTGAAACCGCCGGACAGCGGGCGCCGCGGATCGAGCGCCCGGCGGGACTGACCGAGCGGGAGGCCGAGGTCGTCGGCATGCTCGCCCGCGGCCTGCAGACCAAGCAGGTCGCACGCGCGCTCGGGATCTCCGTCAAGACCGCTGATCGCCACATCCAGAACGCGTACCGCAAGATGGGTGTCTCGACGCGTGCCGCAGCGACGCTGTTCGCGATGGAGCACGGACTGGTCGCATGGGGAGAACTCCCGATTGTGCGGCCGGCGACTCGCTCCTAGCGTCCTCCCAGACCGGCAATCCCGGGGGCCCATAGCCAGCAACCGCAGGAGGCACGCGATGACCAGCGAGACGCTCGACCCCGTCCGAGGCGCCATCTACGAGACGGCGGAGGCGATTGCGCCCACCTGGGAGCGCCGCCGGGCCGAGATCGAGGAGGCGGCGGCCCCGATCCGGGAATGGATGCTGCACGAGCTGCGGCCCCGTGAGGGTGACACCGTGCTCGAGCTCGCCGCCGGGGTCGGTGATACCGGCTTCGACGCCGGGGCGATCGTCGGCGAGCGTGGCCACCTGATATCGACCGACCTCTCGCCGGCGATGCTCGAGGCCGCGCGTCGCCGCGGCGCCGAACGCGGCGTCGCCAACGCCGAGTATCGCGTGATCGACGCTGAGCGAATCGAGCTCGGCGCCGACTCCGTCGACGGCGTGCTTTGCCGCTTCGGCTACATGCTGATGGCCGATCCCGCGGCCGCCCTCGCCGAGACGCGCCGCGTCCTGCGCGCGGACGGGCGACTGGCGTTGGCGGTCTGGGGAGCTCTGGAGCGAAACCCCTTCTTCGCGATCGCCGGGACGAGCCTCGGCCGGCGCGGCCACATCCCGGCTCCCGAGCCCCCACCGGCCCCCGGGGCGTTCAACCTGGCGAGCGTGGAGCGGACGACCGAGCTGCTCCACGGCGCCGGGTTCGACGAGGTGCGCACTGAGGAGGTCCCGGTCCGATTCCGGGTGGCCGATGCCGGCCACTACGTGGGCCTCGTAGCGGACACGGCCGGCCCGCTCGGACTCGCCCTGCGCCGGCTCTCCGATGCCGAGCGAGCGGACGTGAAAGCTGAGATCCAGGATTCACTCGGGCCCTTCGCAGCCGGAAACGGCTATGAGCTGGCCGGAGTCGCCCTGTGCGCGGTTGCGAGGTGAATGCGGTCTTGCCTTCGTAGCCGCAACGCCGCGCTACACGCGCGGATCCGGCCACGGGGACTCGCCGTCGGGGCTGACGAGCACCACGAGGTAGCCGTCCGGATCGCGTAGCCAGAGCTCTCGATGAGCTGGCCCGCCGGGCCCTTCCGGGGGGTTGCGGTGCGGGGGTCGTACCACATCGGCGTGCAGGGCTTCGGCGCGGCGGACGGCCTCGTCGAAGTCGTCGGTTTCGAACCAGAGCGCTACGCCGTTGCCGTACGGCCGCAACGACGGGTCCCCGATTCTGCCGTGGTGGTGGGCCACCTCGAAGCGATGTAGCTGCAGGACGAGCGCCCCATCGTGGAGCAGGCGTTCGTACTCGTCACCGCCGTGTCCGCTGTCGCAGCCCAGCAGCTCCTGGTACCAGCGACTGCTCCGCGGTACGTCGGTCACCGAGATCAGAGGCTGCGGACGCATTCCCAAGCGTTCGAGTCCAGGAGTTCGGCTCCTCGGCTGAAGGCGCCTACGGCGAGGTTCGTCACGAGGGTGTTCTTAGTACGCGCATGGGATCACTGCTCGGATTACCGTGCCATCACCGCGCGGGCTGCTGACCTCCAAGCGGCCGTCGAGGGCCGCGACCCGGTCGGCAAGCCCGCGCAGACCCGTCCCGGCGCCGGGGTCGGCACCGCCGATGCCGTCGTCGCGGATCTCCACCTCGATCTCGCCGTTGGCGTGATTGACGCTGATCTCTGCATGAGAGGCGCCGGCGTAACGGGCGATGTTGGTAAGCGCCTCGGCAACGACGAAGTAGGTGGCCGACTCCACCGCCGGCGGGAGGCGCTCGGCCGGCGGCTCGGCGAGCTCGACAGGCACAGAGGCGCGGGCAGCAAGGGCCTCCAGCGCCGGGCGCAGCCCGCGATCGGTCAGGACAGCTGGATGCAGGCCGCGCGCCAGCTCGCGCAGCTCGGTTGTCGCCTCACCGAGCTCACTGGCCATCTTCTCCACGAGCTCTCTCGCCTGGGCGGGGTCGGACTCGAGCTTTGCGCTCGCCAGCCGCAGGTCGAGCGCCAGCGAGACCAGCCGCTGCTGGGCGCCATCGTGGAGATCGCGCTCCAAGCGCCGGCGTTCGTCATCGGCGACTCGGACGATCCGCGCCCGCGAGGCGCGCAGCTCCTCGACCCGCGCCCGCAGCTCAACGTTCAGGCGCTCATTCTCGAGCGCCAGGCTGGCGGCAGCGCCCACGGTGGCGACCAGCTCGGGCTCGGCGTCGAGCGAGGCGTCGTGACAGATCATCGCTACGGGCCGCCCCTCATGGGAGACCTCAGTGCAGACCGAATCGCCAGTACGAGCAGGCAACTCGGCGGCGTGACCGGTGGCGTCGACGTAACGACCCTGCTCAGGAACCCAGTAGGCGAGCGAGAGCGACGGGTCGCCAAGCGCCTCGGCGAGCGCGTCGCGCAGGCCCTGGCGCCGGTCCGCCTCGCCGAGCCGCGCGACCATCTCGCTGACCGCCGCGGCGCGCGACAGCCGGGAGTTCAGCAGTCCGACCAGGAACGCGAATGGGACCGAGGCCATCGCCGTCACGCTGAGAGCGTCGACGACATCCTCGGCCGTTCCGTCGGGGATCCCGGTGAGGTTCCCCACCAAGCTGATGATCAGCAACGCAGCGGTTACCACTCCGGTCGCGAGCACCGGCGTCAGCGCGCTGCGGTAGGCGCTCGACGCGCGGCGCCAGCGGCGCACCAACAGGATCGCGATGGCCGTCACCCCCACCACCCCGATCAACGACTGCACCGCGAAGATCGCGTCGGCGACGCCCGGGCTGTCGCTGATCAAGAGTGGATTTGCCGGGCACCCCGCGCACTCATCAGCGGTGCCGGTGACGAGAAAGAGCACACCGAGCACCTGCATGACGGTCGTGTCGAAGTAGGCGACTCCGATCAGGCCTCGCTCCCATCCGGTCTGCAAGCGCCCGGAGGGGAAGGCCATCAACATGTGCAGCAGAAGCGCGTAAGGGAGGGCGCTGAACAGGCCGCCGATGGCAAACAGACCGCGCACGTCGGAGGCCAGCAGCGCCGACAGGAACCAGACGAAGCCGACCAGCGTCATCAGGGCGCCGAAGCTGTTGGCGGGCCGCCGCCACCACGCGAACAGCCCGGTGGCGATGAACGACCAGCCGATCAGCGGCGTAAAGAGGACGCCGCCAACCTGGACCTCGTCGAGGTGATCGCTCGAGGCCGCGATCAGCAGGCAGACGAGCCCCGCGGCGAGCCCGGCGAGGCCGAGTCCAACGAGAGCGAGGCGCAGCGACCTCATGATTGGGGCGGAGCCGGAGAGGTGCGGGGGCCGCGACCGTTAGGAGACGCTCAGGCGACCGTCGGCCTGAACCACCTCATAGATCCCCCTGTGAGACCTCGTCCCGCGCATCATGACCTCCTGAAGCTCCTGTGGCATGTCGCTCGGAGGCCCTTGGTCCATGACCGCGTCGACCTTGAGAGCGTTGTCTGCGGTGTCATACAGGCCGATCCCGTACATCCGAGCGTTCTCGCGATCGAGAAGAGTCATCGAGCCGTGGTATCCGGCGAGCTGCTGGTTCAACTCCTCGCCGTGCTCCTCGAACCATTTCGCGACCGGCTCCCAACCTTCGACGTCGATCTGCTCGTACATCGCGACGCGAGCGAACACAGGAGACCTCCTTCGTAGAGAACCGACTCGGCGCGGACTGACATTCTCAGACCCTCGCCGCCGGAACAAGACCCGGCCCCGGACGCGGGCTCGTCTGGGCGATGGGTCGGCGCCGCGCCCGTCACTCCCGGCAGATCTGTGAGGCGTATCACAGTGACCCGGCTGAACAAATGGTTTGCTCGCCGTACCGATGAGTCGTGAACCCTATTGCGGTCCAATTGATCAAACATGTCCAGCCAAGTGGCAACACCCCCCAACGCCTCGCTCCGGCCCATCAGGCATGGCGAGCGGCGGCGTCTGCGTCACGGGCGTCCGCGTCCGCGCGTGCCACAGCTGGACGCGGTCATCGTCGGGGGCGGCCCCGCTGGTCTGAGCGCCGCGCTGGTCCTCGGTAGGGCGCGCCGGCGGGTCCTGGTCCTCGACACCGGCCGGCCCGCGAACAGCAAGTCGATGGCGATCGGAGGACTGCTCGGCCAGAGCGGGGTGGCGCCCGTCGACCTGCGCCGCGCCGGGCGCGAGCAGCTCGTGGACCTTCCGACCGTCGAGGTGCGGGACGCTGCCGTCATCGATGCCTACGTGGGGTCCGAGCGACTCGGGGTGAGGCTGGGCGACGGGAGCGAGCTGCGCACGCGCGCGCTCGTGCTCGCGCATGGGCTGAGCTACGAGCCGCCCGCGCTGCCGGGGATAGAGCCGCTGTGGGGCCGGTCGGTATTCCACTGCCCGTTCTGCGACGGGTGGGAGGTGCGTGACCGAGCGCTTGCCGTGCACGGCAACGGCCCGGACGTCGTCCGCACGGCGCTCGTCGTGTCCGGATGGAGCAGCGACGTGGTCCTGCTCACGGACGGGCCGGCGCGCTTGGGTGATGCCGGGCGGGCGTCGCTCGCCGCCGCAGGCGTGCGCGTCCGCGAGGAGCCGGTTCGCGGACTGGCGGGCCACGACGGCCGCCTGGATCGCAT
Organism: Thermoleophilaceae bacterium; assembly: GCA_040509755.1. Taxonomy (GTDB): domain Bacteria; phylum Actinomycetota; class Thermoleophilia; order Solirubrobacterales; family Thermoleophilaceae; genus JACVRW01. The sequence continues at coordinate 32,255 of JBEVKF010000023.1, read as the reverse complement.
CGAGTTCGTCTCCGGGCCTGCCGAGGAGCGCGACGCGCTGTTCGTGCGTACCCGGCGCGAGCAACCGAACGGGTTGGCGGCGTCGGTTGGGTGCGAGCTGACCGCGGGCGGGACGATCGTTACCGACGGCGACGGCCGGACCGCGGTGCCCGGCGTCTACGCGGCCGGCGACGCGGCCACCGACCGACTGCGCTCGGTGGCGGCCGCGCTCGGGACGGGGTCCCGCGCGGCGCTCGCGGCCGCCCTCGACTACATGCCGGTCGCGGCCGCGGCCTAAGCTACCCAGGGAAGGGCGCAGCACCGAGTGCAAGCGAGCCGCGGCCTCAGCCCTGCGCCGCGATCTGCGGGCCGACGACCGTGACCTCGGGGATCGGCTGCAGCGCCCACTCCGGCGGCTCGATTCCGGCCGCGTCGGCGGCCATTCGCGCCCAGTGGCGCTCGAAGCCCGCGGGCGTGCAGACCAGCAGGTAGCGCGCGGGCGCGTCGCTGTGGTTGGCGAGCGTGTGGGCTACGTTGCGCGCCGCGAAGGAGAGCTCGCCCGTGCCCTTCGTGACGAGGGCGTCGTCGACCTTGAAGATCAGCTCGCCCTCGAGCACGCAGAAGGCCTCGTCGAAGTCGTGCGTGTGCAGCGGGGGGCCGGCGCTGTGCGGTGGGACCACGATCTCGGTCACGGATACGTGGCCGTCGGTCTCCTCGCTGCGCAGCAGGACGCTGGTGGTGGGGTTCGGCGCTGATGACATCGTGTGAGCTCCTTTCAGAGTCCGGGTGCGAAGACCAGAGCTCAGGCGTCGGCGGGCTGGAAGAGCTCGATCGGGTTGCCCGAGGGGTCATCGAGCAGGGTCTGGCTGCCGCCCTGCCCAGTCACGATGTCGTTACGGAAGCTGGCCCCAGCCTCGCGCAGCACCTCGACCTCGCGATCGAGGTCTGAGACCTCGATCTGGATGCGATTCCAGCCCCCCGGTGCGGGACGGCGGCCATCGGGCGTCGGCTGCCCCGCGCCGCCCGCGCCGGGCCGATTGAGCAGCAGCCGCAGGTTGCCTCGCGAGAGCACCGCAAAGCCGGGTCCGGGCTGCATCTCGACGTTGAAGCCGAGCCGCTCGACGTAGAAGTCAACCGCGGCGTCGACGTCGTCGGTGATGTAGCGAACGCTGACCGTGGTCATTCGTTCCTCCTCCCAGATATGCTGTAGGCAAAACTGTTTATACCAAAAACAGTTTAAGTAGCGCGGTATCATCGCCAGATGCCCGAAGAGCCCTCCAGCGTGCCGGCGTCCGCGGCGGCGGAGCTGAGCCGGCGTCTCGGCTTCCTGCTTGCGCAGCTCGGCACCCACGCGCATCGGCGCTTCGCCGAGCGCCTCGCCCGACTCGACCTCCATCCGCGGCACTTCGGGATGCTCAGCCACCTCGGCGCCTCCGAGGGCCAGTCCCAGCAGGCCCTAAGCGTCGCGCTGGGGATCCACCGCAGCGCCGTGGTCGCGCTTGTCGACGACCTCGAGCATCGTGGGCTCGCGGAGCGACGCCGCGACCCGGTCGACCGGCGCGCGTACACGCTCTACCTGACGCCGGCTGGGCGCGACCTGCTTACCGACCTCGAACGCGTAGCCGACGAACGCGACGTCGAGCTGCTGTCCGCCCTCGACGCGTCAGAGCGCTCGCAGCTCATCTCGCTCTTGCGGCGCGTTGCCGAGTCACAAGGCCTCGCGGCGGGCGTTCATCCGAATCTGGAGCCGCGAGAGGGCGACGATCGCGGAGGCGAGCGGGACGATACGACCCCTCCACCCGCGGACTCGGCGACGGTCCCGCTGAAGGATGCGTCATAGGACTCCGCCGGCTTCCGCAGCAGGACAAACGCGGGCTGCCCGTTGGCACGGTCCTTCATGCTTCAGGCAGCCAGAGCCAAACGTCGGCGCCTCCGCCGGCGCGGTTACGGGCCCCGGTGCCCCCGCCGTGCAGGTTGGCGATGGCGGTGACGATCGCCAGGCCCAGTCCTGCGCCGGCCGCGCTGGACGCGCGGTCGCGGCTGAAGCGCTCGAAGGCTCGCTGAAGGAATTCGGCGTCGAAGCCGGAGCCGCGGTCGAGCACGTGCAGCTCGATCGCCTTGCCGTTGCGCTCGGCGCGCAGCTCGATGTCTCCCGCTCCGTGACGTAGAGAGTTTCCGATTAGGTTGTCGAGCGCCTGAGCGAGACGATCGGGATCGGCTGGTACCACCGCGTCGGAGGCGGTGTGGCTTGCGACGAGCACGCTCCGGCCGTCGGCGGCGGCCGCCGCGCGTGCGCGCTCGGCGGCCTCGGTGAGCAGATCGCCCGCCACCAGCGGCTGCGGCTCGAGCGGCAGGCGCCCCTGGTCGGCGCGGGCGAGCACGAGCAAATCGTTGGCGATTCGGGTCATCCGGCGCGCCTCCTGGTCTGCCGAGGCGATCGCCTCGCGTAGGGTCGCGGCGTCGCGCTCTCCGCGCAGCGCCAGCTCGAGCTCGGCGCGCAGGGTGGTGAGCGGCGTGCGTAGCTCGTGGCTGGCATCGCTCACCAGCCGGCGCTCACGTGCCAGCCCCTCTTCGAGGCGGTCGAGCATCCCGTTGAGCGTGCTGCCGAGCGCGCCGATCTCGTCGTTCGTGGTCGGCTGGGGAAGCCGCTGCGAGGGGTTGCGATCGCTGATCTCCGCCGCGCGACGCCGCATTCGCTCGACAGGCCGCAGGGCCGCTCCGGCCACCTCGTAACCTGCGAACGAGGCCAACAACAGGGCGATGGGCAGCGCAATCAAGAGCAGCCGGTTGAGTGAGGCCACGCTCTCGTCGCGTCGCCTGAGCGAGTCGCCAACCGCCACCACGGCGCGCGCACCGGTGGGCAGGCTTACCGCGACCGCGTGGACGCGCAGGTCGGTGTCGGCGGCGGTCCGGCGCTTCACCCGCAGGCCCCGCTCTGTCGCCCGCCTGACCTCGGACGGCCGCAGCAGGACCACGTCGCGCGCCGCTTCCGTGGTGCCCAGCACCCGGCCGTCGGATGCGTACACCTGGGCGAAGGGCTCCCCGCTCTCTGCTACCGCCGGCGGCCCTCGCGGCCCGGTGACAAGGGCCACGACGTCCTCGACCTGCACCCGCTGCGCTTGGTCGATAGAGCGGTCCAGATCGCGGGAGAACTCACGCGCGAGGAAGACTCCGGCGACGCCGAACACCACCGCAATGACCCCGGCAAACGCGAGCGTGAGCCGGATCCGGATCGGGAGGCGCGAGAGCGTCCGAGCCCGCGGGGCTGCGCGCATTTCTCGATCACAGCACATCCCCCGGGCTCGGAGGCACGCCGGGGCGGGTGCGACTGAAGGTCACGGCTGCGGCCGGGACCCAGACCAGGAGCAGAGCGAGAGACAGCGCCGCCACCATCGCCAGCGGCCCTGACAGCAGGAGATAGCCGACGCCGGATGTGACCAGGGCTGCGATCAGCGCCCACCCGACGGCGTGCAGCCAGCCCGGGAGGAGCCTCGGCGGGCGAGAGGCATTGACGACCGGCGCGACCATCGCGGCCAGCAAAAGCATCTTCGCGCCGTCCATGCGATTGAGCAGATCGAAGACATCGGCGGTCGATTGGGTGCCCGCGGAGTGTGCCGCGCCGGCGGCCATGACGGCACCCAGTACCGCTTGGGCCAAGGAGATGGTCGTGGCGGCCAGCCCGCTGATGAGCACGAGTGTGCCCGCCCGCCGGTTCCCGGTCGCGCCCAGCCCGAGACCGATTAGAAGAACCATCGCACCCAACGCCATCCCGGCGACTCCCTCGACCAGCAGGTACTGAACGATGGCCAAGCCGTGATGTGCCGCGTAGGTGTCGGCCACGTGAGTCGGGCTTGCATTCACGCCCGGGGACCCAGGCCAGATAGCGAGGCCGACCAGCCATGCTGAGATGTAAGCGGCGGCGGCTCCCACCGGCAGGGTCAAGCGGCGTGAGGTCAGTGGTGTTGAGATGGCGGTCATTGATCCTCCTTTGTGCAGTGTTTGGTGGTGCCTTCCTTCAGCCGGCTCTCTTGGTATCGCGCCGATAGACATGGATGGCCAAGGTGGTGAGGCCGATGGTCCAGGCCGCCATCACGAGCCAGCCCTCGAGGCCCCAGCCGCGGTCCCCGAGTCCCACGTGGCTGGCTTGAACGAGCCAGTAGGAGGGCAGGGCATGGGCCAGGTCGTGCAGTAGCCCGTGACCGTTGATGGGAAACCAGGTGCCCCCGAGCAGAGCGAGCAGCGCTACCGTCCCTCCAACCGCTGGGCCGATGGAATCTGCGCTGAGCAGGTGTCCCAAGGCGATGCCCAGCGCCGCAAAGGGCAGGAGCCCGATGAGGATGAGTCCGGTCATCGCCAGCCAGCGCTCGGCTGGGAGCCGCACCCCAAGCAGCGCGCCACACGCGAACAGCGACGCGATGCTCAGGAGGGCCAGAAGGTAACCGCACAGCACCTTTGCAGCCAGGTAGGCGCGCGGCGAGAGCGGAGTTACGCGCAACTGGCGGTTCCAGCCCGCCGCGCGGTCGGCGGCGATGCGACCGCCGCCGGCGAGCATGGCGTTCATGGTCCCGAAAGCCGCGAGCCCGACCATGAAGTAGAGCGGAGCCGAGATACCCGACCCGGAGAAATCAGTGATATGGCGATTCGGCCCCGCGATGGCGAGATAGAGCACGACCGGAAAAGCCAGGGAGAGGATGGTGACGCGCCTGTTGCGGATCGTCCGCAGCAGTTCGTAACGGGTGTAGACGGCTGCGTTCATGTCAACACCTCCTCGGGCTGAGCCTCGTTGGTGCGAACGTCGCTGGTCAGCTCGACGAAGGCCTGCTCGAGTCCGGCGCCGGCGATCTCGATGTCGCGCGGCTCCTCGCCGTAGCGGTCGAGCAGTGCGCGGATGGCCAGGTCAGAGTCCGAGCACGTGAGAATCACCGTTTCGCCGTGCCGCTCGGCCCGAATGACGCCGGGCAGCCGGCCAAGCTCTGCGGGATCGCCCTGCGGCAGCGTTGCCCGGATCGTGTGTGACCCGACCATCGCCTTGATCTGCGTGGTTGACCCGTCGGCCACGATCTGCCCGCGGGCCATCAGCACCACACGGTCGGCGTAGGCGTCGGCTTCCTCGAGGTAGTGCGTGGCGAATACCACGGTCTTGCCGCGCGCGGCGAAGCCTCGCATCGTGGCCCAAAACCCCCGCCGAGCTTCCACGTCGAGCGCCACGGTGGGCTCGTCCAGTACCAGCAGCTCGGGATCGCTGACCAAGGCGAGAGCGAGGCGCACGCGCTGCCCCTCGCCGCCCGACAGGTTCTCGGTGCGTGAGCCGGCGATCCGCCCGAGGCCGGCGAGCTGCAGCAGCTCATCGACCGCCATTGGGTTCCGGTACAGCGAAGCGACCATCGCCACCATCTCCCCAACCGTGAGGCCTCCGATCAAAGAGCCGGTCTGGAGCATCGCCCCGACCGCACCGGCCTTGACCGCCTCGTGGGGGTTCATCCCGAAGACCTTGATCGCACCGGCGTCCGGCTCCGACAAACCCAGCAGCATGTCGAGCGCGCTCGACTTGCCGGCCCCGTTGGGGCCGAGCAGCGCCACGGTCTCACCGGGGGCGATCGACACGTCGATTCCTCGCACAGCGTGGATCGGCCCGCTATCGGCGTCGAAGTCTTTGACCAGCCCTCGCAAGAGGATTCCGCGTCCTAGGTCGATGGCGGTCATCGGACCCACCTGTTCGCTACAGCGAAGGTGGCCAGGAAGAGCAGCACGAAGAAGCTGCCCGCCACCAGCCCGAACATGCCAACCGCCAGCACCTCCACGATCGTCGCGCCGAGCAGGATCGGCCCGATCCAATTCGCGACCGTGAGCAGAGTGCGTCGCCGGTACCGCTTGCGCCGCGGGCGGCGCTGACGGTCTGTTCGGGCCACTCCGAGCGGTCCACCGGCCACGTGTGTCGATTTCATGACATCCCCTTTCGAGTGCCGTGTCACTGCTCGATTGGACCCGGCCCACATGAGGAAACGATGAGCGTCATCCTTGGAGCCCCATGCGCGTGCTGGTGGTCGAGGATGAGGTCAAACTGGCCAAGCTGGTGCGTCAGGGGCTACGCGAGCAGGGCCTGCTCGCCGATGTGGCGGTGACGGGCGAGGACGCGCTCTGGATGGCTCCGGCCAACTCCTACGACGTGCTGGTTTTGGACCTCAATCTGCCGGGCATCGACGGCCTTGAGACCTGCCGCCGGCTGAGAGCCGACGGCGTCCGCACGCCGATCCTCATGCTCACCGCCCGCGACGGGGTGGCCGACCGTGTCACCGGACTCGACACCGGTGCGGACGACTACCTGGTCAAGCCGTTCGACTTCGACGAGCTGCTCGCCCGCCTTCGTGCCCTCGCACGACGAGGCCCGGTGGAGCGGGCCGCCCAGCTCGAGGTGGGCGACCTCGTCCTAGATCCCGCGGCACGCGAGGTACGCCGCGGCGACACCGCGATCGAGCTCTCCACCAAGGAGTTTCAGCTTCTCGAGGTGTTCATGCGCCACCCCGGTCAGGTGCTCTCACGCTACGAGCTGATCGAAGGCGGGTGGGACATGGAGTACGAAAACCGCTCCAACGTCGTGGACGTCTACGTGCGCTACCTACGCGAGAAGATCGACCGGCCCTTTGGCCGCGACACCCTCGAGACGGTGCGAGGCGCCGGCTACCGCATGCGCGACGGCTAACCGCCGGCGCGGGGGTCGTCGTCGCGGCTCCCCGTATCACCCGCCATCCGGATCACCTTGCGCGACAACACCAGCAGGGCGACGACCACGAGAGCCCCGGCCAGGGCGTCTGCGCCGCCGCTCCTGAGCGACACCATCGCAGCTGTGGCGCCGGGTCCGCACAGACCAGTGAAGAGCGTGAGCCCAGAGTGTTCATTGGCCTCCATGAGGCAAGCATCGGAGGCACAAATGAGGCTTCGATGAGACGCGTGTGAACTAGCTCCGCAGAGACTCATCGCGCTCTCATCGTCGATGACGACGATCACCCAATGCCCGTGACGAACACCAACACCCCTGCCACCGTCGACACCCTCGACCGCCTCGACCCGGCGCTTCTGAAGCTCGCCGGGATCGTCCTGGTCGGAGCGGTCGCGGTCCAGCTCGACGCGACGATCGTCAGCGTTGCGATCGACACGCTGGCACGCGACCTTCACGCCGGTCTGTCGTCGATCCAATGGGTGTCGACCGGCTACCTGTTGGCGCTCGCGGTGGTAATTCCGCTCGCTGGCTGGTCGGTTGACCGCTTCGGAAGCAAGCGGATGTGGATCTTGTCGCTCGCGTTTTTCCTCGGCGGCTCGGTGCTATGCGGCTTGGCCTGGTCGGCCGGCAGTCTGATCGCGTTCCGCGTCGCACAGGGAATCGGCGGCGGCCTGCTCCTGCCGCTTCTCCAAACCATCCTGGCCCAGGCGGCGGGACCGCAGCGTTTCGGGAGGCTGATCGCCGCAATCGCGGTCCCCGCCGTTCTCGCCCCGATCGTGGGGCCGGTGATCGGCGGGCTGATCCTCGACAGCCTGAGCTGGCGCTGGATTTTCTTCATCAACGTTCCCGTCTGCGCGATCGCGCTGTTGCTGGCTTGGCGGTACATGCCAGACCCCCGGGCCCGCGGCGAGCATCCGTTGGACTTGCTTGGACTGGCGCTGCTGTCTCCCGGGCTGGCGGCGATCGTCTACGGCCTGTCCCAGGCCGGGACCCGGGGCGGCTTCGGCGGAAGCCACGTGATCGTCCCACTGGCGATCGGAGCCGCACTCGTGGCCGGCTTCGCCGTGCACGCGCTGCGGACCAAGATCGAGCCACTCATCGACCTGCGCCTCTTTCGGCAGCGCTCGTTCACTGCCTCGGCCAGCCTCATGTTCCTCGCCGGACTGTCCATCTTCGGCGCGATGCTGCTTCTGCCTCTCTACTACCAACAGGCACGTGGCCAGAGCGCACTCGACGCCGGCCTGCTACTCGCGCCACAGGGCCTCGGATTGATGATCGCCCTGCCGATCGTCGGCAGGCTCACCGACAAGATCGGGCCGCGCCCAATCGTCCTCGTCGGAATGGCGCTCGCCACACTAGGGACGATCCCCTATACACAAGTGGGGCCCAACACAAGTGAGCTGGCGCTCGGCGCCGCCCTCGTGATCCGGGGCGCCGGGCTTGGTGCGATGTTCGTCCCGGCGACGACCGCCGCCTATCACGGCCTGCGCAACGAGGCCATCCCGCGGGCGACCAGCACGGTGCGAATCTTCCAGCAGGTCGGCGGCTCCTTCGGCACTGCCCTGCTCGCCGTGATCCTCCAACACCAGGCCGCCAACCTGGCCCGAACCGGGCCGGCCAGCCTGACCACCGCCTTTGGTCACACCTTCTGGTGGGCCGTTGGCTTCACCGCGCTCGCCCTCATTCCCGCCCTGCTCCTACCACGCGGCCGACCGAAGCCGGCCTTGCCGAGCTACGAGGCGACGGCTCCGACCCAAGCCTAACCTCCCCTAGCCCGGCGGCGATGCGGGCCCAGCCGGTCTAGGCGAGGGTCGGGTCGCGGGAGAGCTCCAGGACTCGTCGCGCGAGCGCCCGCAAGACCTTGCGCTCGACGCTCGGGTTCTCGTCGAGCACTTGCTGGAGAGCCTTGGGCGTGAGCACGAAGAAGCGCAGCGCCGTCTTCGCCGTGACGGTTGCAGTGCGCGGCGTCGGCTCGAGCAGCGAGATCTCCCCGACGAAGTCGCCGGCCCCGAGCGTCGCCACGCGCCTGCCGTTCCTGGCGACGTCGACCTTGCCGTCTACGAGTACGAAGAACTCGTGCCCGAGGTCTCCTTCCTTGCACAGCACCTTCCCGGCCGGAACTTCGACGTCGTCGGTCAGGCGGGCGAGTTGGACGAGTTCCTTGCGCGAGAGACCTTCGAAGAGCGGGGCGCGCTTGAGCGACTCAATCTTCTTGTCCTGGCTGAACAGCTTCATGCGCGTACTCTAATCGCGGCCAATCGCCCAGACTCGAGCAGAGCGCAACCGCTCTACGCCTCACCGCGGGTTCCTAGTGCGGTGCCGGGAGGGCCCGCTCGCCGTCCGGCTCGGATGGCGGCGCGCCGCGCGTCTGGATCACGATCGCGACGATCACGATCGCGCCGCCGACGAGCGTGAGCGTGGTAGGGCGCTCGTCCAGCGCAAGCCACACCCACAGGGGGCCGAGGACGACCTCGAGCAGTGTGATGAGGCCCACCTGCGCGGCCGGTATCAGCCGCGCGCCAACGGTTAGCAGCGCGAAGCCGAGCCCGATCTGACCGATGCCGAGCAGCGCCAGCCAGAAGACAGCGTCGCCGGTGATCTCGCCGGGGCTGGCGAAGGGCATGAAGGCCACCACCAGGATTACCTGCGAGAGGCAGGTGGCCGGCGCCATCGACACGTCGTGGCGCCAGCGCGTGATCACGATCATCAGCGCGAAAGCGAGCGCCGTGACGAACGAGAGGCCGTCGCCCACGAGGCTGCCCTCGCCCGGGGCGCCCAGCATCAGCGTGACGCCGGCCAGCGCCAAGGCCATAGCCACGCCTGTGCGCCGCGTGATCGGCTCTCCCAGCGTGACGCGGGCTAGCAGCGCGGCGAGCACCGGGGCGAGGGCCAGGATGAACAGAACGCGTGCGACGCTCGTGTGGTTGAGCGCGGCGATGAAGCTGCCCGACGCGGTCGCGACGCAAAGCGCCACCGCTACGCCGGCGAGCCCGACGGACCTGAACGCCTGCACCACCCGGCCGCGTTCCACGATCGCGACGTACGCGAGCAGCGCGACGCTCGCGAACGCGGCGCGGCCGACGACCTGTGTGGCGGTGTCGAGCGTGAGCTGGCGCTGGAGGACGCCGGCGGTCGACCAGGCGACCGCGGCGAGTGCCACGTAGATCTGCCCGCGCCGCCGGCGGCGCGACTCCTCGGGCGCCACCGCCGCCGTCGTCACGCCGTCAAGTGATAGCCGACAGCTCGCTCGGGATTCTTATCGGGCTCGCGTTCGGCGAGCAGCCGCTCGCTGTCTCGACCGCCGACACGAGGACGCTCACACGCGCGCGAGCACTCCGTCGAGTCGCTCGAGGCACCAGTCCAGGTCCGCGCGGCTCACGATCAGCGGCGGGGCCAGCCTCACCGTGGTCTCGTGCGCGTCCTTGCACAGGACACCGGCCGCAAGCAGGCGCTCGCAGATCTCGCGCGCGGCCGGGGCGCCGGGCGCCATGTCGAAGGCGACCCACAGCCCGCGCCCGCGCACCGCGGCGACCGCGGGGTGGCGCAGTGCGCGCAGCTCCTCGAGGAACTGCCTCCCGAGCGACTCCGAGCGCTCGGCAAGCTCCTCATCGACTAGGACGCGCAGGGCCTCGCGTCCCACGGCGCAGGCAAGCGGGTTGCCGCCGAACGTGCTTCCGTGCTCACCTGGGCGAAAGACGCCGAGCACCTTGTCGTCGGCCACCACGGCCGAGAGCGGCAGGATGCCGCCGCCGAGCGCCTTGCCGAGCAGCACGACATCGGGCGTGACCTCCTCGTGGTCGCAGCCGAAGGTCCGTCCGGTGCGGCCCAGACCCGACTGGATCTCGTCGGCGATCATTAGGACGCCGGCCCCTGTGCAGATCTCCCGCACGCGCGTCAGATAGCCGTCCGGTGGGATGATCACGCCCGCCTCGCCCTGGATCGGCTCGACGAGAAACGCGACGGTGTTCTCGTCGATCGCAGCCTCGAGCGCGGCGGCGTCGCCGTACGGAATCGCCTCGAAGCCCGGCGCGAAGGGAGCGAAGCCGGTGCGCGCGAGCGGGTCGTCGGAGAACGACACGATCGTGGTCGTGCGCCCGTGGAAGTTCCCTTGGCAGACAATGATCCGCGCCTTACCGTCGGCCACGCCCTTGCGCTCGTAGCCCCACTTCCGGGCGGCCTTGATGGCCGTCTCGACAGCCTCCGCGCCGGTGTTCATCGGAAGCACCAGCTCCTTGCCGCACAGCTCCGAAAGCTCGTGGCAGAAGCTGCCGAGCTGGTCGTTGTAGAACGCGCGGCTGGTGAGCGTCAGGCGCTCGAGCTGCGCGGTGGCGGCGCGCACGAGACGCGGATGCAGGTGGCCGAAGTTGAGCGCCGAGTACGCCGACAGGGCGTCGAGGTACGCGCGGCCCTGCTCGTCGTAGACCCATGCACCCTTGCCACGCGCCACGACGACGGGGAGGGGGTGGTAGTTACGCGCCCCGTAGCGCCGTTCGAGCTCGATTGCCCGCGCTGCGCCCTGAGCTTGGTCGACCCCCATTCCGCGAATCTAGACGGTCGGTGCGTCGTGGTGCGCGGATCGGAGAAGATCGCACGCGATGTCCGCCGCGCGGGATCTCGTCAGGGACGCGTTTCGCACGGAGGAGCATGGGCTCGAATGGCGAGCGGGGATCGCCGGCGCGGTCGCCACGGTCGGGCCACTGGCGATCGGGATCGCCTCCGGCGAGGCGGTGCTCGGCCTGATCGCCGGGATCGGCGGGCTGAACACGTCGCTGTGCATACCGGACGCGGGACTCCGCTCACGGCTGTGGTGGGGCTCGCTCGCGGTAGTGAGCGAGCTGGCGGCGTTCGCGCTCGCCAACGTCGTTCGAGACTACGAGTGGGCCGTGGTCGTAGTGACGCTCTTGTGGGTGAGCGGGTGGGCCTTTGCCCGCGCCGCCGGGCGGGCAGGCGGCATCCTCGGCTTTGCTACCGCGGCGGTGTTCGTGGTCCTGTGTGGCCTCCCGGCGAGCCCCGAGCCGTTCGGCGAGCGGCTGCTCTGGTTCTCACTCGGAGCGATCGCAGGCCTCGCCCTTATGGTCGCCGCCCGCAGTGGACCAGAGGCCTCGAAGCGAGTGGTCAGTGACTCACTCAGGGCGGTGCGGCAAGCCGTCACCGGCCGCGACCCGGCGCTCCGGGCCCACGCCGCGCGGCTCGGACTCGCGGTGGCGGCGAGCACCCTCTTCTACCTCGTGATCGATCTCGCGCACGGCTACTGGGTGCCGCTCACGACTCTCGCGATCCTCCAGCCGGAGGAACGGGCAACGCGCGTGCGGAGCGTGCAGCGCGCCGTCGGAACCTTCGCCGGCGCGGGATTGATAATCGCCATCACCTTCGCAACTCACGAGCCCTGGGCGCTCGCCGCGGGCGCCGCTGTGGCCGCCTTCGGCCTGTTTGCGCTCGACGAGCGTGGCTACTTCTGGCTCGTGGCGCTGATCACACCCACCGTCCTGTTCATGCTGAGCGCTGTCGACTTCCAGGGCGACGACGTCGGCCTCGAGCGCGTGGCCGACAGCTCGCTCGGGATTCTTATCGGGCTCGCTTTCGGCGAGGTGGCCTGGCGACTCTGGCCCAGCCGCGCGGGGGCCGCTCCCGGACGAGGGAGCGCTCAGTGAAGCTTGCTATTAGGGCGAGACGCTCAGGCGAAGACCCCCTTCGTAGGAAACCGACTCAGCGCAAAGCGACACTCTCAGACCCTTCCCGTCGGGACAAGCGTGTGGCAATCACGGCGTTGGCGCTGGTCGCCGCGGTCGCGTGCGCAAGCCGCTCGCCCAGTCGGCGTCGGCACCATATGGCAACACGGTGCTCCCTTCGCACCCGGCCCTTCACGACGGAGGCCCGCCAGTGCGGGCCTCTCTGAGCAGCGGGGGGCGGACTCGAACCCCGCGACCTTCGTCCGAAGCGCTACCAGAGCGCGATACTGTGCGCGCAATGTCGCCGGAGGGCGCCGACACTCCCGAAAGAGGAGAGACATGTTTCTGGCCACCACGCAGGTCGAGGACTTCGACCGCTTCTTGACAATCTTCTCAACCAAGGGCGCCGAGAAGCGAAAGCAGCACGGGTCCAAGGGTGCGACCGTCTTTCGCGATCCCAATGAGGACGACAGGGTCTGGGTGCTCTTCGACTGGGACGAGGAGGGCTTTCAGAACTTCCTCTCCGACCCCGACGTCCCGGCGATCATCAAAGAAGCCGGGCACAAGAGTCGGCCCCAGCCGGCGGCGCTTGGCGGCCGGTACGACGCCTAGCCCAAGCCCGAATCGGACCCCCGAAGCCGCCGGGGTGCGGGAGTAGACGCGGCAAGGTTCGCCTGGAAACGGGGCGGTACTCCTGGCTACTCTGGCTTCAGCGAGCCCTTGTGATGCGTTCGAGTACCCGCGCCGCGAACGTCATCTTCGGAGTGCGCCATACGTGTCGCTGCTCGAAGGGCCAGGCGTAGATCGGGTTGCCGTCGCGCACCAGCTCAACCAGGCGTGGTTCGCCGAGTTCTTCGGCTGACCACTCGTACAGGCATTGCAGCCGCGGCACGATCACCGCGTAGTCGAGCATCCGGCCAAGACGCTGCTCACCAGCGATATAGCCCTCCACGTCGAGCGCGAGCGGATAGCGGTCTGGCAGCACGGCGGGAAGTGAGAGGAAGACGCCGGCCATCCCGAGCCGGGGGTCGCCGAGCACGCGGCCGAGCGGAGCGAACCGTCCGAGCGCCAGACGCGGCGCCGCGGCGAGTGTGTGCGCGTACAGCACGCGGAGCAGCGCGACGTTCATGAAGAAGCGCTCCGGCGTGCCCTCTGCTTCGGCGAGGTGCTGGTGCTCCAGATATCCGGCCACGATGCTCGCGTTGTGCGCTCGGTACCAGTTGCGCCCCGTCGGTCTCGCGCCGAACTCCAGCCAGAGACGCACGGCGTGCGATGACGGCTCGCCGGCCAACCCGCCGAGGAGCGCGACCGTTTCGCATCCGTCCCGGAGCAGTCGTTCGTTGACCGCACGCCACCACACACTGCCGGGCGGCGACGCGTCGAGCGGATTGAGCACACCGCGGCGCGCCTGCCAGCGCATGAACGACAACGCTGCCCGTCGGAACGGCAGGTGTCGCGGTGCGCTGCCCGTCGGCCCGTGGAACACCCGCGCCATCAATGCAAGACGCGCCGCCGGATCGTCGCGCACGGCTGCGACCTGCGCCGAAGCCGAGGCGAGCGCGCCTGCGTGATGGCTCATCGCGAGGAGTAATAGCGATTCGCCGAGCACGACCTCGTGCGCGCGATGACCGCTGTCACGCGTAAGGCGGGAGCGACGAGAGTGCCGCACGCGGGTGCATCGTCGGGGGTGTCTAGCGCGCGGCGAGTCAAGCGTGGGCGTCTGCGACCGCCGCTTCTGCACGAGCGCAACGGGCGGCGCAGGACGACTAAGGCGCTCAGTCGGCTCGGGGCACGTGCGTCGGCTGCTGTGATGGCCGGCGTTCCGGTCGTGAAGGGGACTCCCGGCGATGGGCGGTGCCCGGCTCGAGCGGGCGACCTCCTGCGTGTAGGGCGCGAGCATCTGCTGCGGTCTGCTGCCGCCAGTCGCTAGTAGCGCTCGCTGAGCGGTTATCGCGCTCAGCTGGTGCGCCTTGCTGCGGTCCGCCGCTTCCAAAGCGTTTCCACGCGTCTCTCGAGATCAGACCGCCTCCGTCACACTCTCTGCAGTGTTCGATCTGGTCCTGGACTCGACTTTCGCCGGCTGTCGCATCGAAGCCGTAGCCGGGCGTGGCGGGATGGGTGTCGTCTATCGAGCCACCCAGCTCGGGCTCGACCGAGCCGTCGCGCTGAAGCTCGTCGCCCCCGAGCGGGCGGCAGACGCGAACTTCCGCGCGCGGTTCGAACGGGAGTCCCGGGTGGCCGCGGCGATCGAACATCCGAACGTCATTCCCGTGTACGGCGCCGGTGAGGAGGACGGACGGCTCTACCTCCTGATGCGCTGGGTCCCGGGCACGGACCTGCAGGCGCTCATCCACCGGTCGGGCCGGCTCGGTCACGTGCACGCAGCGACCATCGTGGCGCAGGTCGCCGCCGGGCTCGACGCAGCCCACGCCGTCGGTCTCGTGCACCGTGACGTCAAGCCTGCCAACGTTCTCCTCGGGGGTAAAGACGGCTCGGGGCACGTTTACCTCAGCGACTTCGGGCTGACGCTCGACCCGTCCGCCGACACGCGCGTGACGGACAGCGGCGAGTGGTTCGGGACGGTCGACTTCATGGCGCCGGAGCAATTCGAGGGAGACAGCCCAGACGCCCGGACGGACGTGTACGCCCTCGGCTGCGTCCTCAACGCCGCGCTCACAGGTGTGCCGCCGTTCGCTCGCGGGTCCGTCCCCGGCACGATCCTTGCCCACCTGAATGATCCCCCGCCACGCCCTTCGGCTACGGCCGGCGTGCCGAAGGCCTTCGACGACGTCGTGGCGCGTGCGCTGGCCAAGCGCCCGAACGACCGCTATCGATCCGCCGGCGAGCTGGCCAGAGCGGCGCTCGCCGCGGCTGGCCGGTCGGCAGTCCGGCCCGAGGGCGCCTTCCGGCAGCGCGCTACTGGACAGAACGGCGAGGAGCGTGCGGGGGAAAGGAGCGAGACCCTCGCGCTGACGAACGGGTCGTACGTCATAGGGCCTGTCGCCGAGCCGGCCTCGGGGACCAGCGGACACGGTGGTGTCACCGCGCAACTAAGACGGGCGTCGCGCCGCCCCACCTCCGCGGCGCTCCTCGCCGCGGGCACCCTGTTGGCCGTAGGTGTGGCGATCGCGGCACTCCTTGGCGCGGGGCCGCTCGGCGCACGCGAAGCGTCGGGCGCCGTGACGGCGACGGACGTGCGGGATGCCGTCGAGGCGTTTGCGACCGCTTACACCCGAGAGGACGACGAAGCGCTCTCGACGTTACTCGCGCGCGAGGTGAGCCGCATCACCACCTCGGATGCCCAGCGTGGGCGTGTGAGCGTGGTGCGGGAGTACAGGCGTCAGTTCGCCGAGAACCCAACGGAGCGCTACGTGCTCACGGACCTCTTGGTGCGACCGGGGGCGATCGGCCGAGCGAGCGGCAGATACGTGGTGTCAAGGTTGGGCAGAGAGCCGATCACGGGCCGGGTCGCCTTCGGCGTGCAGCGCGAGCAGGGCCGCCCCCGAGTGGGCCTCATTGCCGTCACGCCCGATCGCTAAGTCTGGCTCAGCAGGCCTTGGCGACGGTAAGGTGGACGCCGGCCCCCCTCCGCACGTCACTGCCCTGGGTGGGGGAGCTCGCGCAGACGATCCAGTCGCCGCCAAGCAGTGTGTCCAACAGGCCGCCTTCCTCCTCGACGTCCGCGCGGAGGCCCAGAGCGTCGAGCCGGGCTATCGCATCATCGCGGGTCGCGCCGATCAGATCAGGCACCTTCACGAGGACCTCTCTCGTGACTCGCAGGGCATTCCAGGCCGGAGCCGCCCCACCCGCACTAGCACCGACGTCGATGAGGTTCGATCCCACCCCGAGAGGGACCACCGCGCGGAACTCACCCCGGGCAACCCGGGCGGGCCGGCCGAGAACGAGTACGCGCGCCCCCCGCGGGTGAACGAGCCCGCGAACCTCCACGCTCCCGTCATGGACCACCGCGGCATCCGTCGGAGCGGTGATTTCGAGCCGAACCGGCCGCTCGGCCGGGCTATCGCCGCAGCCGAAAGCGAATCCGCCCGCGAGGAGGACCGGGACAACCAAACCACAAGCGCGGGCGGGCCGTCCCGCCTTCATCAGCATCGTTCGATGAGGCTAGCGTCCGCCGACGGGCTGTCATCCAGGCGGACGGACCGGCGGCCCTGCCGAACTACCCGGTACATCGGAGTCCGCGACCTCCCAGAGCCGCCGGCCCCGTATCTCGCGAGCGGGCACTTCCTCTACCCCAGGATCCTGGGATGGTCGGCCCGCGAACCTTGGCGTACGGTCGCCGCTCGATGCTCGAGCACCCTGATCGCCCGACGGCGGAATCGCCGAGGCGTGAACTCGCTGCAACCCTAAGCGCACGACGTCGCGGGTGGGTCCATGCGCAAGTTGCAGACCCTGGGTCGGCGATGACCCGAATGCCGCGACCAACGTCCCTTACCGCACCGCCTACGAGAATTGACCCCCCGATCACCGAAGGAGCACCAGCCATGTCACTCGCCCGCGTCCAGAACTTCTGCATCTCACTCGACGGCTTCGGCACCGGGGAGGGTCAGAGCCGCGACGCACATTTCGGTCACGCCGGGGATCGGCTGCACCAATGGTTGTTCACCACCCGGTGGTGGCAGCCCGGCGGTAGCGGCGGCGTCGACGACGCCTTCGCGCAGCAGTTCGCTCCCGGCATCGGCGCCGAGATCATGGGTGCCGGGAAGTTCGGCCACCCCGGATGGCACGAGGACCCGGACTGGAAGGGCGCGTGGGGACCCAACCCGCCGTTCCACACACCGACCTTCATCCTCACCCATCACACGCGCCCGTCGATCGAGAGGGAGGGCGGCACCACCTTCCACTTCATCGACGCTTCGCCTGCCGAGGCGCTCGAGACGGCCCGCGAGGCCGCGGACGGCAAGGACGTACGCCTCGGCGGAGGTCCCACCATGATCCGCGAATTCCTTGCTGCCGGGCTCGTCGACCACATGCACACCGTGGTGGTCCCGATCCTGCTCGGCCGAGGCGTACGCCTCTGGGACGGACTGGAGGGCCTCGAGAAGGACTACCAGGTCGAGGCCACCTCCTCACCCAGCGGAGTCACGCATCTGACATTCACCCGCGCGGGTGGCTGAACCGCGTCGGGTCGAGCCTCAGCGCCCTTCGCCGCGTTGCTTTACCAGGTAGGAGGCCTCGTCGGCGGCCCTGATCAGCGCATCCGGGTCCCGCGTGCTCGCGTCGCCATGCGCGAAGCCGATGCTCGCCGAGAGTTGATGCACCGCTGCTCCCGTCTTCACGGGCATGCGGGCGATGGCGTCGAGGCGGGCACGCAAGCCCGCGGCTTGCTGCTCGTCCAGGGCTTCGCAGATCACGAGGAACTCGTCGCCGCCGAGGCGTCCAACCGTGTCGCTCGGCCTCACCACGTCCGCGAGCCGGTGCGCCACCTCGGTCAGCACCGCGTCGCCGGCCGCGTGCCCGTAGCTGTCGTTGACGGCCTTGAAGCGGTCGAGATCCACGAAGAACACGGCGACAGGTTTGCCCGAACGGCGCGAGCGCGCCAGCGCCTGAGCGAGCCGGTCGTGGCAGAGCGTGCGGTTGGCGAGGCCTGTGAGCGGATCGTGAAGCGCCTGGTGCTGGACGCGCTCGTACATTCGGCGCCGGCTGATGGCACTGGCGAGCACGTTCGCCACGGCCTTGAGAAAGGCGCCGTCCTCCTGATCGAGCGCGTCCTCCATGCGTGCATAGGCACACAGCACGCCGAAGCTCTCCTCGGGCGTGCGCACCGCCACCGCGAGGCCGCTTCGGAATTCGTCGCGCCGAAGGGCCGAACCGGGGCCATCCGAGAGGCTGACCGCGTCCCACGAGCCGAGCGCAGCCTGCGCGTGCGACCCTGGCCCGACCTGGATCGCACCACGGAGGTCGTCAGCCTTGCCCCAGACCGCCAGCGACCGAAGCTCCCGGCCGGCCGCGGCCAGCCCGAACAGCTGGGTGAAATCCGCCTCCATCGTCTGGCCGAGCTCCCTCACGAGCTGGGGGCCGAGCGCGACCGGGTCGGTCCCCGCGAGCGCCCTCTCTCCAAGCGACGCGACCACGGCGTTCTGAGCAGACCGCCGGCGCAGTCGCGCCTCCGTCAGGAGGCGCTGCGAGATGTCGCGACCCACGGCGAGCATCAGGGCGCCCCCCGCGGTCTCAACGATGCCCCAGCTCATCTCCCCTACGAACTCCCGTCCGTCCTTTCGCCGCCCGTGTGCCTCACGGGTGAAGCGAAGCGAGCCGCCGGCTTTGAACAAATCCCGCATATTGCGCATGTAGCCACTCCGCATCCGCTCAGGCCACAGCACCGCCACCGGCTGACCGACGAGCTCCGCGGGGGAGTACCCAAACAGCTCGCCGGCACGCGCATTCACGAAGTCGATCAGGCCGTCCTCGCGGGTCGCCACGACGGCATCCGGAAGACCCTCGAGCACAGCGCGCAGTGCGCTGTCGCGGCGCGGCACCTCCTCAAAAGACACCTCTCCCCCTTTGGCCGGTATCGAGAGTATCGCCGCTCACCTCTCGCTCGCCCCCCGGTCAGCTGGCGAACCAGCGCGCCCGGCGGCTGGCGCCGAAGTGCTCCTTCTCGGCGACCAGGGCGGCGGACGGCGGGTTGAACGTCCCGGTGGGCGTGGGCCCCGACCGGAAGTCGATTCCACGCGCCCGACGCGTCCATGACCGAACTCGATGTAGCAGGAACCCCGCCCGGCGTAGGGGCCCGGCCGCTCGCCGCCCTGCAGCTCGGCGATCAGGCTCCGCGCGACAACGCGCGCAGCGCCTTCGGAAAACACGCCCGCCTCGTTCTTGTCTATCAGCGTCACGTCGAAGCCTCCACCGGCCTCCGAGAGCAAGGTGCTGAGTTCCAGGCCGCCGAAGCCTGCTCCGAGACGACGACACGTGTGCTCCTGCGACCGCTCATGGACGGTCCGCGGCTCGCGCCTCCGGCAGCGATGGTTGCTCGTAACAGTCGTGCTGCTCGATGCGAACGATGCGGCCCGCCGCGAGGCGGTAGTGGGCCACGCACCAGGCACTCATACGCGTCCCGGCAGGCCAAGGTCCCGCATCGGCGGCGAGCTCCCCGCTCCAGCGCATCCGCGTCACGACGGTGTCGCCGCTGGCGACGTGGTCGCGGACCTCGTACGACTGCCAGGCCAGCAGCCGGCGCCCCGCCTCAAGCCCAGCGCGCATCGCTGCGCGGTCGCGCTCGCTACCGCCTGGGTTGACCAAGTTCGGCCGCTCGGTGAAGTGGATGTCAGGACCGACCAGCTCAGCGAGCTCATCCTCCTCCGGCCAGCGTCGGTCGAAAGCGGCGAGAAACCGCTCGACGACCTCGAGGTTCTCGCGTGTGCTATCGGGCGCATCACTCATGGCTGTATTTTCGACGAGTGCCGTCATCGCCGGCCGCAACCGCGCGAAAGCAAAAGCAATCCCGCTAGGGCCGCCGCCCGGTCTTCAGCCTCTGGCTCCACTCCCCCGGGTCCAAGTCGGCCGGATCGGTCGATTCGATGAAGTCAAGCAGCACGTCGAGGAAGCGCTGAGGCTCGTCGAGGTGGGGAAAGTGGCCTGCTTCCTCGAAGAGCTCAAGGCGACTGGAGGGCACCAGCGCGTGCGCCGACAGACCGTGCTCGACCGGGATGATGGAGTCGCGCTCACCCCAGACCAGCAGGAACGGGATGTGTTCGGCCAAATAAAGTCGGTCACTGGCGTTGACCCGCTGACCCAAGGGGTCCACGATCGTGCGCAGCGTGTTCACGAACGCGGCTCTGGCCTCTGGATCCTCCAAGGAGGCATGGCCGCGGGCCAGCTCTGACATGTCGGTACCGGCTCGAATTCCCACCCGGGCGAACAGGCGGCCGATGGAGCGGCCGGTGTCGAGCAGCCGGGGACTGGCCAGAAGTGGCAACACCAGCTCGGACAGCGGCAGCGTGGCCGCGCGCAGCAGCAGGTTCACCTCGCGGCCCAGCCCGCCACTGTCCACGAGCACCAGGCGCTCGCAGCGCTCCGGGAACTGATAGGCCAGCTGCATGGCGACGCCGCCACCGAGCGAATGCCCTACGAAGGTGCCGGTCTCGTGGCCGAGGGTCACCATCAGATCGCGCACCCCGCTTGCATACGCGCCGAGCGAGTAGTCGCCGCGCGGCTTCGCCGACTGGCCGTGCCCCATGAGGTCCGGCGCGATGACGGTGAACCGGGTGGCCAAATAGGGCATCACGCGCTCCCACGTGGCCGACGTCGAGGTGATCCCGTGAACCAGCACGATCGCGGGGCCGCTGCCGGCGCAGCGGTAGGCCACGCGATGTCCATGGAGCTCGATCTCCTTGAGCTCGAAGTCCTCCGCGGGAAGGCGACGGGCCGCCCGAGCGGCGCTCGCTGTGGCTAGACGGGTCATGCGGGGAGCCTAGTGCTGCCTTCCTTCGGTGGTCCGGGAGCGGTTCCGCCGCCGCAACCAATATAAGTAGGATGCCTTACTTCGATCGTCACGCGGTGCAATACTGCACGCAATGTCGGACGCGACGTCGCAGCGAGGACGGCGAGCGACGGCCAACCTCGCCTCCCAACCGGCCTCAGGCGAAGTCGTGCGTGATGGCTTGTTCTTCACGCTGCCGGAGGCGTTGCCGCGTGGACGCCACAACCTCGCGCGCGAACAAATCACCCAAGCGCAGCGCGAGCGACTGCTCGCCGCGGTGACGGAGCTGCTCGCCGCGGGCGGATATCGCGGCTTCGGCGTCGGAGACATCGCGACCCGGGCCGGCGTCTCACTCGCCACCTTCTACGACTGTTTCGACAGCAAGGACGCTTGTGTGTTCGCCGGCTACGACCGTTTCATCGAGGTGCTGCTCACGCAGATGGCCGCCGTGGACGTGCCCGACGATGACCGACCCGCCCTTACGGCAGGTCTCCTCGGTGCCTACCTCAACACTCTCCAGCAGGATCTCGTTGTCGCCCGGGCCTATCAGGTGGAGATCGACGCGGTCGGCCCGGCGGCGCGCGCGCGACGGCGCGAGGCGCTCACCCTGTTCGCGACGTACATCCGTGACCGAGCCGCACGCATCACTGATGACGGTGAGGCACCGGATGATCTTCCGTGGACTGCATACATCGGCGTCGTCTATGCGGTGCGTCAGCTCGTCTCGGACGCGCTAGACGCGGCCGCTGAACCGGACCTGGCGGCGCTCGGTTCCGATCTCGGAGTCTGGATCTCGGACCTCTTCCGGGTCCGCTAGCTGCCGACGACGAGACGCTCGGCCGCGGGCTGTGTATGATCGAAGTAAGACTCATTACTTCGATAGCTGGTTGCCCGTATTGCGGAGCGAGAGGGGTGGTCGTCGGATGCAGGCTGAGTACGAGTTCTCGCGCAGGAAGTTCCTAGCCGCGGGTGGCGCGGTTGCGGCGGCGGGCACGTTCGGTTCCCTGCTCGATCCACTGTCGGCGCTCGCGGCGCCGGCCTGGCCGAGGGGCCGTCTCGGCGCGCGCGACGCCGTGCGGGTGAGGGAGAGCCAGTTCATGCCGGAGGGGCAGTTCCGTCGGTGGCATAGGACGCTCGACAACATCGGCCCCGCAAACCAGAAGGGCCTCCGCGCGACCGGCAGCGCCGCGCACGAGCGCTACGTCGACGACGTGCGCTACCAGCTCGAACGCGCCGGCGTCGAGCACCTGCACTTCGAGAACGTGCCTATGAGACGCTGGACGACGAGCCGGTGGTCGCTCGACCTGGTCGCCGGCCCCACCGCGGGCCCGGTAAGGACGGCGTCCTACATCCCTTATTCCGGGCAGACGCCGGCGGGAGGCGTCACGGGGGCGCTCGCGTTCGTCGAGCCCGGCAGCACGCCCGCTCCCGGTTCGCTCGTGGGCAGGATCGCCGTCTTCGACGTGCCGCTGACGGTCGTGCCGTTGAGCTTCTTTACCGCACTCGGGTACCCGGGACGGACCTACGACCCGCGCGGAGAGCTCAACCCCTCCGAGCAGTACAAGCGGCCCTATCTCAACGGCGTGATCCCGCTGCTCGCGAGCATCGAAGCCGCGGGGGCCGTCGGAGCCGTGGGCGCGCTCGACTATCCGAGCGACGGCGCCGACGGTTCATATTTCCCCTACGACGGCATCGTCCGCGGGGTTCCCGGCGTCTATGTCGACCGCACCACGGGCGCCGCGCTCAAGGACCAGGCCCGCGCCGGCGCTCTGGCGCGCCTGACGCTGCCCGCGAACGTCAAGCGCGTCGAGAGCCGCAACCTGATCGGGTTCGTACCCGGCATGTCGAAGGAGATCGTGACGCTGCACTGCCACACAGACGGCAGTAACGCGATCGAGGACAACGGGCCCGACGCGATCGTCGCGATGAGCCAGTACCTCGCCCGCCTGCCGCGCCGGGCGCTGCCGCGCACGATCATGATCCTGCTCACGACCGGCCACTTCGCGGGCGGCAACGGCGCCCGCGCGTTCATCGGACGGCATAGGAACGACCTCGTCAGGCGCACCAACGCGGCGCTGACGATCGAGCATCTGGGTCTCCGTGAGTGGGACGAGCTAGCGAGCGGGAGCATGGGGCCAACCGGCCAGTACGAACCGGGCGCCATGTTCGCGTCCGACTCGAAGGCGCTGGTAGACACGTCCTTCACCGCGCTGAAACGCGCAAAGGCTGCGCCCGCCGGCGTGCTCAAGCCTCTCAACCCGGACGCCAGCGGAGTGGCCGACGAGCCGGCCTGGCCGGGAGAGGGCCAGTACCTGTTCGCCGTCGGCGGAATGCCGACTGCCAACTACATCACCGGCCCGACCTACCTGCTCAACTGGGGCATCACAACGACCGACAAGGTGAACTTCAAGCGGGTCCGCGCCGAGGCGATCGCCTTCACCGAGATGATCCTCCGGATCGGCCGCACGCCGCGCGGGAAGCTGCGTTGATGAGGAGGGGGGTGCTCGTCGCCGTCATCGGCGCACTCGCGGCTGGGCTTGGGGTGTCAGGGGCGGCCGCAGCGATCACGGAGCCGCCGCAGCCGAGGTCGGGGCCGGGCGGCAGCGATTACGCCAACGCCGGCTGGCGCGTTAGCTCCGGTGGCAGCGGCGCTGACGCGTGGTACGTCTTCGAGCCGGCGAGGCCGCGGCCGGCCAAGGCGCCGCTAGCGATCGTCATGCACGGCTACTACGAGTTCTCCGGCTACAGCCAGATGTACGAGCTCATCCGGCACACGGTGCGCACGGGGAACATCGTCATCTACCCGCGCTGGCAGACCGACATCGCGATCCCTTGCCCGGGGCCGTTCGACATCGAGCCCTGCATGACATCCGCTGTGAACGGCATCCGCGGGGCCATGTCGTACCTCCGCGCGCGGCCGAGACGGGTCCAGCCGCAGCTCGGCAAGACCAGCTACTTCGGCTTCTCCTTCGGCGGCGTCATTACGGCGAACCTCGCGAACCGGCACAGGTCACTGCACCTGCCGAGGCCGAGAGCGATCTTCCTCGACGACCCGCACGACGGCGGACTCAATGGGTTCGACGAGCCGGCTGTTGACGACTCGCTCTCCGGCATCCCGCGGACCGTGAAGCTTCAGTGCCATTCGGGCGCCGACGGGATTCTTTCCGAGCCGGACAAGGCAAACGGGAGCTGCAACGCGATCTTTCCGAAGCTCCGGCAAATCCCCAAGAGGAACAAGGACCTCGTGCTGACTCGCACCGACACGCACGGCAATCCGGACCTCTCGTCACGGCACGGCGTGTGCGCAGGCAAGAAGGGCACGGCCGATGCCTACGACTGGAACTTCTGTTGGAAGGTGTGGGACGCGCTGCGGGACTGCGCCTACTTCGGGTTGCACTGCGCGTACGCGCTGGGCGATACCCGCAGGCACCGCTCGAACGGCAGGTGGAGCGACGGCGCACCCGTCACTCCGCTGAAGATCGAGGACGCAGCGCCGCTCCGTCCCTGACCCGCGCGCCGAGCGCTAGCTCAAACTACCGCGGGTCGGCCGCAGACAGGGGGCGATCGAGTCGACTCAGCCGCTGGTGCTGCTCGCGATCGCCTTCGGGCTGTCGACCGACTACGGCGTGTTCCTGCTCACCCGAATCAAGGAGCAGCACGACGGCGGCGCGTCCAACGAGGAGGCGGTCGCGACCGGCCTCGAGCGCACCGGGCGGATCATCACCGCCGCGGCCCTTCTGTTCACCGTGGCGATCGGAGCTTTTGCGACCTCGGAGATCATCTTCATCAAGCAGGTCGGGCTCGGAACCGCGGCCGCAGTGCTGATCGACGCGACGATCGTCCGGGCTTTCCTCGTGCCCTCATTGATGAAGCTGCTCGGCGAGTGGAACTGGTGGGCTCCCGGCCCCCTTCGCCGCCTGGACGGGAGCGGGAGCTATTGACAACACGCCGCATCGAGCGCCGGTTCCAGGCGCCTCATGGGTAGACAGGGATCAGAGGGAAATCCCGCGACCGAAGGAGCATCGATATGGGAAAGCTGATCGCGACAACGCAGGCCACCGTCGACGGCGTCATAGACCCGGTCGGCGAGTGGGTGCAGGCGGACGGAGATCACGGCGACTACTCGTTCGAGCGTCAGGCGAGATCCAGCGGGCTGGTGCTGGGCCGGAAGACCTACGAGGGGCTGGCGGGATATTGGCCCAGCCAGTCGGGAAAATGGGCGGACATGGTCAACCCGATGCCGAAGTACGTCGGGTCCAACACCCTGTCCGGCCATCTCGAGTGGAACGCGGCCCTTCTCGAGGGGGACCTCGAGGACTCGATCCCGAAGGTGAAGGACGAGGTCGACGGTGACCTGTTCATGCACGGGAGCGGCGAGTTCGCGTACGCCCTCGCCGAGAAGGGCCTGATCGACGAGTACGAGGTCTACCTGAACCCGCTCGTCTGGGGCGAGGGAAACGTCCACGTGCTCGGCGACAAGGGAACGGTCCGGATGCAGCTCGACGACGTGAAGCGGTTCGACTCCGGGGTGGTCCTCCTCACCTACCGCCCGGCGTCTTGACCGCGGCCGGGGCCGCGAGGCGGAGTTGCGGGCGCCGGCCGCCTCGCGCATCCCCTCGCGCAAGCAGCACTGCCGGCCTTGGGCTACGGCCGCAACCCGGCGGCCTCGCTCGCACCCTCCGGGTCGGGAAAGGATTGGACGCGGACGACCCGCCCATCGCGGAGAGTCAAGAGCGATGATCGAGTCTCGTCGACTTCGAGCGCGTGCGTCCGGCCCACGATGTGCACCACAACCGCCACCTGATCACCGGCGTCGTAGAAGCTCAGCGGCTCAACCTTGTAGCTCTCCCAGGTCGAGAGGAACTCGCCCCAGAAGCGTCGCACGCCGTCAAAGCCCCGATAGCTCTCGACGGCAAGCAACGAATGAGCCACCGGAACCCACTCGATCCCCGGATCCAAGAAATGACCAAGAGCCTCATCAGTCAGACGCTGTTCGAACTCCAGGGTGGAACCCTCGCTCGCAAGCTCTCCGTAGAGTCGGCGGACCAGCTCGATGTTCGCCCGTGACATCTCGGTCCAGTGTCTCGCATCCTGCTCGGCAGCCGACGGCCTCGCACCACTCCCTGGCGGCTGTCATTTCAGAGTGCCGCTCCCCATGAAAGCGAAACTCAGAAAGCCCCGCTCAGGGTCCTAGCCGGCTTCGGCGAGGCGCTCGGCCATCCTGTCGAAAAAGCCGCCCCAGCCTGCCTTCGCGCGCTCGTAGCCCGCGGGCGGCAGTCCCCCGCCGGTTTGGGTCATCTGCATCTCGGTGCGGCCGTCGCCCAGGTCTGTGAGCTCGACCGTGACCAGGTCGCGCTCGGGCTCGCCGGGCTGGTCGGTGACGGTGAAGGCGAGCCGCTCGGGCTCGACCACCTCGACGTACTCGCCCTCCCATTGGATCTCGCGGCCGTCGGGCCCGGCAAACATCGTGGCCTTCCAGCCCCCACCGGGCCTGAGGTCCATAGAGACCGACTCGACCGGCACCTCGTGCTCCGGCCCTCCGTACCAGTCCGCGAAGGCCTCGGGCGTGGTCCACTCCCTCCAGACCCGCTCGCGCGGGACGTCGAAGACGCGGGTGATCAGGAGCCCGTCCCCCGGCTTCGGTGCGTCAGCCATCCTCACCCGATCGGAGCCGCTCGTCCATGCGGTCCAAGCTATCGCTCCAGAAGCGGTGGTACCCGTGCAGCCACTCAGTCGCGTCCCTGAGCGCGTCGCCGCGGATGCGCGAGGGGCGGAGCCGCGCCGCCCGGCTGCGCGAGATCAGGCCCGCCCGCTCGAGCACTTTCAGGTGCTTGGAGACGGCCTGAACGCTGATCGGGAATGGCTCGGCGAGCTCGTTCACGGTCGCCTCGCCCTCGCTGAGCCTCTTGAGGATCTCCCGCCGAGTCGGGTCGGCGAGGGCCGCGAAGGTGTTGCTGAGCTCATCAACGGACGTGGTCATATACAGGCCGAGCCTCGTTCAACCTTCTGGTTGAATATAGTGGATCCCTCGGCGGAAAAATCGATCAGGAGGAACGATGGGAACCATCACTGTCACCGAATTCGTCTCGATGGACGGCGTGATGCAGGCGCCGGGGGGCGAGAAGTTCAAGTACGAGGGTTGGACGTTCGACTTCGACCGCGGCGAGGAGGGCGGCAAGTTCAAGGGCGAAGAGCTCTTCGGCGCCGAGGCGCAGCTGATCGGCCGGGTCACCTACGAGAGCTTTGCCAACTCCTGGCCCGAGCGAGAAAGTATGGGGGGCGAGCTCGGCGAGTTTGCGAAGCGGATGAACGAGATGCCCAAGTACCTCGTCTCCTCCACGATCAAGGACCCAGAGTGGAACAACACTACGGTGATCGACGGGTCCGGAGACGTCCCGAAGGAGGTCGCGAAGCTGAAGGAGGAAGTCGACGGCGACATCCTCGTCGCCGGCAGCCGGCGCCTGGTCCACGATCTGCTCGAACATGACCTCGTGGACGTAATCCGGCTGATGGTCTTCCCGGTGGTGCTGGGAACCGGCCACCGGCTCTTCGGCGAGTTCTCCGACAAGTCGACCTGGAAGCTCGTCGAGGCGAACCAGGTCGGGTCCGACGGCGTCCTGACTCTCGTCTACGAAAAAGCCTGACTAGAGAGCGGCGAGGACGGCGGTAGCTCGTCGGCGACGTCGCCGACGAGCCGGACAGCCTGAGTCATGCGCGCGCTTCGGCGAGGCGCGACATCTCGTAGTGGAGAGTCAGGAACCGCTGGCCGGCCAGGTAGAAGCTGTGGTCAGTCCTCAGCTCGCCGTCGGCGACATAGACGAAGATCCGTTCCTGGAAATAGAGCAGCTTGAGAACGGTCAGGGCGTCTCGCTCGCTGTCGACCGAGCTCAGGTAATGGCCAGGGAACTCGAGCTCGGTGCGCGAGGTCAGCACAAAGTCGTGCTCCCCGGCGTTGTGGGGCAGGAGGGTGGCGGTGAAGTTGGAACTCGGGATCGGGAACCCGACGCTTACGTAGCCGCGGTCCTGATGCCTGAAGCTTGTGTAGATGCCGACGTAGATCGGCTTGCCGGAGTCCGCGAAGGTCCGGATCCAGGCGCGGATGTCGATCTCCTCGTCGCCGTCCAGGGTGATCGTGTCGATCGTGCTGACCATGCCCCGCTGGGCCTCTTCGATGTTGGAGGGGATCGCCGCCTGGCCGAGCGGCTCGGCAACCAACCGCTTGAAGAGTTCGTAGGGGGGCTTCATCCAACGCCGCCACTCGGGAATGATCGAGAGCTTGAAGCGGCTGGTGTGCTCGTAGAACTCGCGGATCAGCGGGTGCACGCGGGTCGCGTCGAAGGTCGGCCCATCCAGGTTGTCGAGCGACGCGAGGATCCCGACGTCGGGCGGGTTGCGGCGGAAGGTGCCACCGCGCGCCTTCGCGAGCTGCTCGACGTAGTCGCCGCCGACGTACCGCGAGCGCGCCTCGAAGGGCACGACGTGGCGCAGCTCCGAGGCCGGCACCTCCTCGGCCATCACTCGGACCAGTTCCCGTCCGCGATAGGCGATCGCCGCGATCACCCGATAGGTGAGCGTGACCGCCGCTGCGACTAGCGCCGGTTCCAGATCGCTGTCGAGAGCCTGGAGCAAGGCGCCCAGGACGGCACCGACGAGGAGCCCGAGCAACGCCTTGCCCGGGCGCAGGCCGAGGAGGCCGATGAGGACACCGCTGATGATCGCGGTGAGCAACTGCTTGTCGGGCCCGTAGATCAGGCCCAGCAGCCAGCCGAACAGGGCCATCAGCAGGGCACTGCTGAGGATGCGGTACCAGAGCGGCTTCACCTCGGCGGGCCCCCGCCTGATGGTGGTGATCGCTTCGAGGGGCGCGTACAGCGCGGCGCCGATCAGAGCGCCGAGACCGGCTCCGACCCCGGCGATCGCAGCGCCGATCACGGCGCCTGATGCGGCGCCGAGGGCCATGCCCCAGATCACCGCATCCCGAAGCTGGCCGGAGCGGCTTCGCCTACGTCGGTCCGGTTCCGCCATGCGCCGGAAGTATCGCGCCGCCCCATGCAGCCGGCCGCTGATCTCGTACGATCCGCCGATGGAGGCAAGGGGCTTGGCGGTCAACGTCGCGGGCGGGAGGATCGCCATCGGCGTGGTTTCGCTGCTGGCGCCGGGACTGGTGGGCCGCACGATGACCGGCCCTGACGGGGGCACGGGCGGGACGCGGCTCTTCGCCCGCATGGTCGGCGCCCGCGATCTCGGCCTCGGGCTCGGCGTGCTCGTCGCGCTGGACCGTGGCGAGCCCGTGCGCGGCTGGCTGGAAGCGTCCGCCGTGGTGGACGGCATCGACGCGGCCGCATGCCTGGTCGCCCGCCGCCACCTCCGCCCCAGCGTGTTTCCAGCGGCCGTTGCGCTGGCGACCGCCGGAGCGCTGCTCAGCGGCTGGCTGTCACGGGAGCTCGACGCGCCACAGTCTCCACCGTCAGGACAGCCGGCGCGATAGCCGCGGATGGACCGAGTTGGGCCCACGATCGTCGGTCGGCGCGCCACCCCTGGCGTCGATGCCGCCCGGGACCTCTTGGGGCGAAACGACGTTCCTCATCGCTGGGTTGACCTCGACCGGGATCCGCTGGCTCCTCTGCTCGAGACAGAGCTCTTGAGCGCCGGCCGCTTGCCGCTCGTTCTGTTTCCCGACGGCACGCGGCTCGAAGGCCCTGAGGAATACACCGAGCTGGTGTCGGGCCGGACGGAGGGCGTCTCGCGCGAGCGTTATTTGGCCTCGGCGCGCTGGCGCGCCGAGTTGTCTGCGCGCGCGGGTCTGCCGACCACGCCGAGCAATGAGATCTACGACGTGGTGATCGTCGGTGCCGGGCCGGCGGGCCCCGGGCTGTTCATCGCGGGCGACGTTCGTCACGGCTCGATCAAGCGAGTCGCCTCGGCCGTGGGTGAAGGCGCGATGTCGATCGCGCTAGTGCACAGCTACCTGGCTGCGCTGGACGGCGATCGGCAGTGAGCCCTATGCCACAACCCGGGCTCAGCGTGGGCGTTACTCGTGCCGCTGATCCGGTGATGGGTCGGTGTCGACGAGGCCGTGGGTCCTGAGCACGGTGGCCAGCTCGCCGATCAGCCGCTCTGTCACCGGCATGTCGATCGCATCGGGTTCGACGGTGTGCTGGTAGTGGGGGAAGTCGCGCGTGCCCCAGCCCCGGAGCTGGCTGTGGAGGCGGTGAAAGCGGCCCTCCACCGTCAACACGAGCCCCGGCTCGTAGCGACGCGGCTTCTCGAAGTCCTCCCGGTCGACCGGGCGCAGCACCCACCCGAGGGCCGAGCCCGCCCGCCGAAAGGCCGACCGCTTCGACATGGGCGTCCGGACGGCACCGGGGTTGTCGGCCGCGCGCATAGCCGCAAGGAAGGCGGCGGTCGCGTCGGCGCAGCGCTCGGCCAATGGCTGCATTCCCGCTGCGCTCGCCCGCGGCTCCCCACGCCCCTCGCCCTCCCATTCCGCCCAGGTAGGCAACTGCTCGACCGCTTGGAGATTGCGTCCACACGCCTCGCAGAACATCCCGACCCCGGGTGGTTTGCCGCAGAACGGGCAGACGCGCGCTTCCCCGTCCATGGCGGGCATCCTGCCAGGCAGCGCCATCGGAGACGCCGCCCCCGTCAGCGACATCCCGCTTCAATGGGGGTGGGAGCGCTCCGGGCTCTCGCTCGGGGTCGACGAGCAGCAGCCCGCGCCCCGGCTCACGGGAACGTACGCCCGGCCGCACGGAGGCCGAGCCGAGTGCGCGCCCCTACGAGCGGATCATCAAGCCGTCGCTGACCCGCCGGGCGGAGCCTGCGCCGCCGACGACCAATTCGAGCCGGTGCGGCCCCTGCACGTAGACGATCGAGGGTCCCGCGAACGGCGGCAAGAACGGGGCGGACGGTCCGCGAACCCGCACTTGCGCAGCTCGCCGGGACGGCGATGCGCGGCGGGCTCGGACATCCTGACCCGTGACCGGCGCTGCTCCATCTCCTCCCCAGCGGCTTCGAGCACGAAGACCAGAGGCCGTTCGGGGATCCGCTCGTTGTCGCGATGAATCCAGATGCGCGGTCCCAGCGCGTCATAGAGCCAGAACTCGTCGCTGTGCGCAGGGTCGAGCTGGCCGCGCAACGCCAGACCGAACGGACTGGCGCCAGTGGCGGTTCAGCCGGCGCGACGGTCGAGGCGCAAAGGGTTGGTGCGTGCCTCGGCGGAATCGGTCACCCACAACAGCTCGAAGAACTGCTCGGGCCACCTCAAGCGCCGGTTTCGCGTCCCCTGCCCCGGGTGCGCTTGTCCAGCGTCAAGCACCCACCCGTCGTCCTCGAGCCGCCGCGCGGCCTCGCCGGGATCGGTCACCATGCAGAAGACGTGATCGAGCTCGAGCACGGTCACGACGACGGACCGATAGGAGAGACGTGCCGGAGACGTTGTTTAGACCGCAGCTCGGCGAGCCGCACCATCACGCGTACGTCGTCGAAGACATCAAGGCGACGGTGAACCGCTTGGTCGACCAACTCGGGGCCGGGCCGTTCTTTCTTGTCGAGCACGTGCCGCTGGAGAACGTGCTTTCGCGCGGTGCGCGGGCAGAGTTCGTTCACCATTCCGCCTTTGGCACCTACAGCGGCGGCGCGATCGAGCTGATCGAGACCGTCAGGCTGGCGCCCGAGCGGGTCGAGAAGCGCTTCTCCGCTCCCCGACCGAGACTCCACCACGTCGCCTACGCCGTGGCCCCGACGGAGCTAGCCGATGTGCGCAGTTCGCTCGATGAGCGAGGGCTGCCGCAGTACCTGAGCGCCCAGCTCGGCGAAGTCGACAGCACCCTCCACGACGCTTCCGCCGTCCTGGGCCACGACATCGAGATCCATGTCGACTGCGAGGGTCTGCGCAACTTCTTCGAGATGGTGAGGAGCGGCGCCGAGGGTTGGGATGGTTCGGAACCGCTGCGCCCGGTCGAAAGCTGATCGCTGGGTCGGGCACGCCCACGGGGGCACCGATCGCCAGCCGCAGCCGGCATCACCGCGCAGACTGGCCCCAGACGCGCTGGAGGGCCTTCCTCCCAAGCGACAGGAAGTGAACGAAGGACTCGCGGGAGCTGCGGTCCCGAACGCCACACGCCGAGGCGCATCCTTCACCACGAGGGAGTACCGCCGGCCCTCCGAGGTGGCCTTAGAGAGGGAGGGCGCTTTCTGTTATCGCGGGGCGGGATTCGAACCCGCGACGTTCGGGTTATGAGATCGCCCGAACCCGGTCCACCCAGACCCGCAGCCGCATAACAGCGCGGCTCAGGTGCTCTCAGATCAGCCCGAGGCGCACCTCTCCCGCACAGGCACAGAGCATCAAGGCGAACCCATGACGTTCGTTTGGTTGGTCGTCTGGCTGATGATCTTGGCCATGAGACCGACCCCGGACAGAGGGGTGTAACCGATCTAGGTCGGGCCG
>JBEVKF010000022.1:0-15148 GCA_040509755.1 Thermoleophilaceae bacterium | reverse complement strand
AAGGTTCTCGAGGTGCCAGTACTCCTCGTCCCACATGACGCGGTGTGCCTCCCAGAACAGCTTCTTCTCGAACATCGCCCACACCGGCGGGTCGAACGTGATGGCGTCGATGCCCATCATCCGCACGCCGCGCTCGATCAGCCACCTGGTTGCTTCCGCGGTCATCCCGCAATGGTCGGTCTTGTAGCGCTCCTCGGTGTTGTATGAGCCCGCCCCGGTGTGGATCAGGACGATGTCGCGCTCCTTGACCTCGTAGCCGATGCGTTCGAGCTCGGCCTCGATCTCCGCCGCGCTGATGCCGTGGCCGCTCTCGGCGGCCGTGAAGTCGAGCACCACGCCGTCGGAGATGCACCACTCGAGCGGGATCGTCTCCGGCCCGCCGGCGTCGGGCACGATGTGCTTGCGAGCGTCGCAGTGTGTGCCGACGTGGTCGTCGGTCACCACGAGGTAGTGCGCGGTCAGCGACCCCACTCCGTGCTCGGCCGCCCCGATGCGCTCGGCGAACTGCTCATGGGTCTCGAGCACCGCCAGCGCCGGTGGCGGCACGCGCGGGAAGGTGACCATGTCTGCGTGGACCGGCATCGAGAGGTCGACTATCCGGCTCACGGCGTCCCCTTCGTCAAGAGCTCGGCCGCGCCCATCAGGTGCTCGTGCATGGCCTCGGCGGCGGCATCGGGATCACGCCTGCGCAGGGCGTCGAGGACCGGCAGGTGGCGCTCGGACAGGTGCACGAGGTCGATGCCCGGACGCGACACGGTCAGGTAGGTCCGCGAGAACGGCTCGAGCATCCTCCACTGGCGCTCGAGCACGGTGTTGCGGGCGGCGTGGATGATGGTCGCGTGAAAGGAGGCGTTGGCCTGCGACTGGTCGTGCGCGTCGCCTCGCTTCGCCGCCTTGCGCATTCGCTCCAGCAGCTGGTCGAGCTCGGCGAGCTCATGGTCGCGGATCCGCTCGGCGGCCAGGCGCGCGGCCAGCGCCTCCAGCGCGGCCCGGACCGGGAACGCATCGAGGAGCTCCTCGAGCGAGAACGCGCGCACCGAGCAGCCGCGGTTGGGCTGGTGCACGACGCAGCCGAGCTGCTCGAGGTCGCGCAGCGCCTCGCGCACGGGGCCCTGGCTCACGCCGAGCTCCTGGGCGATGCGCGTCTCGACGATCCGGCTGCCGGGCTCGTA
Organism: Thermoleophilaceae bacterium; assembly: GCA_040509755.1. Classification (GTDB taxonomy): domain Bacteria; phylum Actinomycetota; class Thermoleophilia; order Solirubrobacterales; family Thermoleophilaceae; genus JACVRW01. The sequence goes on along the minus strand of JBEVKF010000022.1, from coordinate 13,976 downwards.
GCTGCCCTCGACGATCCGCTGCAGCAGCACGTCCTTGATCTGCTCGCGCAGGTTCGGGCGGGCGAACGCGACAGCGGCGGCGCTCTCACTCATCCGCCGCTCCGGCGTCGTATGACCGCGGCGATTAGGAGCAGGAGCGCGGCCGCGGCGGCCACGGGAGCCAGCCGGCGAACGAGCGCCTCGCGCCCGATCGCACCGAGGTCGAGCGCTTCGTCGTCGCCCCGGTCGGGAAGCTGCTGCGGCTGGCCGGCGGCGGGCCGGTCGATGTCGCGAGCTCCCCCTCCGGCGGGCCAGCGCACCCCCTCCTCGGTCGGTGGCGGCTCCGGGACATCGGGAGGCAGCGGGCCCGCCAGCGGGACTCCTTCGCTGCCCTCCGGCGCCGCCTGGCGCTCGGCCTCGCCCGCGTCGGCGCCGGTCGCCGCGGCGCCCGCGCTCTGTGCCGACCGTCCGATCTCGGCGGCCAGGCAGTCGGCGAACTGCCCCATGAGCTTGGCGCTCACGTCCTGCATCACGCCGCGCCCGAACGAGGCCGCCGGGCCGGTCACGCGCAGGTCCGTCTCGACGGTGACCCGCGTGCCGGCGTCCTCGGCCGGCTCCATCGTCGAGGTGATCGTTGCCGTGGCGGTTCCCTGGCCGCGGCTGTCACGGGCCTTGGCGCTCAACACCGCGCGCCGGGCCGACTCATCGGCCTCCTCGATGCGGATCGTCCCCTGGAAGCTCGACGTGATCGGGCCGAGCCTCACCTTCATCGTGCCGCGATACTCGTCGCCGTCGCCGGCTTCGATCGAGGCGCCGGGCAGGCATGGCGCGATGCGCGCCACGTCCAGCAGCACCGCCCACACCTCGTCGAGCGAGGCGGGTACGACCAGCTCGTTGGTCAGCCTCATGACGCCCCCTCCCGGCTCAACTGAGACCCCCGCGCTCGTCCACCATCGTCTCGTAGAAAGCGCGCTCACGGGACTCCAGGTGGGGGATCGCCTCCCCCACCACCAGGCGCTGGAAGTGCTCTGAGTCCTGGTGTGCCTTGTAGCCCGCCTCGTCTGTGTACTGCTCGTAAAGGTAGAAAAGGCGCGGATCCTCGAGCGAGCGATTGGCCTGGTAGAAGACGTTTCCGGGCTCCCCGCGCGAGGGCGCCGTCATCTCCTCGATGATCCGCGCTATGCGCTCCTCCTCCCCCTCGTTCGCCCTCCACAGTGCCGACACCACGTAAGCCATTCAGGCCGCTCCCTTCTCACCGATTCGATTTCTGAGCACTCCGATTCCCTCGATCTCGAGCTCCACGACGTCGCCCGGGGCCAGCTCGCGATCGAGCTCGAGCCCGGATCCGCCCGCCGCCGTGCCCGAGCCGAACAGCTCGCCCGGATAGAGCGTCTGGCTGCGTGACGCGTACGCGATCATGTCCGCGAAGCGCCAGTGCATCGAGGCGCTCGTGTCCTTGCCCCAAGTCTCGCCGTTCACGCGCACGCTCATGCCGAGGTTCTCCGCATCGAGCTCGTCCGCCGTGACGATGCAGGGGCCGAGCACGTTCGAGCCATCCCAGTCCTTGGCCTTGCCGGGCCCCATCCCGATCGGGAGCTCGCGAGTCTGGACGTCGCGCGCCGAGACGTCGTTCCAGATCGTGTAGCCGAAGATGACCTCCGCGGCGTCCGGCGCCGCGACGTCGCGGCAGCGGCGCCCGATTACGCACGCCAGCTCGAGCTCGTGGTCGAGCCGCGCGGTGAACGACGGCCAGGGGATCTCTGCCTCGGTACCGATGACCGTGTCGGGCATTCCCTTGTAGTAGGCGGGGACCTCGTACCACTCGTCGGGAATCGGCCGCCCGAGGCGCCCGAGCGCGCCCTGGAGGTGACCCTCGAAGGCCAGGAAGTCGCGCAGCGAGCGCGGGCGCAGGGGGGCCAGCAGCCGGGCGCCGTCCACCTTGCGGCGCTCGCCCTCGGGAGCGCCGGCCTCGATGAAGGCGACCATGTCGCCGTCGAAGCCGAGGTCGGTGACCGCCCCGTCCTCGAGCGATCCCACCCGGGGGCCGGCGCCGGCGTCGTAGGTCACCAGCCTCACGCCGCCGCCCTATGCACCGCGGAGCGGATCTTCACGTAGCAGCCGCAGCGGCAGAGGTTGCCGCCGAGGCCGTCGGCGATCTGCTCGTCGCTGGGACTGGGGTTTTCCTCGAGCAGCCGCTTGGCCGTGAGCACCATGCCCGGCGTGCACCAGCCGCATTGGAAGGCGTGCTCTGCCTCGAAGGCGAGCGGCACCGGATGCTCGGCGGGCAGCCCCTCGACGGTGGTGACCTCGCAGCCCGATGCCTGGCCGGCCAGCAGCAGGCAGCCCGAGACCGGCTCGCCGTCGAGCAGCACGGTGCAGGCTCCGCAGATCCCGATGCCGCAGGTGGCGCGCACGCTCGACAGACCCTCGCGGCGGAGGATGTCGATCAGCATCTCGTCGGGTTCGCACTCGAGCGCAGCCGCCTTTCCGTTGAGTGCCAGCTCGAGCATCACGACGGCGCCACCGCTTCCAGGACCCGCTCGGCCGTCATGGGCAGCTCGGTGAGCTCCAGGCCGAGCGAGGCGAGCGCGTTGCCGATCGCCGCGGGCACCGGGGGAAGCGCCGTCTCCCCGAGCCCATGCGCCTCGGCGCCCTCGCGCTCGATCAGCTCGTGGCTCATGCGGCGGGGCAGGTCGCCGAGCGCGGGCACGCTGTAGTCCGAGAAGTTGGCGTTGGTGATCTGGCCGTCCGAGGCCTCGATCGACTCGACCAGCGCGGTCCCCAGGCCCATGATCATCGACCCCTCGTTCTGCAGCTCGGCGCCCGCGCGGTCCACGACCCGGCCGGCGTAGACCGCCGCGTGGAGCTGCTCGACGCTCACCCGGCCGGTCTCGCCGTCGACGCTCACGTGCGCGCCGGCCGCTCCCTGGTGCCAGTGGGTCGATGCGATGCCCTGGCCCGTATCGGGGTCGAGCCCGCCCTCGTTCTCGATCTCGCCGTAGCCGCGCTCGCCGGCGCCCGCCTCCATGTCGGCGACCGCCTCGCGCAGAGCACGGCCCATCATGTAGGTCGAGCGGCTCGAGGTCGTTCGGGTGTCGAAGGGCGAGGAGTCGGTATCGGGATCGGGCACCTCGATCTGGCCGGGCTCGCATCCGAGCAGTGCCGCGCCCTGCAGGCGCAGCGAGTCGCGGATCCCCTGGCCCATCTCGCAGGACGCGCTGCGGATCACATAGCCCACCGGCGTGCGCTCGACCGAGATCGCCGCGCGGCTCGGCGTCTGCATGCCCTTGAGCAGCACGCACAGGCCCTTCCCGCGCGGGTCCTCGGCGTAGCCGATCGCGTCAGCGGCCGCCTGCAGGCATTCCTCGAAGTGGACGTCGTGCATCACCTCGCCGGTAGCGAACCGGTCGCCGTCGCGCAACAGGTTGCGCCGGCGCAGCTCGAGCGGGCTCATGTCAAGGCGCTCGGCGAGGCGGTCCATCGCCCGCTCGGAGGCCCAGACCGACTGCGTCGCGCCGTAGCCGCGGAACGCACCGTTGGGTGGGAGGTTTGTGTAGATGGCAAGTGCGTCCACGCGCACGTGCGGGATCCGGTAGGGCCCGACGCCCGCGTAGCCCATCTTGGTCGCGACGCCCGGGCCGCAGTCGGCGTACGCGCCGGTGTCCGCCCAGCAGTCGACCTGCTTGGCCACGAGCGTCCCGTCGTGGCTGGCCGCGATGCGCACGCGGACCACCGCGGGGTGGCGGTTGAGCGTCACGAACTCCTCACCGCGATCGAGCACCGCCTTCACGGGTTTCCCGGCCTTGCGCGCGAGGCAGGCCGTCACGGCCTCCAGGCGGGTGAACGTCTTGGCGCCGAACGAGCCGCCCATCGGCGGCGCGACCACTCGGATGCGCTCTGGCTCGACTCCGAACACGCCGGCGAGGTCGTCGCGCAGGTTGAACGGGGTCTGGGTGCCGGTGTGGAGCTCGAGCCGGCCGTCGGAGGTCCAGGCGGCGAGCGTGGCGTGCGGCTCCATCGGGGCGTGCTGGGCGGAGGCAGTGCGAAATATCTCCTCGATCGTCACGTCGGCCTGCGCGAAGCCCCGCTCGACATCGCCGTGAACAAGGCGGAAGCGGTGGCAGACGTTGGTCTGGTCAAGCGAGCGGACGCCGATGGAGACGGCGTCCTGAGCCGAGGTCCCGGCGTCCGGGTGGAGCAGCGGCGCGCCCTCGGCCACCGCGGCAAGGGGATCGAAGACGGCGGGGAGCTCCTCGTAGTCGACCCCGACCGCCGGCGCCGCCGCGCGCGCGGCCGCGCGCGTTGGTGCCGCCACCGCGGCGACGATGTCGCCGACGAAGCGGGCCGGATCTGCCAGCACGGTCTGGTCCTTGACCTGGCAGCCGTAGCGGCCGAGCCCGGCGGTGTCCTCGGGAAGAAGCGCAACGCAGTCGGCCGGGAGCGCCGAGGCGTCCACGGAGAGCACGCGCCCGTGTGCCACCGGCGAGCGCACGAAGGCGGCATGCCACATGCCCTCGGCGGTGGCGTCCTGCGAGTAGGCCGTCAGCCTCATGCGAGCGCCTCGACCGCGCGGCGCACCTCGACGGCGATGACCTTGCGGCGATAGGCGGCGCTTCCGCGGGAGTCGCTCATCGGCTCGATGCCCTCTGCGTAGCGCCGGCCGATCTCCGACGCCAGCTCGTAGTCGGGCAGGCTCGAGTCCGCCAGGGCGCACACCTCGGCCAGCTCCTGCGGGCGCTCGGCGACCGCGCCCACCACGACGCGCAGCCCGGCGCGGCCCCGCACCGCGGCCACTGCCACGCATGGGCGATCCTCGCTCGATCGCGAGCGGAACTTGCGGTAGACCGCCCGCTGCGGCGAGGGCGGCACGCGTACCTCAACGAGCAGCTCGTCCTCGGCGATGCAGGTCTCGTAATAGCCCCGAATCAGCTCGCTCACCCCCACCGTGCGCTTGCCGCGCGCCGAGCGCAGCACCACTCGCGCGTCCAGCGCGGCCAGCACCGCCGGCGGGTCGGAGGCGTAGTCGGCGTCTGCCATCACCCCGCCGACGGTCGCCTGATTGCGGACCCGCGGGCTCGCCACCAGCGAGAACGCCCGCGCCAGCACCGGCCAGCCGTTCTGCACCGCTTGGGAGCGCTCGACCGCCCGGTGGCTGGCCATCGCACCCAGGCGCAGCTCGCCGTCGACGACCTCGATCCGGTCCAGTCCCGGCACCCGGCCGAGGCTGAGCAGCGCCTGCGGCGCGAGGAAGCCCTGGTTCATGAGGATGCCCAGGAACGTCCCGCCGGCGAGCACGGTCGCTTCGGGGCCGCGCTCGGCGCGCAGCTCGAAAGCCTCCTCCAGGGTGTCCGGCGCCAGCCAGTCGGTCACGTCAGGACAGAATCTCGACGACCCCGGTCGTGCCGTTCACCCGCACGCGGTCGCCGGTGGCGATCCGGTCACCGGCGTTCGTCGTGCCCACGACGGCCGGGATGCCGAACTCGCGCGCGACCACCGCCGGGTGGGACACCGCGCCGCCGGCCTCGGTGACGAGCCCGGAGATCTTCGTGAACAGAACCACCCAGGCGGGGTTGGTCATGCGGCAGACGAGGATCTCGCCATCCTGGACCTGGTCGAACTCGTCCAGGGACCGGACATAGCGCGCCGGGCCCTCGACCACGCCCGGCGACGCCGCGAGCCCGCGCACCTCGCCGGTCGTCGCCGGCTCGCCGGCGTGGAACTTCTCGGGGAAGCCCCAGAGCGCGTTGTAGGGGAAGTCGAGCGCGGTCTGGGTGGCGGTGCCGACCCACGACGGAGGGCGCTTCTCGTAAGCGGCCTCCTGGGCGTCGCGGCGGTCACCGACCAGGGCGCGTGCGTCGAGCGCCTCCTGGTCAGCCATGAGGCGCCGCAGCTCGTTGTAGCGCAGATACACCACATCCTCGGCGTCGTCGAGCGTGCCCGTGTCCACGAGCTTGCGCCCGATCGCGATGAGCAGCAGGCGCAGCCGCGCGTTCGTGCCCTGGTCGATGTAGAAGTGGTGGTCGGGGGTGAGTGGGTTCATGCTGAGCGAGCGCTCGAGCGCCGCCGGCAGGTCGCCCCCCTCGACGCCGTCGAGCGCCTCGCGCTTGGCGGCCTCGAGGTCGTCGCCGACAGCCGCGATGTTCGCGGGGTAGTCGTAATCGGTGGCGAGGTAGCCGCGTACCGCCTCGATCATCGGCGCCGGGTCCTCGCGCCAGGTCTTGAAGGCGAACTCGTGCGACCAGATCGCCTTGTAGCCGAAGGCCTTCTGGTGCGCGACCACGCGCTCCTCGACGAAGCGCCGGCCCCGCTCGGTCCCGTCGAGCGCGCTCATCACCTGGACGGCCGTCTCGCCCTCGAAGGCGGCCGCGAGCTCGGAGTCGCCCTTGACCTCCTCCTTCATCTTCCAGAGGTCCTCGATCGAGTCCCAGTTGCGGTCCTCGACGGAGCTCTGGAGACGGCCCATCAGAGCGGCTGCCGCCTCTCCCTTCTCCTCCTCGAGCAGGCCGTTCAGGGCTTGGGTCGACGCGAACTGCGCGAAGTTGAGCATCCAGTGGATCTTCCAGTGGCGATCGTGGATGTCGATCGCGTCCTCGAGTAGGACGGCGAGCTCGATGAAGCCGGCGGCGTCGGTGTCGAAGCCGTCCAGGTATTCGAAGTTGCGCTCGATCTCGGGCCGCAGGCGGTCGCGCCACCAGTCGAGGAAGTTCTCCGCGTAGTGCGGCAGCACCCAGCCGAGGTAGGCGCCAATGGTGCCGGCGTGCTCGGGGTCGCGCGGCACGCGGGGCACGTAGCGCGACTGATACTCGGTCGCCTCGGAATGGATGCGCGAGTCCGACGGGATCGCGGCCGTGTAGACGTAGCCGTTGATCTCCTTGGCGATCCAGTCACAGGCAAAGGGCGTGCCAAAGCGCCGGAACATGTGGTCGCAGGTGAGCCACCAGCCCCCGATGTCGAAGAACATCGGCGACACCGGATTGGGACAGTGGAGGTCGTCGTAGATCCAGAAGAGCTCGTTCTCGCCCTCATCCCACTCGATCGGGAACTCGTCGCTTCCTTGGAAGCTGCCGAGGACCTCCTCGCCGGCGCTGGTGACTGCCATCGCGTCTCCTCCTCGTGGTTGCTGCGGCCAGCCGATCATAAATAATCGATGATCCGTGCGCAAGGGGCTATTTTGCGCGCGTTGCAAGGAACGTGGGTCCAGAGCTGCGCCGCTCTACCTGGGCAATAAAGGGTTGGTCGGAAACGCGCCCGAAATCCGGTCCATTGTCGAGTAGCGGTCCCAGCCACCGCCAACTCGACAACGAACGCCAAACCGGCCGCACGGGAGCGCCGCGGCAACCCGACCCACCCCTTATAGCCGCCGTTCGCCGGAACCCTGTGCCCGCTCCGCGGAGCCCAGCGCCAACCGCCTCCCTCTCTACTCGCGCACGATCAGCACGGTTCCGGCGGCCAGCAGCGCGATTCCGAGCACCTTCTCCCACGTGATCGCCCGCTCGTCGAGGCCGAGCACGCCCGCCCGGTCGAGCACGACCGACAGCGCCAGCTGGCCCGCGATCACCGCGGCCGTCGTTCCTCCTGCTCCGAGCTCGCGCACGGTGATCAGCGTCACGACCACGATCGCCGCGCCGCCGACCCCGCCCAGCACCCAGACGTACCACGCCACGGATTCCGCGCCCTCGTCGCCTTCGATCCCGCCGGCCACGGTGAACGTGAGCACCAGAATCACGGCGGTTCCGACCAGAAAGCTCACGAGCGCCGCGCCGAAGCTCCCCACCTGCCCCGAGATGACGTTGTTCGCGGGCGCCTGCGCGGCCACCAGCCCGCCCGCGGCCACCGTGAGCAGCACGGCGAGCTCCTTGCTCACTTGGCCTCGAGCCAGTTCTCGCCCGCGCCCACGTCGACCTCGAGCGGCGGGTCCATCTCGAAGGCGTTCGCCATCTCGCGCCGGACGATCTCGGATGCTGCCTCCACCTCGTCCTCGGGCCCTTCGTAGAGAAGCTCGTCGTGGATCTGCAGGACGAGCCGGGTCGCGAGCCCGGCATCGCGCAGCGCGTCGCGGCAGCGCACCATCGCGACCTTGATGATGTCGGCGGCCGTTCCCTGGATCACCATGTTGACCGCTAGCCGCTCGCCCAGCGACCGCGTCTGGAACTGGCGCGAGCGCAGCTCGGGCACCCGTCGGATGCGGCCAAAAAGGGTGGCCACGTGACCCTCCTCGCGGGCCCGCTCGATCGTGTCGTCGATGAACTGCTTGACCTTGGAGAAGCGCTCGAGATACGCGTCGATGAACTGCTGCGCCTCCTCCTTCGGGATCTGCAGGCGGTCGGCCAGGCCGTAGGCCGACAGCCCGTAGACGATCCCGTAGTTGACCATCTTCGCCTTCGAGCGCGTGCCGGGATCGGTCCGGCCGCCCAGGATCGCCTCGGCCGTGGCGGTGTGCACGTCCTCGCCGCGGCGAAAGATGTCCTTGAGCGCGGGCTCGTCGGCAATGTGCGCGAGCAGCCGCAGCTCGACCTGCGAGTAGTCGGCCGAGATCAGCCGGTATCCCGGCTCGGCCACGAAGCAGGCGCGGATCTCCCGGCCCTGCTCGGTTCGGATCGGGATGTTCTGCAGGTTGGGGTTGGTGCTCGACAGCCGCCCGGTTGCCGTGGCGGTCTGATTGAAGGTCGTGTGCAGGCGCCCGTCGTCCGCGATCAGCTCCGGGAAGGCGTCGAGGTAGGTCGACTTGAGCTTGGTCACCTCCCGCCACTCCTCGATCGCCGGGATGATCTCGTGCTCGGCGCGGATCGCCTGGAGCACGCGGGCGTCGGTCGAGAATCCGGTCTTGCCGCGGCGCTTTCGCGAGAGCTTGAGCTTGTCGAAGAGGATCGGCGCGAGCTGCTGCGGCGACCCGATCGTGAACTCCTCCCCGGCCAGGGTCCAGACCAGGCGCTCGAGCTCGTAGGCGCGCGCATTGAAGCGCGCGCTGATCTCGCGCAGGCGGCCGACGTCCAGCTTCACGCCCTGGCGCTCCATCTCGACGAGCACGTCGACGAGCGGCAGCTCGATCTCCTCGAAAAGACTGGTGAGCCCGTCCTCGTCGAGGCGCACGCGCTGGCGCTCGGCGAGCACCCGTGTGAGCGCCGCGCGCCGCGCCGCGTCCTCCCCGCCGTTCGCGCCGTTCACGCGCGCGCCCAGGCCCGCCTCGGTGGCCAGCTCGTCGAGTGGATAGCCCCGTCGCGCTGGGTCGATCAGGTAGGCCGCGACCATCGTGTCGTGGGCCAGCGGCGGCGCCTCGCAGGGCTCGTCGGCCATCGCGATCGTCTTCCAGTCGTGCGCAACCACCGGGCGCTCGCCGCGAGCCATGGCAAAGGCGGCGAGCGTCTCGGCCTCGGAGACAAGCACCTCCTCCCCCGCCCAGGCCGCCACGGCAAGCGGCCCGCGCGGTACGGCGCCGTCGAAGTCGAACGCGCCCTGGGCCGAGCCGCCGGCGGCGGGGGTCGCGGCCACGGGGACCTCGAGCTCCTCCGCCTCGGCCGCCGCCTCCTCCTCTGCCGAGAGCTCGGCGTCCGGGTCCTCGGGCTCGGCCGCCGCCACGGTCTCGTCGGGATCCTCGCCCGGCCGCAGCGCGGCGAACGACACCAGCTCGCCCTCGAGTGCCCCGAGCTCGGCCAGCGCCACCTGGCGCGCCTGCAGCTCGATCACCTCCTCGACCCGCTCCGCCGGCGCCGCGCCGTCCTCGCCGAGCGCCTCCTCGAGGCGTTCCAGCGGAGCACGCAGCTCGAACTCCCTGAAGGTCTCGCGCAGTCGCGAGCGATCTGGCTCGCGCGCGATCACGCGGTCGAAGTCGACGTCGACGTCCACGTCGCGCACCGCGGTCGCGAGCTGCTTGGAGATGCGCGCGTTCTCGGCGTGCTCGGCCAGGTTCTGCTTTCGCTTGGCCCCCGAGATCGACTCGATGTTGGACAGCACGCCCTCGAGGTCGCCCCACTCCTGCAGCAGCTGGGTGGCGGTCTTCTCCCCGATACCTGGCACGCCCGGGATGTTGTCGGAGGTGTCGCCCTTGAGCCCGACGAAGTCCGGCACGAGCTCGGGCGCGATGCCGTAGCGGTCGATCACGGCGTCGCGGTCGTAGATCTTGGTGTCGGTCACGCCGCGCCCGGTGGCCATCACGCGCACGCCGGGCTCGATCAGCTGGAACAGGTCGCGATCGCCGGTCAGGACCATCACGTCGATGCCCTGCGCGCGCGCCTTGCCGGCCAGCGTGGCGATCACGTCGTCGGCCTCATAGCCGTCGACCTTGATGTTCTCGTAGCCGAACGCGTCCACAAGCGGGTGCATGTGCGGCCACTGTTCGGAGAGCAGGTCCGGGCGCTCCTCGCGGTGGCCCTTGTACTCCTCGTAGATCTCCTTGCGACCGGACATCCCGGCGTCCCAGACGACGAGCGTGGGCTTGACGCCGAACTCGGAGATCATCTTCACGAGCATCGAGGCGAAGCCGAAGATCGCGTTCGTAGGCTGGCCCTTGGAGGTCGCGATCGACTCGGGAAGCGCGAAGAAAGCGCGGTAGACGAGGCTGTTCCCGTCGATCAGGAACAGCTCACGGGGGGTCGCTGCGGCCACCGGTCAACCCTATCGACGGGACCCCGCTCGTATCATCGCCTCCGTGGCCACTCCATCCGCACAGTTCTCGCTCATCCTGAGGGTCGCCCTGCCGCAAAAGTCGGGCGGCGCGCTCGGGAAGGTCACCGCGGCGATCACGCGCGCCGGCGGCTCGATCCTCGCCGTGGACCGGGTTGACGCGAAGGGCGATCGCACGCTGCGCGAGATCACCGTCGAGTGCTCCAGCGTGGGGCATCGCGGCGACGTGATCAGCGCCGTGCAGTCGGTGCGCACGGCCCAGCTGGTCGAGATCATCGACCGGACCTTCCAGATCCATCGCCGCGGGAAGATCCACACCGGCCTGAACATTCCGCTCAAGTCGCGCGACGATCTCTCCATGGCCTACACGCCCGGCGTGGCGCGCGTCTGCACCGCGATCGCGGAGAACCGCCAGAAGGCCTTCAAGTACACGATCAAGGCGAACACGGTTGCAGTGGTGTCCGACGGCACGGCCGTGCTCGGACTCGGCGACATCGGCCCCGAGGCCGCCATGCCAGTGATGGAGGGCAAGGCGATGCTCTTCAAGGAGTTCGCCGACGTTGACGCCTTTCCGATCTGCCTCAACACCAAGGACACCGACGAGATCGTCGAGACGGTCATGCGCATCTCGCCGACCTTCGGCGGCATCAACCTGGAGGACATCTCCTCGCCGCGCTGCTTTGAGATCGAGCAGCGCCTGCAGGCGGCGCTCGACATCCCCGTCTTCCACGACGACCAGCACGGCACCGCGATCGTGACCCTCGCGGCGCTGATCAACGCGTGCCGCCTGACCGGCCGCGCGATGGAGGACCTCGAGGTGCTGATGGTCGGCGCGGGCGCGGCCGGCGTGGCCGTGGCCAAGATCCTGATGGACGCAGGGGTGCGCTCGATCGTCGCCTGCGACCGCGTGGGCGCCATCCACACCGGCCGCGACGACTACGGGGCCGGCTCGATGAACGCCCCCAAGCGCTGGCTGGCCGAGAACACCAATTCCGCGCACCGCGACGGCATGCCGCACCAGGTGATCGAGGGAACCGACCTCTTCCTCGGCCTCTCGGGCCCGGGCATCATCGACGCCGCCGACCTCCAGAAGATGAACACCGACCCCTTCGTGTTCGCGATGGCCAACCCGAATCCGGAGGTGCGCCCCGAGGACGCGGCGCCGCACGTGCGCCTGATGGCCACCGGGCGCTCCGACTACCCGAACCAGATCAACAACGTGCTCGCGTTCCCGGGCGTGTTTCGCGGAGCGCTCGACGCCCGCGCCACCGCCATCACCGAAGCGATGAAGCTGGCCGCCGCGAAGGGCATCGCCAGCGTGGTGGATGAGGACGAGCTCGACGAGGAGTACATCATCCCGAGCGTCTTCAACCGGGACGTGAGCCGCGCGGTGGCCAGAGCCGTACAAGAGGTTGCGGAGAGCAGCAGCGAGACGGCCGCCGGACCGGAGCAGCCGACCGTGGAGCGCGCCGTACTCACTTGATGCGGATCACCCTCACCGGAGCCACCGGAACAATCGGATCGGAAGTCGTTCGCGAGCTGCGCGAGCGCGGCGACGAGGTCACCGCGCTCTCGCGCGACGCCGGCCGGGCGCAGGAGCGCCTCGGCGTCCCCGCGGCCGAATGGAAGGACCCGAAGGCCGAGCGGCCGCCGCTGGACGTGCTGCGCGGCCGCGACGCGGTCGTCCACCTCCTGGGCGAGACAATCGCCCAGCGCTGGTCTCCCGAGGCCAAGCGCGAGATCCGCGACTCGCGCATCCTCTCCACGCGGATGCTCGTGAGCGCGCTCGGCGAGCTCGGCGAGGACGAACGGCCGGGGGTGCTCGTCTCGCAATCGGCCACCGGCTGGTACGGGCCGCGCGGCGACGAGCGCATCGACGAGGACGAGCCCGCGGGCACCGATTTCGTCGCCCAAGTGGTGCGCGACTGGGAGGCCGAGGCCAAGACCGCCGCGCAACTCGGACTGCGCGTGGCTCTGACGCGCACGGGGGTCGTGCTGGCGCCCGGCGCCGGGGCGCTCGAGAAGATGCTGCCGTTCTTCAAGCTCGGGATCGGCGGGCCGGTCGCGGGTGGCGCCCAGTACGTCCCGTGGGTGCACCTTGACGACGTGAGTGGAGCGATCGTCGCCTGCCTGGACGGCGCAACGAGCGGCCCGGTGAACGTCACGGCGCCCGAGCCAGTGACCAACAAGGAGCTCTCGAAGACGCTCGGCAGGGTCCTCAAGCGGCCGGCCTTCGCACCCATTCCCGCGCTGGCGGTCAAGACGCTCTACGGCGAGATGGCCATGATCGTCACGACCGGCCAGCGCGCGATCCCCAAGCGCCTCCTGGAGGCGGGCTACGGCTTCCGCCGGCCCGACCTCGAGCCGGCGCTGCGATCGGCTACTTAGCGTCTTCGTCGCGCAGCGCGTGCTGCTCGGCCCGCAGCTCCGCGACCGTCTTTCCCCCGCTTCCGAACGGCCCCTGGAGCTTCCAGCGCGAGTCCTTCTTCGCCGGCCACAGCAGCCAGATGATCGCGCCGACCACCGACAGGAACAGCCCGAACGCCAGCCCAAGCTTCTCGCCGTAGCCCTTCCGGGCGGACAGGTAGGAGGCGATGATCGCCGAGGCCAGCCAGGCGTAGGTGAGCCAGAGTGCCTGCGCGCCGATGACTGCGAGGAGGTCCATCATCACGCTCCGAGGTAGGCCTTCTGGACATCGGGGTTGGTTCTAAGCGCGCTCGACTGGTCCTCGAGGGCGACCTTGCCGGTTTCGAGCACGTAGCCGCGCTTGGAGACCTCGAGCGCGTAGTTCGCGTTCTGCTCGACCAGCAGGATCGTCGTGCCCTGGCGGTTGATCTCGGCGATCGTCTCGTAGATGCGCTCGACCAGGATCGGGGCGATCCCCATCGAGGGCTCGTCGAGCAGCAGCAGCTTGGGGTTGGCCATCAGCGCGCGCCCGATCGCGAGCATCTGCTGCTCGCCGCCGGACATCGTGCCGCCCTTCTGCTTCTCGCGCTCTTTGAGGCGCGGAAAGAGCGAGTAGACGCGATCGCGGTCGTTGGAGATCTCTCCCGAGTCCTTGCGCAGGTAGGCGCCGAGGTCCAGGTTCTCCCGCACGGTCATGCGCGGGAACACGTGCCGGCCCTCCGGCGAGAGCGAGATGCCGCGCTGCACGATCTCCTGCGGGGGCACCTCGCCGATCTCCGTGTCCTCGAACTTGATCGAGCCCTCGCGTGGCGGCGTCAGCCCCGAGATCGAGCGCAACGTCGTGGACTTGCCCGCGCCGTTGGAGCCGATCAGCGTGACGACCTCGCCCTCCTCGACGGTCAGCGAGATGCCCTTGAGGGCCTCGATGTTGCCGTAGAAGGTGCGGATGTCGCTGACCTCGAGCAGGGGCA
>JBEVKF010000021.1:0-8653 GCA_040509755.1 Thermoleophilaceae bacterium | reverse complement strand
CACTGGCTCATCAACGTGCTCAACGCCGTGACCGGCAACCTCGACGTCCCCGGCGGCGCGATGTTCCCCAACCCGGCGTTCGACGTCGGCGCGGTGCTGAAGCGCGCCCGGATGCTCGGCTTCGGCGACCACGGCCGCCACACGCAGCGCGTCAGCGGGCTGCCCGAGATGAACGGCGAGCTGCCTGTCGCCGGCCTGGCGGACGAGATCACGACGCCAGGTGAAGGCCAGGTCCGCGGCATGCTGATCTTCGCCGGGAACCCGGTGCTCTCGACGCCGGGCGGCGGGCGCCTGGAGGAGGCGCTCGCGACGCTCGAGTGGTGCGTGGCGGTCGACATGTACGTCACAGAGACGACCCGCCACGCGAACGTGATCCTGCCTCCGGTCTCGACGCTCGAGCGTTCCGACATCGACGTCGTCATGCCGATCGTCTCCGTGCGCAACCACATCCGCTACAGCCCGGCCGCGGTGCCGAAGCCGAAGGGCGGGCGCGAGGACTGGCAGATCCTGACGGCGCTGACGAGCCGGCTCGGGCGCGGGCTCGGGCGCCGCGCCGAGGCGGCGGTGGCGAACCTCCCCTCGGCGTTCACGACACCCGAGCGGATCATCGACCTCGGCATAGCGCTCGGGCCGCACGGCATCCTGCGGCGCGGCCCGCTCAAGGGTCTGACCGTCGCGAAGATAAAGCGCGCGAAGCACGGCATCGACCTGGGCCCGCTCGAGCCGCGGTTGCCGGGCGCGCTCGGCACGGCGGACAAGCGCGTGCAGCTCGCGCCGCCGGAGCTCGTCGAGGAGGCGGCGAAGCTCGCCGAGCACGCGCGCGAGCGCGAGGACGCGCTGTCCGACGGCTACGACCTGACGCTCATCGGCCGCCGCCAGCTGCGCAGCAACAACTCATGGATGCACAACAGCGCGCGGTTGATGAAGGGCGCCGATCGCTGCACCGCGCTGCTGCATCCCGACGACGCGGGCGCGCGTGGGCTCGACGACGGCGACCACGTGCGCGTGGTGTCGGGCGTCGGCGCGATCGAGCTGCCGCTCGAAGTCAGCGACGAGATTCGCCCCGGCGTGGTCTCGATCCCGCACGGCTTCGGGCACGTGCGTCCGGGCGTCGGGTGGCGACTGGCCGCGGAGAAGCCCGGCGCGAGCGTCAACGACATCACCGACCCTTCGGTCGTCGACGCGATCACCGGCAACGCCGCATTCAACGCGGTGCCGGTCAGGGTCGAGGCGACCTGAGCGCTGCGGTCTCGACTTAGGCCGATCGACCACTCGACACGGCTCTCGCGCTACGCGAGACTGTCACTGGAAACGTGGTCCAGTTCGCGATCCTCGGTTCGCTGGAGCTGCGCGTCGGCGGCGTCGCCGTTGCCCTCGGCGGCGTGCGCGAGCGCTCGCTGCTCGCGCTCCTGCTCTTGAACGCGAACGAGCTGGTCTCGACAGATCGGATCGTGGACGAGCTATGGGGCGATCGGCCGCCGAGGGCGGCGGTCAAGACGGTCCAGGTCTACGTCTCGCGCCTGCGCAAGATTCTGGGTGCCGAGGCGCTCGCCACCCGCCCGCCGGGCTACGTCCTTCACGTCGACGACGAGCAATTCGACCTGCGGCGCTTCGAGCGATTGGCAGCAGAAGGGCGGGGAGCGCTGAGCTCAGGCGACGTGGCCACGGCACGCGCGCGTCTGGGCGACGCACTGGCGCTGTGGCGCGGCGCGCCCCTGTCGGACTTCGACTATGAGCCGTTCGCACAGGCGGAGGCGGCGCGGCTCAAGGAGCTGCGTGTCGCAACGATCGAGGACCGGATCGAGGCCGACCTTCGGGCAGGGCAGGCGGCCGAGCTGGTGTCGGAGTTGCAGGCGCTCGCGGCGCGTGAGCCTCTGCGGGAGCGCCTGCGTGGCCAGCTGATGCTCGCGCTGTACCGCTCGGGGCGTCAGGCGGACGCGTTGGACGTCTATCGCGATGCGCGCACGACGCTCGTGGAAGAGCTCGGGCTCGAGCCGGGCCCAGAGCTCAAGGAGCTCGAACGCGCAATCCTGACGCACGATCCCGCGCTCGCGCGACCCGGCGAGCCGCCGGCCCCGCGCGCGGCCGGCGTCTTCGTAGGCCGTGGCGCGGAGTTGCGGACCGTCCTAGGTGCGCTCGCGGACGCGCGTGACGGGCGCGGCGGTGTCCTGCTGCTCTCGGGCGAACCCGGGATCGGAAAGACCCGGCTGGCGGACGAGGTCGTGGCGCATGCCCGCGATCAGGGCATCCATACCGCGCGCGGTCGGTGCTGGGAGGATGGCGGGGCTCCCGCATACTGGCCATGGGTCGAGCTGCTCCGTGCGTGCATGCGGAGCCTCCAACCGGCAGAGCTGCGCCGGTGCGTTGGCTCTGGCGGGCCTGAGCTTGCCGAGGTCCTGCCGGAGCTGCGGGAGCTGCTGGGCGAGATACCGCGTCCCGTGGTCCGAGATCCCGAGGCGCTGCGGTTCCGGTTGTTCGACGCCGTCGCGTCGTTCCTCGGCGAGATCGCGACAAGGGAGCGGCCACTCCTCGTCGTCCTCGACGATCTCCATGCGGCTGACGAGCCGTCGCTCCTCCTGCTCCGATATCTGGCGGGGGCGATCGGCGACAGCCGCATTCTCGTGCTGGGCGCGTACCGGGATACCGAACCCGGACGCGATGACACGCTCGAGCGCGTGCTCGGCGACCTGCTGCGCGAGCGCCCGGTGGCGCGGATCGCGCTTGGCGGACTGCAGCGAGACGACGTAGAGGCGTATGTGCGACTCAGTACCGACGTAGGCGCGTCACCGCAGGTCGTCGACGCGCTCCACAGCCACACGGCGGGAAATCCGCTGTTCATCGTCGAGACGGTCCGGCTCCTCGCTGCCGAGAGCCAGCTCGAGAGCACCGACATCGGGGGCGTGGTGCCGGCAGGCGTGCGCGACGCCGTTCAGCGCCGGCTGGCACCACTACCGGAGGCCGCGCGACAGGCGCTCACTGTCGCGTCGGTGCTCGGGCGCCAGTTCGAGCCCGAAACGCTCGAGAGCCTCGCTGGTGACGCGGCGGTCGAAGGGATCGACATCGCGATTGCGGGGCGGCTGGTGACCGCCGCTCCCGGCGCGCCGGGCGTCCTGGTCTTCTCTCACGCGCTCGTGCGCGACGCGATCTACGAAGCGATCCCTTCGCGCCGACGGCGGGACTTGCACCGGCAGGCGGGAGAGGCGCTCGAACGGCGTCATTCGGCTGATCTCGGGCGGCACCTCGCTCAGCTTGCCCATCACTTCTACGAGGCGGCGGAGGACGAGCGAGCTCGCCGGTATGCGGCGCAGGCTGCCGAGTTGGCGGCGTCCCGGCTCGCCTACGAGGAGGCCGCGCGGCTCTATCGGCTGGCGCTGACGCTGGCCGAACGCAGCGACGACGCCGACGATGCCGAGCTCTGCGACCTGGTTCTCGGTCTCGGTGACGCTCAGGCGCGGGCCGGCGACGATGCCGGCGCCAAGCACACCTTCCTTCTCGCAGCGGAGGTGGCGCGCCGTGGTCGCTTGGCCGAGCAGCTGGGTCGCGCAGCGCTGGGATACGGCGGCCGCTGGGTGTGGACAAAGGGTCGCGGCGACCCTCACCTGTTGCCTCTGCTGGAGGAGGCCGTAAAGGCCGTCCCGCCCCACGACAGCGCGCTGCGGGCACGCCTGCTCGCACGCCTGGCCGCGGGCCCGCTCTGCCAAGAGGGCGACGCCAGCATGGCCCGCCGCCGAGCGTTGTCCGCTGAGGCGGTGCAGATCGCTCGCCGGGTCGGCGACGCGGCGGTGCTTGCGTGGACTCTCGACGGCCGCAAGGTTGCGATCTGGGCGCCCGACACGCTCGAGGACCAGTGGGAGATCATGGCCGAGATGCAGGAGCTCGCCGAGCGGGCGGGTGATCCGGAGCAGATCGTGGACGCGCGCATCTGCCGGCTCATCAAGGTGATGGAGCGATCGGAACTTGATCGGTTCGAGGTGGAATACGCCGCCGCGCGTCACGTGGCCGACGAGCTCGGCCAGCCCGGGCAACGCTGGTTGGTGGCGGTTCACGAGCCGATGTACGCGCTGCTGACCGGAAGGCTGGCCAACGCCGACCAACTCATCGAGCAGGCTTTCGAGCTTGGTCGAAGCTCGGCGCCGTGGAACGCCCGGATGGCACGGCTGCGAGAGCGTGTGGTGTTGTGCGGGCTCGAGGGCCGACTCGAGGACGTGGAGGAGGAGCTGCGCGCTGCCGCGACGGAGGAGGTGCTCTATCCGTCGCTGAAGGCTGCCCTGGCAGGCCTCTACGCAGACATGGGCGACACCGCTCGCTGCCGTGCTGCCTTTGAGGCGCTCGCCGGGCAGGCATTCGCCGGGATCCCATTCGACGATGTCTGGACCTACACGTTCGGCGTGCTGGCACACGCGTGCTCCTTCCTCGAGGACAGGGAGCGCGCAGCGCTCCTGTACGAACGCTTGGAGCCGTACGCGCACCGCAATCTCGTGGCGCCGATCGAGGCATCCCTGGGATCCGCGGCGTGGCCACTCGGCCGGCTTGCCGCGACGCTGGGTGCGGTGGACGCGGCCGCGGGATGGTTCGAGCGCGCAGCGAGCGAAAACGAGCGCGCGGGTGCGCTCCCCTGGGCGGCGCATGCCCGCCTCGACCATGGGCGCCTCCTGGTCGGCACAGGCGACCACGCATCCGCCGAGCCGCTTCTGAACGAGGCTTCTGCCGCCTATCGCGCGCTCGGCATGGATGCCTGGGTCGAACGCTGCGAGGTCGCGACCGCGGCTGCGTAGGGCGTTTACCGCACGTTTGCCGGGAGCGCGAATCCTGGCGCCATGCCGAGATCAGACGAGACGTTCATCGTCCGGGTGCGAGTGCGAGAAGGCGACGCGGTGGTCGAGCAGCCGCGCCTCTCACGACGGCGCCGGGTCAGCGACGTCTCGGAGGTCGGCGCGCTGATGGTGCGCTGGCTCACGCCACCACCCGCCCGGCCCGACGACTTGTCGGGCCCCCGTGCAGAGGAGGAGCTCACATGAACAGGACTCTCGGGGCGCCCATGCTCGCGGCCCTGGTGCTCGCGGCGATCGCCGCCTTCACGGGTTGCTCCGGCGATTCGGAGAATGAGTCGGCCGCCAAGCCGCCCCAGGACGAGGGAACCGTCCTTCAGATCCGGGACACCTCCAAGCCCGGTGAGTGGGACTTCGACACCCACAGGCTCACGGCGAAGGCCGGGAAGGTCACGATCGTGTTTCACAACGCCAGCGGCCTGGGCCACAACGTGCGTGTCCACACCGGGAAGTGCTGCCTCAAGCCCGGCTACAAGGACGTCGGCGGCACCGAGGTGATCGGAGCCGTGGATTCCGACAAGCGGGAGACCGTCAAGGCAACCCTCAACCTGAAGCCCGGCACCTACACGTTCCTCTGCCCGATTGCCGGCCACTTCCAGGCCGGCCAGCACGGAACGCTCGTCGTCGAGTAGCTCGAACGAAGGAGAACCACCATGCGACTGCATTGGCTCATCGGTTCAGCGGCCGTCGCCGCCGCCTTGCTGCCGCCCGCGGCGGCTGCCGACAGCGTGTACCACTCGGAGCACCTGAAGCTGACGCCCGTGGCCGGGGCGCCGCTTCGCTCCGGGTTCGTCGAGAACATCAAGGCCGAGGGGCCGGTGATCTACGCGCACGAGATCTTCGTCCTGAACGGCGCAAGCGCAAGGACGACTTACACGGTCACGAGGAACTTCTTCCTCGGGGAGACGTGCACCGGGCCGGTGTTTCCGTCTGACGTCGCAACGCTGCGAACCAACGCGAGCGGCAACGCGCGGGGAGACGTCTTCGTGGCGCCCGCGGACGTCGTGGGGTTCGAGGGCAGGCACGGCGTGATGTGGACGGTCCGGCGCACCCCCGGAGCGGTCGAGTACGCGACCCGGTGCACGACCGTGACGATCGACTGACCTAGGACTGGAGCTGCGGCGACCTTCCCGGCTCGAACTCGGCCCGCGCGATCAGGCCGTCGACGAGCGTGTAGAAGATCGTCGCCTCGGTCCCCGCGGGCGCGCCGCTGCCGCGTCCCTCGGCGTCGATTCGCACCAGCATCGCGTACCGGTCGTCACCGAGGTCAGCCACCTCACCACACGGCTTCCAGCTGTAGCCGGACCATGTGTCCCACATCCGGTCGTAGTAGGCGCCGATCTGCTCCCGGCCGCGCAGCACGTTCTCGTCGGGGAGGAACTTCGAGAGGTCCACCTCGGCGTCCACCGCGTACATGTCCATCATGTCCTTGATGGCGCGGCGGTTCCAGCAGTCGAAGCCGTGCTCGAGGTAACGGATGACGTCCTGGCTGGCGGTCTGCACAGACCTCATTATCGCGGATCGGCGCTACTAGCCTCAGGTGTGACCAAAGGAGGCCAGATGTCACGCAGCGTCATCAGACAGCAGGCGATCGGCGCCCAGGCGGTGGGGCCGCGCGTCCTCGGACCATCGGCGATGGGGCCGCTTGCGATCGCGGTATCGGCGATCGGCGCGCTCGCGATCGGTCGGGTCGTGATCGCCAATGCCGTCATCCGGAAGCTCCGCGCCGAGGAGATCGAAATCGGAAAGCTCAGGGTCCGAGAGCTCGAGGTGGCCGGCCGGCCGTGGGTTCCGGGTGGGCCGGAGTAGCGCCGCCTACTCGCTCAGCTCGGCGTTCTTGACGGCCTCGTCCGGGTCCCGGTACGAACGGAAGTGGATCACCTTGCCGTCGCGGAAGGTCCACACGTATGCGAGCGGCCCCCTCTCCTCTATGCCGGTGTAGCTCGCCTTCGTCCGGACGTGATGGACCGACACCAGCCGGTCACCGCTCCCCATGATCCGCTGCAACTCGATGGTCATGCTCTCGTAGGCCTCGAGCCAGCGTTCCGTCGCCCGGGCGACGCCCTCGTACCCCCGGTAGACCTCGCCGATGTGATCGGGGAGGGTCGTGTCCTCGTAGATCACGTCGGCATCCAGGATCGACATGTCAATCTCGGCGCTGGGCGTCCACGCGTTCCAGAATGCCCGCAGCCTGTCGACGTTGTCGCCGAGTGCCTCGGCGCGGCTCGTGTACTCCTCGAGCCGCCCGATCATCCCCTCGCGGACCGTGAAGATGTCGTAGAAGCGTGAGGTCATCTCCCGCCCGGTCGTCTTGTCGCGGCCGGTGAGCTCGAGAACCGCGAAGACCCGGTCGCCGCCGAGGGACTCGAGCTCCTCGATCTTGAGCCGGTAGTCGCTGGCCCACACCAGGTAGTCGTCCCACAGGCGTGCTGCCGCACCGCGCCCGTGGACCGTCGTCCCCAGGAAGACCGTCTGCCACTCGATCTCCGGATGGATGTACCGAACCGCCTCTTCCCATTCGGGCCAGTCGCCGGCGCCGATGGCCTCGGCGATCGACCGCGGAGCACGGAAGTACGCCTCGAACGCGCGGCCAAGCGCTTCGACGGATTCGCGGACGAGCTCGAGGTTGCCCTCGGACACGGCGTATAGCATCGCTGCTCATGCCGCTTGTCGCACCCTGGAACCGCAAGAAGCGCCGCGAGCGTGAGCGGCTCGGCCACGAGCGGCCCGGTGCGGTGTTCGGCGGGCCGCCGATCACGATCACCTGCGAGTGCGGTGAGAAGCGGGAGCTGCAGTACGGCGAGGACTGGACGTGCGAGAGCTGCGGCCGGCGTTGGGACACCAACCAGATCCCGGCCGAGCAGTACAGGGCGATCCGCAGCACGCAGCTCAGGTTCCGCGTGCTGCCGGTGCTCTACGGGCTGACGGTGCTTGCGCTCGCGATGTTCTTCACGCTCACGGGCAACATCTTCTCGGTGTTCATCCTCCTGCCGCTGGCCGTGATGCTGTGGTTCTACTTCGTCAGACCCTTCCACCGCAGGCGCTACCGCAGGGCCGTTGCGGAGCTCCCGAAGTGGGAGCTCCGCCCTGACTAGGCCTCTGTCCGAGTCCGGCTAGACGGCCGGCGTCGCGGCGGGCGCCGCCGCCGCGGTCTCGGGCGGCATCGTCGGCGTCTCCTCGCGCCACGGGACGCCCTGTCGATCCTCCACGACCCTCCGCCAGATGTAGAGCAGCAGCCCGACGGCGAGCACGCCGATACCGATCCGGGTCTTGTCCCAGCCGTAGCCGTACTTGTCGGCATAGATGAACGCGCCGGTGACGATGAACAGGAGGTTGATCGCCGCCAGCAGGCCCGCGATCGGCACCCACGCAGCCGACAGCTTGATCGGCCGCGGCCAGTTCGGACGGTCGCGCCGCAGCAGCAGGAAGCCACTCAGCGCGAACACGTGCGCGAGGATGTACCCGAGGTTGCCCGCCGCGAGGATGTCGAGCGGGTAGCCGAAGTACGAGATCAGCAACAGGTTGAGGATCACGTCCACTGTCATGGCTACGCCGGGCACGCTGTGTCTGTTCAGCCGGCCCAGCCATTTCGTCGTCATGCCGTCCTGGGAGATGCCATACAGCGCCCGCGAGCCGTCCATGGTCGCGGTGTTCATCGACAAGAGCAGCCCCGCGATCAGGCACACGACGAGCACGTTCGCGAACGCATTGCCGACGAGCACGTCGAAGGCCTGCGTGTAGAAGGCGATCGCCGTCGCGTCGTTGGCGATGGCCTCCGTGCCGAGCGTTCCGCCGACGCCGAGCGGCAACAGGGCGTACACGAC
>JBEVKF010000020.1:0-10213 GCA_040509755.1 Thermoleophilaceae bacterium | reverse complement strand
CAGCTGCTCGGCCGGATCACCTACGAGGGATTCGCCGAGGCCTGGCCGACGATGACGGATGAGCTGGGCTTCGCGGACAGGATGAACTCGATGCCGAAGTACGTTGTCTCGACCACGATCACCGAGCCGGACTGGGAGAACACGACCGTGATCTCGGAGAACGTCCCTGAGGAGGTCGCCAAGCTGAAGGATCAATACGACGGCGACATCCTGATCGCCGGCTCGGCAAAGCTGATCCAGACGCTGGTCGAGAACGACCTCGTCGATGAGTGGCGCCTGATGGTCTTCCCGGAGGTCCTCGGCGAGGGCAAGCGCCTCTTCGACGGTGGACTCCCCCGCCGCAAGCTGAAGCTGACCGGCGACCGGGAGCTCGGGCCGGACGGGATCCGGCTGCTCACCTACGAACGGACGGAGTAGCTTCTGCCTGAATGAGCACTCGACCGGCACGGTCGGCGCCGTGCCGCTGACATCTCCGCTCACGCCATTCGTCGACCCGCTGCCGCTGCCGCCGCGCTTGCTGGCGCGCGAGGACGCTGGGCGCTTGACCGTCCGGATGCGCGCCGGGAGTCATCGCTTCCATCGCGATCTGCCGGAGTCGCCGGTCTGGGGTTACGACGGCGGCACTCCCGGCCCGACGATCGAGGCTGAGCGCGGCGATCCGGTTCGAGTCGAGTGGATCAACGAGCTCGCGGGCACTCTGCCCGTTGCGGTCACGGTCGCGCCATCTGAGACGAACGAGGACGGTGTCCCGGTGCAGTGCCTGCCCGGCCTGAGCGGCGGCTCGCCCGATCCAGACGCGGCCTCGCTGCCGGGGTTCACGGTCGTGCATCTGCACGGCGGGCTGACAGCCGCGCCGTATGACGGTTGGGCGGAGAACATCTTCGCCCCCGGTCAGGCCGCGGTCGCGGATTACTCGATGGAGCAGCGAGCGGCCCTGCTCTGGTACCACGATCACGTCATGGGCGTGACCCGGTTCACCCTCTACGCCGGGTTCGCGGGACTTTGGATCATCCGCGATCAGCTCGAGCGGAATCTGAACCTTCCCGAGGGGCCGCCATTCGAGGTGCCGCTTCTGCTCCAGGATCGCAACTTCGACGAAGACGCCGAGGGGCGCCTCACCGGAGGGCTGGTTCACAAGACCGATCCGGGGACGATGGAGGCGTTCGCGCCTTTCACGACAGTGAACGGCAAGGTCTGGCCGAGCCTCGAAGTGCAGCCGGCCGTCTACCGCCTCCGGGTGATCAACGGCTCGAACGCCCGCACCTTCCGACTCGTGCCGATGCGCGACGGTCGCCACGAGCTCGACCGGATCTCCCAGATCGGCACCGACGGCGGGCTGCTCCCGGCGCCGGTGCAGGTACCAGCGCAGGGACTCGTACTCGCCCCCGCCGAGCGGGCCGACCTGCTGGTCGATTTCTCCGACCTGCCTCCCGGGAGCGAGCTCACCCTCCTCAACACCGCCACGGCGCCGTTTGCCGGCGATCCTTTCCCGCCCGAACGCGCCGCCGAAGCCGCGGACCTTGACGGGCTGCTGCCCTACCCCGACGTGATGCAGTTCCGCGTCGTGGCCGGGCCGTCGGTGCGGCGCGAGGTCCCCAGGCAGCTGAGCAACGACGTTGCCCGGCCCGCGCCGGGCGACCTCACCGGCGCGGTGCGCCGGACGGTCGCGCTGGTCGAGCAGGAGCTCGAGGGCGCCCCCAACATGCTGACCATGCGCGAGCAGGCCGCAGTGGACGACGAATCAACCGAACCACAGATCACCGTCGTCAACCGGGACAGGGAGGGCAACGATCAGACGATCGCCCGCTACCGCACCGTCGCATCCCACTTCGAGGACACCGTGACGTTCTTCCCGACGGTCGGGCGCTACGAGGTCTGGGAGTTCATCAACCTGACCGGCGACACCCACCCCATGCACATCCACCTGAGCCCGTTCCAGGTTCTCGCCCGCCACCCGATCACCGTCACGGTCCCGGAGGGCGGGATCACCGACGGCGCCACGGCCGCCGTGGTGCGCCACGCGCGAAGCCCGGACGACGCTCTTCCCCACGCCCTCGATGCCAACGAGCTTGGCCTCAAGGACACGGTCCGCGTCAACCCCAAGGAGATCGTCGAGTTGGCGGTCCGCCTCGAGACCTACAGCGGCCGCTACATGTACCACTGCCACATCCTCGAGCACGAGGATCGCGACATGATGCGACCGATCGTCGTCATGCCCGAGGAGCTCGGGCCCTTCATGGCCTGAACACTCTCGCGGCCGCTCAGCCGCCAGCGGCCTGTATGGCTTCAGGGACCTCGATCTCGCGCTTCAGGATCTTGCCCGTCGGCCCCTTGGGAAGCTCGTCGACGAGCCAGACTCGGCGCGGGTACTTGTAGGCGGCGACCTGGCCCTTGACGTAGTCGCGGATCTCGTCGGGGGTCGCCTCCGCTCCCTCGTGGAGGGCGATCGCGGCGCCGACCTCCTCTCCGAGCTCGGGGTGCGGAACGCCGATCACGGCCGCCTCGCGAACGGCCGGGTGCTCGTAGATCACCTCCTCGATCTCGCGCGGGTAGACGTTGTAGCCGCCGCGGATGATCAGATCCTTCTTGCGATCGACGATGAAGAAGTACCCGTCGTCATCGACCCGGGCCATGTCTCCCGTGTAGAACCAGCCGTCCGCGTCGATTGCCGCGGCCGTGGCCTCCGGCTTGCGCCAGTACCCCTTCATGATGTTGTGGCCGCGGATCGCAACCTCGCCGACCTCGCCGTCCGGCACCGGATTGCGGTCCTCGTCCACCACCCTCATCTCGACCCCCTCCACCGGCGTCCCGATCGAGCCGGGCTTCCGCTCCCTGTCCGGGTGGTTGAAGGAAGCCACTGGCGAGGTCTCCGAGAGGCCGTAGCCCTCGATCACCACGCATCCGAACGCCTCCTCGAAGCCGCGCATCACTTCGAGCGGCATCGCCGCGCCGCCCGAGACACAGATGCGAAGGGTCGAGACGTCGAAGCTCTCGCGCTCGGGGTAGGCGAGCATCGCCGCGTACATCGTCGGCACGCCCTGGAAGCCGGTCACACGGTCTCGCTCGATGATCTCGAGCGCCTTGCCGGGGTCGAAGCGGGGGATGAACGTCAGGCAGGCGCCGGCGTGCATCGAGGTATTCAGGCTGCAGGTCTGCCCGAACGAGTGGAAGAGCGGCAGTGCGCCCAGGATCACGTCGTCCGAAGTGATGTCGAAAAGGGCGGTGCTCGTCTCCACGTTTCGGACGAGGTTGGAGTGGGTGAGCTCGGCGCCCTTCGGGGTCCCGGTGGTGCCCGACGTATAGAGGATCACGGCGGTGTCCTCGGCCGCGCGATCGACGACCTCGTCGCCGGCATCGGCCTGGGCGAGCAACCCTTCGAACTCGCCCGGCTCCACCACGACCAGCTCGGCGCCGGCCTCGGCCGCTCCGGACTCCGCTTGATCGGCGAAGCCGTGCCAGGCAAAGCAGAGCTTCGCCTCCGGGTCGCCCAGATAGAAGGCCACCTCGCGACCCTTCAGCAGCACGTTCATCGGCACCACCACGCCGCCCGCGCGGAGCACGCCGTAGTAGCAGACGGGGAAGTACGGAACGTTGGGCAGCATGACCCCGACCCGGTCGCCCGGCTCGACCCCCCTCGCGCGCAGCAGCCCGGCGGCACGGGCGCTCGCATCGTCAACCTGGGCGTAGGTCAGCTCCGCGTCATCGAGCCGAAGGGCCGTCCGGTCCGGATCGCGTGCCACGCTCTGAGTGAGCATCTCTGCGAGGTTCACGGCGCCACTCCCTCAGTCCGCGAGCACGTAGGTGCCCGGCGCCTTTCCCTTCGGCGTGTACTCACGGCTGCCAAGCCCTTGCGGCGCCTCCCGCATCGGGCCCGAGCGCTCGGCGAGCCAGGCGTTCCAGTCCTCCCACCAGCTGCCCGGTCGCTTCTCCGCCCGGACGAGCCAGCCTTCCGGATCGGCGTGATCGCCTTCCTCGGCCACCCGGAAGCTCGCCTTCTTGTTCCCCGGCGGGTTGACGATCGCCGCGATGTGACCGCTGGTGGAGAGCACGAAGCGAGTATCGCCTCCGAGCATCACCGTCGTCCGCTGGCAGTTCTCCCAGGGAGTGATGTGATCGGCGATGCCGGCGACGACGTAGCTGTCCACCGTCACCTTTGAGAGGTCGATCGGCGTGCCGAGCAGCTCGAGCTCTCCCGGCTCGACCAGCGGATTGTCGAGCGCGATCTGGATGAAGTCGCGATGCAGGCCCGCCGCCAGGCGTGTCGCGTCCTGGTTCCAGAAGAGGATGTCGAACGCCGGCGGCCGCTGTCCGAGCAGGTAGTTGTTGACCACGTACGACCAGACCAGGTCGTTGGGCCGAAGCCAAGCGAACACCTCCGTGAGTGCACTGCCGTCGAGGTAGCCCTTGCGGGCGGAGACGGCGAGCGCCGCCCGGGCGATGTCGCGGTTGACGAACGCGCTCGGAACCCCCGCCTGCTCGTTGTCGAGCACGCAGACGCCGAGCGTCAGCCCAGCGAGCCGCTCCTGCTCGTCGCGCGCCGCCAGATGACCGGCGACGCAGGCGCCGGCGATCCCGCCGCCGCAGAAGGCGAGCAGCTGAGCCTGCTCCGAATCCCCGACCTGGCAAGCCGTATCGAGCGCCGCAAGAATCGCCTCGGCGTACGTGTCGAGCCCCCAGCTGCCGTGCTCCGCCTCGGGGTTGCGCCACGAGATCACGAACACCCGCTGCCCCTGTTGCACCAGATACTCGACCAGGCTGCGACCCGGCGCCAGATCCGCGATGTAGTACTTGTTGATCATCGGGGGCACCAGCAGGAGGGGCACGGAGCGGACCTCGTCAGTCTGCGGCGCGTACTGGATCAGCTCGAAGACGTCCTCACGCCGAATCACCGAGCCTTTGGTGACAGCGAGGTTCCCGCCCACCTCGAACTTGGACGTGTCGACCATCGACGGCAGCCGGGGCGGCGTTCGCATGTCGGAGGCAAGGTGAGTGGCCCCGCGAACGACGCTCGCGCCTCGCGTGGAGACCGCGGCCTGGATCACGGCCGGGTTCGACCACGGGAAGTTGGTCGGGGCGAGTGCGTCGTAGACGTTCTCGACTGGAAAGCGCACCCGGCGCTCGGTTTGGAGGTCGAGGTCGGCGTCGCGGATCAGCCCGTCCAGCGCACCGCCGGTCGCCAGGTACGCCTGCATCAGGCGGTGAAACACCGGGTTCTCCTGCCAGATCGGACCGCCGAAGCGGCGGTCGCCCCGAGGCGGCTCGATCTCGGCGTCGCCCGCCGCGATCCGGCCGAGCTCTCGGGCCAGGCCGGCTGCCCGGCGTGCGACGGTTCGCGGTCGCCGCAGGAGAGATGAACCGAGCCTGAGGGTCGCGTCCCCGGCGAAGAATCGCTGGCGCGGACTGTAGGTGGCCTCCGTCAACAGGACGTCGAGGGGCGCGCTCAGGTCGCGGTGATCCGGGACGCCGTTCGCCCCGGTCGCAGCCGCTTGATTGCTCGTCGCGCTCTCCATCCTTGCTTCCCCTCGTTCCGCTCGTACCGCGTCGCTACACGAACGCGCCTTCGCCGGTGATATCACGCCCGACCACGAGCGTCTGAATCGCCTCCGTTCCCTCGAAGGTGTAGATCGCCTCCATGTCCAGCATGTGGCGCATCACGTGGTGCTCGAGCAGGATCCCGTTGCCGCCGAGCAGGTTGCGCGCCTCGGCCACCACCTGGCGAGCCTTGACCGTGTTGTTGAGCTTGGCCAGGGCCGCGATGGTGTCCGACAGCTGCTGCTCGGCGGTGAGCCGGGCGATGCGCACGCAATAGAGCTGCATAGCTGTGATCTCGGCCAGCATCTGCACGAGCTTCTCCTGAACGATCTGGAAGCTCGCGAGCGGCTTGCCGAACTGCGAGCGGGACCGCGTGTAGGTGAGCGCAGCGTCATATGCGCCGACGGCGTGCCCCAGCGCCGCGTAGGCGCAGGTCGTGCGCGTCGCCGCCAGCACTCGCCCGGTGTCCTTGAAGCTACGGCCCCCCGGCAGCCGGCTCTCGGCCGGCACCCTGACGCCGTCGAGCTCGATCTGGGCGTTCCAGATCGCACGCACCGACCCCTTGCCCTCGATCACGCTGGCCTCATATCCCGGCGTTGGCGGCTCGACCAGGAAGCCCTTGACCTGGCCGTCCTCCAGATCGCGGGCCCAGACCACGACCACGTCCGCGACCGTCCCGTTCCCGATCCATCGCTTCGCGCCGTCGATCACGAACTCGTCGCCCTCCCGACGGGCGGTCGTCTCGAGCGCCACCGAGTCGGAACCGTGATTGGGTTCGGTGAGCGCGAAGGCGCCGAGCTTCTCCACGCGGGCCATCTGCGGCAGCCAGCGCTCCTTCTGCTCCTCCGATCCGAGCAGGTGGATCGAGCGCATCGCCAGGCCGGCCTGAACGCCGAGGAAGGTCCCGACGCTGCCATCGCCCCGGCTGAGCTCCATGTTGACCAGCCCGGCCGCCATCGGGCTCATCTCGGGGCAGCCGTAGCCCTCGAGGCCGTCGCCGACCAGGCCGAGCTCGCCGAGCCGCCGGCAGAGCCCCAGCGGGAACTCCGCCCGCTCCCAGTAGTCGTTGATCACCGGGAGCACCTCGTCCTCGACGAAGGTCCGCGTCCGGGTCAGGTAGTCGAGCTCCGAGCTGGTCAGGTCCTCGCGCAGCAGGAAGTAGTCGGTTCCCAGGGCCTTGCCGAGGTCGGCCGGGGCGGCGGCCTCGCCATCCGTAGCGGCGGCTACCGAGGTGCTCGTCACCCGACCACCCTACGCCTGGGCTGTGGGGGAAGCAAGCACGCGTGATCCGCGTCGTTGGGTGCGGCGGGGGAACTTTCGCGGGGCCGCTTGTGTGACGAGCACAACCGCCCCGCCGCCGAGGGGTCGATACTGGTCGTGCGATGCCGGCATTGAGCGAGGACCCGAGCACCGAGCAAGGCGAGCCCCGCTGGTGGGGCAACCATCTTGGCGAGCTGCGCTGGCAGCTGGATGCGCTGCGTCTGCTCGCCCACCCCGTGCTTCGGGGTCGGGACGTTCCGCGCGGCGATGGCCGCCAGGTCGTTCTGCTGCCCGGCTTCCTCGCCGGCGACTACACGCTGGCGCCGATGGCGATCTGGCTGCGAACGATCGGCTACCGACCCGCCGGGATCGGATTGCTGACCAACACCGGCTGCTCGGAGCGCATCATGGAGCGGCTCGAGGCTCGGGCGGGGGCCCTGGCCGGCGAGAGCGGCCGCCGCGTCGCCCTGATCGGCCACAGCCGCGGCGCGCACCAGGCCAAGGCCCTGGCGACTCGCCGGCCGGAGCTGGTCTCACACGTGATCGGCCTCGGTGGAGGGCTGAGTGAGCAGCTTGCGATCAGCGCCCCGACGGCCGCCGCCGTGAGCCTGGTCCGGGCCTGGCACCGGCGCAGCGCCGATGGTCGACGCAACGGCTGCCTGACCGAGGACTGCCGCTGCTCGTTCACGCGCGACTACGCCGCCCCGTTTCCCGACGGCGTCAGCTTGACCAGCATCTATTCGAGGGAAGACGGCGTCGTTCGCTGGCAGTCGTGCGTGGTCCCCTACGCCGACAACGTCGAGGTGCGCGGGACCCACGTCGGCCTGGCGCTCAATCCCCAGGCCTACGTGGCGATCGCAATCGCGCTCTCCCGCCCAGCTGGTTAGGGAACGAGCACGATCTTCCCCTGCGTTCGGCCATCCTCGAGGCGCTGATGTGCCTCTGAGGCCTGGGCTAGGGGAAAGGTCTCGTCGATCGCGACGCTGAGCTTGCCCTCCTCGGCGAGCGTGGCGAGCGCCTCGAGGCCGCAGTAGTCGGGTTCGACCTGGATGCCGCTCGCTCGCTTCGACTGCTCCCGCGCCGCGGCGGCGACGGCCTCGGAGACGCCGCCCGGCACGACGATCAGGAGCCCGTCCTCGCGCAGGGTCTCGAGCGAGCGCAGGCCGTAGTCGCCCGTGCCGATGGGGTCGAGGACGAGGTCGAGGTCCGAGAGGGTCTGCTCCCAGGGCGTGGTCGTGTAGTCGATCGGCTCGTCGACGCCGAGCTCGCGCAGGAAATCGTGCTTGGCGGCGCGGGCGGTGCCGAATACGTAGGCGTCGCGAGCCTTCGCGATCTGTACGGCGAGGTGGCCGACTCCACCGGCGGCGGCGTGGATCAGGATCCGGTCCCCGTCCCCCACGCCGGCGAGGTCGACGAGGGCCTGCCAGGCGGTGAGGCCGGCGAGCGGCAGGCCGGCCGCCTGCTCGTCGGTGAGCGCGTCCGGTGTTCGTGCGAGCTGGCGGGCGGGCGAGGTGACGTACTCGGCGTAGGCGCGGGCGAGGCGCGGGAACCGGGGCATGCCGAAGACCCGGTCGCCGACGGCGAAGCGGGTGAGCGAGCGGGAGGTCTCCTCTACCATCCCAGCCACGTCCCAGCCGAGGATGAAGGGCGGCTCGCCCACCGCCCTCGGGTTGCCGCCGTAGCGGCGCGTCTTGTAGTCGACCGGATTGATGCCGGAGGCCGCGATCCGGATCAGCACCTCGGTCTGAACCGGCTCCGGTGGCTCGACTTCCTGGAGCTCGAGGACTTCCGGCCCTCCCAGCTCGCGGGCGACGACCGCCTTCAGAGGCGCACCTCGACGCGATGGTCGTGCTCGTCCAGCACGTAGTGGGCCTCGGCGGTCGCCTGGTAGAGGCGATGCCGGGCGGGCGGACTGACGTCCTCGACGCTCCACTCGCCGCCGCCGTGGCCGACCGAGCGCTTGGAGAAGATCTTGATCCCCTCGGCGGTCTCGTGAGCGGGCAGCTCTCGGGCGACGCCGAGGACGTAGGCCCCCTGGCCCTTGCCGATCGCCACCGACGAATCGAAGATCACGATCCCGACCTCGCGCCGGTCGCGCAGGTTGAGGGAGTGCGTCGCGTCGGGCTCCGAGACCCAGAAGAAGTCTCGGTTCCCGGACGGCGCGAAGTAGACGGGCGATGCCCAGGGCTGACCCGACGGGTCGGCGGTGGCGATCACCATGTAGAGGCTGCGGTCGATGATCTCCCTGGCGATCGCGATCTCTCTGTCGCCTGCCGCCTGGTCTCGTTCCTCGTTCATCGGGAGATTATCGGGGAAGAGGCAGTCAGATGGCTAGCCGTAAGCAACCGGAAGAGTCGGTCTGCCGATTAGTTTCCCGGGGCGGGGCCGTCATAACTGGCAGCCGGACTGAGAGGAGGATGTGAAATGGGGAAGCTCGTGGTGACCGAGTTCGTGACCGTCGACGGAGTCTTCGAGGACCCGGGCGGCTCCGAGAACTTCGAGCGCGGCGGCTGGGCGTTCGAGTTCGAGCGCGGCGAGGACGGCGACAAGTTCAAGACCGACGAGACCATGGAGGCCGATGCCCAGCTGCTCGGCCGCGCCACCTACGAGGAGTTCGCGGCCGCCTGGCCCTCGCGCGAGGGTGAGTTCGCGGACAAGTTCAACTCGATGCCCAAGTACGTGGTCTCGAATTCGCTAGAGGACGCGGAGTGGCAGAACACGACGGTGCTGAGCGGCGACGCCGTCGGGGAGATCACCAAGCTGAAGGAGCAGATCGACGGCGTCATCCTGGTCGCGGGCAGCGCCAAGCTGCTCAAGACCCTGCTCGACGCGGACCTCGTCGACGAGCTGCGGCTGATGGTATTCCCGGTCGTGCTCGGGAAGGGGAAGCGACTTTTCCGGGATCACACCGCCAAGAATCCGCTCGAGCTGATCGAGGTGAGGTCTGTCGGCTCCGATGGCGTGATCGTGCAGGTCTACCAGCGGGCCGCCTGAAGGGAGAAAGGATGATCGATCAGCCAACCGCGGAGGACGCGCTCAAGGAGCTCGAAGTCCTGATCGGCGAGTGGACGATGGAGGCGATCCCGCCTGGCGGCGAGCCGTGGCCGGGCGAGGCGCGAACCACCTTCGGGTGGATGGAGGGCAACCAGCTGTTGCTCGAGCGTTCGATGGTCGAGATGCCCGAGGCGCCCGACGGCGTCTGCGTCATCGGCTGCGACGCCGCCAACGGGACCTACTACCAGCTCTACACCGACGAGCGAGGAGTCTGCCGCGTGTATGAGATGAGCATCGGGAACGGCGAGTGGAAGCTCTGGCGCGACGGCGAGCCCTTCTCGCAGCGTTTCACCGCGACCATCAGTGACGATGGCAACAGGATCGAGGGTCGCTGGGAGCTGGCCGAGGACGGCGAGAATTTCCGGAC
>JBEVKF010000019.1:0-10640 GCA_040509755.1 Thermoleophilaceae bacterium | reverse complement strand
TGCTCGAAGGCGAGGGGGTGGGCCGCAGGCAGCGGATCTACGGGCGCTGGGGCAAGAAGCGCTCCGAAGTCGACCAGGTCGTTGTGGAACGCGAGGAGGGCCGCGTGCTCGCGTGGCGCCACGAGGCCGAGCGCCTCGACGGCAAGCCGGCGCCGCGGTTTGCCTCGGAGACCCTCTTCGAGATCCGGCTCGAGCCCGAGGGTGAGGGCACGCGGGTCAGGCTGCATTCCCGCCAAGAGCCCGCCGGGCGCATCCGCGGCCTGGTTATCCGCGCCTTTGGAAAGCGCGAAGTGGCCCAGAACATGGAGCGCTCACTCGAGCGCCTCGCGGCGGCGGGCTAGCGGCCCGGGCGCGGCCGTCGCCGGCGTCCATTGTCGAGTTAGCGGGCCCCGGGACCGGTAAGTCGACAATCGTGTCCGCCCGGGGGCGCCCCGGGGGCTGGCATGGTCGCGGCGGCCCTGGCGGCCCTGGCGGCCCAGGCGGGCGAGTCGCCGCGCAGCTCCGCGCGCTTGATCTTCCCGCTCGGCGTCTTCGGGAGCTCGGCCGCGAACTCGACCACGCGTGGGTACTTGTAGGGCGCCGTCTGCCCCTTCACGTGCTCCTGGAGCTCCTCGGCCAGGCGCTCGCCCGGCTCGTAGCCGTCGCGCAGGACGATCACCGCCCGAACCACCTGTCCGCGCACCTCGTCCGGCGCTGCCACCGCCGCCGCCTCGGCCACCGCCGGATGCGAGATGAGCGCCGACTCGACCTCGAAGGGGCCGATGCGGTAGCCGGCCGAGATGATCACATCGTCGCTGCGGCCCTCGAACCAGAGGTAGCCGTCCTCGTCCTCGCGAATGCGGTCGCCGGTGTGCCAGGGCTCGTCGCGCGGGCCGTCGATGAAGAAGGTCGGCACGGTCGAGGGGTCGATCACAAGCTCGCCCGCGTCGACCCAGGCGCGAAATCCCGGCAGCGGCCGGCCCATCGAGCCGGGCCGCACCGGCGGCCCGATCGGCATGCCGGTCAGGTGGCCGGTCTCGGTCTGGCCGTAGCCGTCGTGGATAGCCACCCCGACGCCCTCCTCCCACGCTCGCACCACCTCGGGGTTGAGCGGCTCGCCGGCCGCGACGGCGTGGCGGAGCGCGGCAAGCGGGCCCAGCTCGCAGCGCTTGGCGATCGCGCGGTACTCCGTGGGGGACCTGCAGAGCACGTCGACGCGCTCGCGCTCGAGCACCTCCAGGCGCTCGGCAGGGTCGAAGCGGCGGTCCTGCAGCACCGCGGCGCCGCCGCGCAGCCACGCGGCCACGAAGGCATTGCGGGCCGACAGTGACCATCCGCTGGCAGCGGTGCACCAGCACAGGTCGCCGTCGCGGACGCCGTACCAGTGCTCGGCCTGCACGCGCTGACCCTCGAGGTAGCGCGCCCCGTGCCGGATCGGCTTGGGCTGCCCCGAGGTCCCGGAGGTGAACACGATCAGCGCCGGGTCCCCGGGGCCGAGCTGCGCCGCGGGTGCCGGCTCGCAGCCATCGAGCAGGCGATCGTCGGGAAGGACCAGGATCTCGCCGTCGAAGCCGGTTTGCTCGAGCGTGGCGAGGTCGCGCTCGTCGGCCACGACGGCGCGCGGATCCACCAGCTCCATGCGCGTGCGAAGGTCGGACGAGCGCAGCTGCTCGGTGCACGGCTGGGCAACCGCGCCGAGGCGCCAGCACGCGACCATCGCGTAGGCCCATTCGGGGCGGTTGCCAATCAGCGTCATGACGACGTCGCCGCGGCCGATCCCTCGTCCTGCCAGCGCTCCCGCCAGCCGCGCCGAGCGGTCCGCCACCTCGCCGAAGACGATCTCGCGACGCTCGCCGTCGGCCGCCAGGGCAATCAGCGCGAGACGCGACGGATCCGCGGCGTCCACCACGTCGAGCGCGAAGTTCACGGCGGCGAGGTTTGCACATAGCGGGGAGGAGCCGGTACGGCAGGCGCGAATGGTTCTGGACATTCACTGGACACTCGAGGCAACATCGCCGAAACATCTGGTAGCCTCGCGATCACGCCGAATCCGCCTAGTGCGGAGCGGGGGAACCAAAGGTGGCCTTGGCCACTGGGGCAAATCTCCTGGATCCAGTTCAGGAGGCGCGCAAGCTCTTTCAGCGCGAGCCCGTCAGCTAACCCCGCAGGCGTACGAAAGAGAATGCCGCCCTCCGTTAGCTACATCAAGTTGCTGTGCGCCGTGTGTGCGGCCGCCTGCCTGCTCGTAATGGGTCTCGCCGGGAATGCCTCGGCCGCCTCGGGCACGGGCGGAGCCACGTTCGAGCCGCCGCCACCGCCGCCAGAAGAGGCGACGCTGGTGGCCGGCCGTGTGATCGCCCCGGCCTCGGCACCCACGCGCGTCAAACGCGTGATCGAGGCGGCCAACCGGCTCGTCGAGAAGCCCTACATCTACGGTGGCGGCCACAAGCCCTACTCGAGCCGCCTCGACAGGGGCTACGACTGCTCGGGCGCCGTTTCCTACGCTCTCTATGGCGGGCGCTTCCTGCGCTCCGCGCTCCCCTCCGGCGCCCTGATGGACTGGGGCGAGTCGGGCCCGGGCCAGTGGATCACCGTCTATGCTCACGGCGGCCACGCGTACATCGTGGTGGCCGGCCTGCGCTTCGACACCTCGATGCGCGACGCGGACGCTCCCGGCCCGCGCAGCGGCCCGCGCTGGAGCAGGTCGCTGCGCCGCTCGAGCGCCTTCGAAGCCCGCCATCCCAACGGCTACTAGCGCGCAAGCGCCGCAGTATCCTTAGCGGGGCGCGATGGCCATCGCCACGAACCCCTACACCGAGAAGACCGACGAGCAGAAGGCGATCACCGAGATGGTGCGCCAGTTCGTCGACAACGAGGTCCTCCCGATCGCCGAGGAGCACGACCACGAGGACAAGTTCCCCGAGGACGTGGTCGAGCAGATGAAGGAGCTCGGGCTCTTCGGCGTGACCATTCCGGAGGAGCACGGCGGGATGGGGCTCGACCTGACGACCTACGCGATGATCGTCGAGGAGCTCTCGCGCGGGTGGATCTCGATCTCCGGGATCGTCAACACCCACTTCATCGGCTCTCACCTGCTTTTGAAGTTTGGCACCGACGAGCAGAAGAAGGAGTTTCTCCCGCGAATGGCCACGGGCGAGCTGCGCGCCGCGTTCTCGCTGTCCGAGCCGGAGGTCGGCTCCGACGTCCAGGGCATCAAGTCGACCGCCAAGAAGACGGATGACGGCCACTGGGAGCTCAACGGCCAGAAGATGTGGGTCACGAACGGGCTGCGCTCGGGGCTCGTGTTCGTGCTCATGAAGACCGATCCGAAGGCAGACCCGCCACACCGCGGAATGACCTGCTTTCTCACCGAGAAGACCCCGGGCGAGGCCGAGAACCCCGGGCTGACGGTCCCCCCGCAGATCAAGAAGATGGGCTACAAGGGCGTCGAGTCGACCGAGCTCGTCTACGACGGCTACTTCTGTGCGCCCGACCGCATCCTGGGCGGCGAGGAGAACGGCCTGCACAAGGGCTTTGGCCAGATGATGGACGCGCTCGAGGTGGGTCGGGTGAACGTGGCAGCCCGCGGCGTGGGCATCGCGCAGCGCGCGCTCGAGCTGGCGCTGCGCTACTCGCAGGAGCGCAAGACCTTCGGCAAGCCGATCGCTCAGCATCAGGCGGTCCAGTTCAAGCTCGCCGACATGGCGACCAAGATCGAGGCCGCCCGGCTGCTGACCATGAAGGCCGCGCGACTCAAGGACGCGGGCGAGCGCTCCGACCTCGAGGCCGGCATGGCCAAGCTGTTTGCCTCGGAGATCGGCAAGGAGGTCGTCGAGGACTCATTTCGCATCCACGGCGGCTACGGCTACTCGAAGGAGTACGAGATCGAGCGCCTCTACCGCGACGCGCCGCTGCTGCTGATCGGCGAGGGCACCTCGGAGATCCAGCGCATGGTGATCGGGAAGAAGCTGCTCGAGCGCAACCGGATCTGATGTCGGCGACACAGACCAAGGCATTGATCGAGCAGGCGATCGCGAGGCTCACCGAGCAGGTCCCGTCGCTCGGCCAGCTCAAGCTCGTCATGCGCGTGGAGCTGCGTGCCCGCGGCGGGGACGCCCCGATCTGGCGCGTGGAGGTCCCGGGACCGAAGGTCACCCGCGATCCGGCCGGAGACGCCCGCATCGACGTCGCGGTGGGCCGGGCTCAGTTCAACGAGTTGGCCGAGGAAGGCACGCTCAAGGATTGGGCCGACGCGTTTGAGCATGGCCACGTGCGCGTCACCGGCGACGCAGCGGTGACCCGGCTGCTCGGAAACGTCATTCAGCGCCAGCTCGCTCGCGCCTGAGCGGGGCCGCCGGGTCCTCAGCGCTCGAGCAGCGCGCCGTCGTCGTAGAGCTTGACCACGCGCACCGTGCCGGGCGGCGAGGCATCGAGGCACAGCCCGCAGAGCACGCACTCGTCGAGGTTTTCCTCCACGATCCGCACGCCATGCGGCTCTGCAGCGAAGATGTCGACTGGGCAGGCCTCCTCGAGCTTTCTCGCAAGCTCGGCATCGGCGCGGGCGGAGTCGGCGACCTCGACGGCGATGAAGATCCCGTGGTGCTCGCTCATGCGGCCACCCCTCCGATGCGCTCCTTGACCAGGCCCGGGATCTCGGAGATCTCCTCCGCCACGACGATTCCGGCTGAGCCGAGCCGCGCGATCTTCTCGGTGGCCGTGTCCTCCTTGCCCTCCACGATCGTGCCCGCGTGGCCGAAGCTCATGCCGGGCATCTCGTCCATGAAGCGCCCCGCCATGAACGCCACGATCGGCAGGCGCGAGTCGTGCTCGACCACCCACTCGGCCAGCTCCGCCTCCATTCGCCCCCCGGGCTCTGTGTAGATGACGATCGCCTGCGTCGGCTCGTCGGCCTCGAAGAGCGGCATCAGCTCGGCGTAGGTGGAGCCGATGATCGCGTCGCCGCCGATCGAGACGGCCGTGGACTGGCCGAGGCCGGCCGCGCTCAGGGTGGAGGACATCTCGGTGGTCATGCCGCCCGAGCGCGAGATCACGCCCACGGGGCCGGGCGTGTAGGCCTTGGCGGCGTCCTTGGCCGGCCCGCCGATGCCGCCCATCTTGATCTCGTCGGGAACGATGATCCCGAGGCAGTTCGGGCCGATGATGCGGGCGCCGCGCAGGCCGGCGAGCTCCACCATCTGCGCGACGTCGCCGCGCGGGATGCGCTCGGTCACGATCACGATCAGCTCGATGCCGTTCTCGATCGCCTCGAACACCGCGTCCTTCGTGAAGGCGGGCGGCACCGTGACCACGGAGCCCTTGATCGGGGCGCCGTGGTGCTCGACGGCCTGGCCGACGGTGTCGAACACCGGTACGCCGTGGACGTCGCGCCCCTTGCGGCCGGGCGTGACGCCGCCCACGACCTTGGCGCCGGCGCCGTAGTCGAGGCACTCGCGCGTGAGGTTGACCGCCTCGCGTCCGGTGATGCCCTGGACGATGAAGGTGGTGTTCCTGTCGATGAGGATGCTCATGCCGGCTGGATCTTCTCGACCGCTCGGCGCGCCGCCTCGTGCATCGAGACCGACCGGTCGCAGTACTCGACGCCGTACTTCTCGAGGATCTTGAAGCCCTCGTCCTCCCAGGCGCCGGGAATGCGGAAGATCGCGACCTTCTCACCCGGGTCGAAGCCGAGCTCGAGGCAGGCCTTGATCACGCCGCGGGCGACGATGTCCACGCGCGTGTT
This sequence comes from Thermoleophilaceae bacterium, assembly GCA_040509755.1. Classification (GTDB taxonomy): domain Bacteria; phylum Actinomycetota; class Thermoleophilia; order Solirubrobacterales; family Thermoleophilaceae; genus JACVRW01. The sequence goes on along the minus strand of JBEVKF010000019.1, from coordinate 4,921 downwards.
GGAGACGATCGACATCATCACGGCGATCTTGTCGACGCCCGGCTTCTGGAGTACCAGTCGGGCCAGCCCCGCTGCCTTGCGCACCGACGGGTTGCCGCCGATCTCGCAGTAGTTCGCCGGCTCCCCGCCTTGCGCGCGCACGGCGTCGAAGAGCGTGAGCGAGCCGCCGCCGGCCCCGATCACGAGGCCCAGGTTTCCGTCGAACTCGGTGACGTTGCCGGCGACGCCGCGGTGGTCCATCCCGTCAACCTCTTCGCCCGCGAGCTCGAAGGGGGTGGGCTCACGAGCCTGGCGCGTCTCCTCGTCGCCCACGCCAAGGTCCGCCAGCAGCGCGCTCTGGCGCGGGCGGGCCTCGTTCTCCATGTCCATGTGCGCGTCGAGAGCGACGAACGAGCCGTCCTGGAGCTCGCCGAGCGGGTTGATCTCGGCCAGCGTCATGTCGCGCGCGAGGAAGAGCTTCGCCAGCCGGGCGAGGATGGGTGTGATGCGGGTGAGCGCGCGGGCGCTGACGCCCGTGGAGGCGACGACCTCCTTGGCCATGAAGTCGCTGAACGGCTGCAGCGTGGAGAAGTGGCGGCGGCCCACCTTGTCGGGCTGCTCCTCGGCGACCTGCTCGACGTCGATGCCGCCGACCGGGGAGAAGATCATCACGGGGCGCTTGCGCAGGCCGTCCCAGACCACGCCTGCGTAGTACTCCTGCTTGATCTCGGCCTTGGGATCGACGAGGACGCCGCGCGGCATGTGCCCGTTGATCTCGAGCTCCAGGATGTCCGCGGCGTGGGCCGCCGCCTCGTCGGGGGTATCGGCGAACTTGACGCCGCCGGCCTTCATCCGACCGCCGGTCAGGACCTGCGACTTGATGACCGTTGGGCCTCCGATCCGCTCGGCGATCTCGCGCGCCTGGTCGGGGCTGGTGGCAAAGCCGAAATCGGTGACCGGGATGCCGGCCCGCTTGACGACCTCGCGGGCCTCGTACTCGAAGAACCTCACGCCGGGGCGCTCGCTCGCGCGAGGCCGTAGGCCTCGGCGAGCTCGGGGTCCTTCGCGGCCAGCTGCTCGGCCAGGTCGACCATGACCTTGCACTGCTTCCAGGTGGCGTCGTCCTGCATCTTGCCGTCGATCATGTGGACCCCGCGGCCGTCGGGGATGGCCTCGATCACCTTCCGCGCGAAGGCGACCTCGTCGGGAGCGGGGGAGAAGACCCGCTTGGCGATCTCGATCTGTGCGGGATGGAGCGACCAGGCGCCCACGCAGCCGAGCAGGAAGGCCGCGCGAAACTGCGCCTCGCAGCCGGCGGTGTCCTTGATGTCGCCGTAGGGGCCGTAGAAGGGCAGGAGGCCGGCGCTCGTGCAGGCATCGACCATGCGCGCGATCGAGTAGTGCCAGGGGTCCTGCTGGGCTGTGGCGCGCGGCGCCTCGGGATCGGCGGGGTCGGGATCGGCGATCACCTTGTAGCCCGGATGGCCGCCGCCCACGCGCGTGGTCTTCATCCGGCGCGAGGCCGCGAGGTCGGCGGGTCCGAAGCTCATGCCCTGCATGCGGGGGCTCGCGGTGGCGATCTCCTCGAGGTTCACGACGCCCTGCGCCGTCTCGAGAATCGCGTGCACGAGGATCGGGCGCTCGAGCCCGGCCTTGGCCTCGAGCTGGGCGAGCAGGCGGTCGACGTAGTGGATATCCCAGGCGCCCTCGACCTTGGGCACCATGATCACCTCCAGCTTGTGGCCGATCTCGGTGACGAGCTGTGTCAGGTCGTCGAGGACCCAGGGGCTCTCGAGCGAGTTCACGCGCGACCACAGGGCCGTCGTTCCGAGATCCGCCTCCTTGGCGACGCGGATCAGCCCCGCGCGCGCGGCCTCCTTGCGGTCGACCGGGACCGCGTCCTCGAGGTTGCCCAGGAGGATGTCGGTCTTGCCGGCGATCTCGGGCGCCTTGGCGGCCATCTTCTCGTTCGAGAAGTCGAGGAAGTGAATCATCCGCGAGGGCTGGAAGGGGATCTCGCGAAGCGGCTGGGGGGCTTCGACCGCCAGCGGCTTGAAAAAGTCTCTGGGGTTGCGCATGGGGCGAGAAACCTAGCGGGCCGTCTAGATTTGGCGGTCCATGACTGAGACCGAGACGCAGGGAATCGAAACAGGCCAGGCCGAGCGCGAGGCGTCGGGCGCGCGGCGCTACGGGCGCTACCTGGAGGAGTTCGAGGTCGGCGCGGTGTACAAGCACTGGCCGGCCAAGACCGTCACCGAGGCAGACGACCACATGTTCTGCCTGCTGACCATGAACCACCATCCGCTGCACATCAACGACGTCTATGCGGCGGCATCGCAGCAGGGCCGCAACGTGGTGGTGGGCCCGCTCGTGTATTCGCTCGCGCTGGGGATGTCGGTGGGCGACGTGTCAGGCAAGGCGATCGCCAACCTCGCTACCGAGGAGCTCACACACCCGGCCCCCGTCTTCCACGGCGACACCTTGTTCTGCGAGTCGGAGGTGCTCGAAGTACGCCCCTCGCAGTCCAAGCCCGACCGAGGCGTCGTCAAGGTGCATACGCGCGTGTTCAAGCAGGACGGCACGCTGGTGGCTCAGTTCAAGCGGGCGGTGCTGGTGCCGCGCCGGCCGGACGGCGCGGGCTGAGCACCGGGGGCGCCACCGCCTCGCGGGCCGCGGCGGCCCAGCTTGGGGCCGCGGCGGTCAGCGTGGACGTTCGACGCGCGGCGATCGTCGGCGCTCGCGCCGTGCTCGTCCTCTGGCTCGCGGGGGTCGCTCACGCGGTCGGGCTGGTCTCGCTCCCGCTCCTCAACCTCGACAGGGAGGGGACGATTCCCACCGCCTTCTCCGGTGCCCTGTTGCTCTGGGCGGCGACGGCGGCCTTCGTGGCGGCGGCCCGCGGCGCCCCGAAGCCCCGGTCGCTACGAGTGGTCGGCGTTGTCCTGGCGTTCATGGCACTCGACGAGGTCCTGCGCCTCCACGAGGCAATCGACTCCGCGGTCAACTTCGACTGGCAGGTGCTGTTTCTGCCGTTGGTCGTGGTGGCCGTCGTGGGCTGGGCGGGGGTGCTGCGCTCGATTCGAAATACAACCGCGCGAGCGGCGTGGATCGGTGGGGCCGCTTGCTGGGGGGTCTCGCAAGTGCTCGAGGTGTGGGAGTGGGACGGGCGCCTGCGTCCCGGGTCATTAGGCGGGGGGCAGTCGGCCTCAGAGGTCGAGCGCGAGCTGGGGGAGCCCGCCTACCTCGCGAAGATGCTGCCCGAGGAACTGCTCGAGCTGAGTGGGTCCCTGCTCTTCTCGCTGGTGCTCCTCTATCTCGCCCGCAAGGCCGCGAGCGCACAACCCGGTCGAGCGAGCCGCCAGGCCCGCCCGACCGAAGCTGTGGGGTAACCGGATGCGCGTTAGCGCGCCTGCCAATCCGGACGCCCGTCGTAGTCCCGAGAGCGGGTGAGGCGCTTCACGCCCTTGCCGCCGGAGCGCATGACGAACACGTCGTCGGCGCGGGTGATGTCACCCGATGCGCTGATCAGGCGTCGCTGGAAGGCGATTCTGCTGCCGTCGGGAGAGAACACCGGGAGGGCCTCGTTCGCACGGGACGTCCTGGTCACCCGCTTCTCGCCCGTGCCGTCGGCATTCATGACGTAGATCTCGCTGTTGCCGTTGCGGTTGGATGCGAATACGAGCTTCGCTCCGCTCGGTGACCAGTCAACATCGAACTCGTTTGATGCGCTCGGGGCCACCGGCAGCTGATTCGTGCCGTCGGCGTTCATCACGTAGATGTCGGACTGAGTACCGCGCAACGAGTGATACGCGATCCTCGTGCCGTCGGGAGAGAAGACCGGATCGTCGTCTCCGCCGCTTGCTGCGCTCGTGAGTCGAGTCTCGCCCGTTCCGTCGGCGTTGATCACCCAGATGTCGAGGTTGGGCTCGACGTCGGGCGCGATCACGCGCGAGCTGCGGAAGACGATCCGCCGGCCGTCGGGGGACCACGCGGGGCTGGCGTCGGCGAAGGAGTTGTTGGTGAGCTGGCGCTTCCCGCTGCCGTTGGCGTTCATCGTCCAGAGTTCGGCGTCCCGCTTTTCCCCGCGGACGAACGCAATCTTCCTGCCGCTCGGCGAGTAGGCCGCATCGCCGTCGGCGCCCTTGTTCCGGGTGAGGCGCTTCAGCTTCTTGCCGTTGGCCTTCATGGTGTAGAGCTCGCTCAGACCCCCGGCGAGGTTGCTCGTGAAGAGGATCCGGCCATTGCCCCCTGGGAATGCCGCATTGGCAGCTGGCGCTGCCGAGAGCGCGACGACGAGCGCCAAGGCGCTCATCATCAGCGCGGCGCGCGGTCTTATCGCTTTCCTCATCTTCGACCTGCTCCCTTCGATCATCGTTCGATGCCCTCCCGCGAGGAGCAGCACCACTCCGGCCACCTAGGTGGTGTGATCTACAAACGAGCAAGTACCCCAGAAGTTGCGCGAATACCTCAAGTTTCGTGCAACGACCCTTGGATCACAGCGTCCAGCTCTTGAGGAAGCGCTTCGTCTCCTTCGGGGTCTCGATGAGCTTCGGGTTGCCCATCCCGATCGCACGCACCTTGCCGCCGCGGACCTTCACGAGCACCCGGCTCTTACCGCGGGTCGCGACGAACCAGAGGCTCTTGCCGACGCTCAGGCGGCGCTCGTGCGCCAGCCGGCGGCGTACGCGACGTGAGCTGTCGCCACGCTCGATCCCGTTGAGTGAGAAGCGCGGACTCGAGGTTAAGACCAATGCCACCCGCCGCTGCACCCGGCGGCGTTCTACTGGCTTGAGCGACTTCTGCAGCGCCCTTGTCGGGTAGCCGACTGTCAGCCTGCCGCCGCCCGCGACGCAGTAGATGTCGAGATTGCCGCGCGTGCGCCGCTCGGCGCTCGCGAGGATACGCCGCTGCAGCTTGCGCTTGCGGCCGAGTCGCGCCCGAGACA
>JBEVKF010000018.1:0-26876 GCA_040509755.1 Thermoleophilaceae bacterium | reverse complement strand
GACAACACTGGGGTGCGGGCGCTCCAGAGCTCGATTGCGGGGATCGAGTCCCGCGAGGAGTTCACTTGCAACCCAACGCTACGAAATCCATGCCCGTCGCCTGCGACGGGAAATCTGCCGTATCGCACAGAAGGACTTCCAGACGGGATGCATGCGCTCGGGCTGACCGCTATCGACTCCGCCGGGAACCCGACCTCGATTCTCCGTACGGTGCGCGTGGACAACACCGCTCCGGATCCGATCCAACCGGCGCTGACCGGGGGCGAAAGCTGGCGGACCACGAACGAGTTCGACCTGCATTGGACCAGCAGCCCGGCCCAACATGCGCCCATCTTCGCGGCGCACTGGGAGGCCTGCTCGACCGAGCGCTGCGTGCGCGGCAGCCGTCGCGCGGCGAACGTCTCCGCTCTGAGCGGACTCAGCCTCCCGGTAGCCGGGGACTACACGGCCCGAGTCTGGCTCGAGGACGCCGCTGGCAATCAGCGCAGTCAATCAGCGATCAGCACGGTGCAGATGCGCTACGACCCGATCGCTCCAAGCGTCACATTCGAGCCGCCCGACCCCAGCGATCCCCTCCGGGTCGCCATCACCGCAAGCGACAAGCACTCAGGGGTCGTATCGGGCGAGATCGAGATTCGCCGGGTGGGCACCTCAGCTTGGCACGGCATCGACACCAAACTCTCCTCGCCCGGCCTCGTCGCCTACGTCGATGATCAACGTTTCCGAAATGGCCTCTACGAGTTCCGCGCGCACGCCATCGATCGTGCCGGGAACGAAGCTTCGATCGGACCGAAGGACGCCGGGGCGGCTTCGCTGCGGCTCCCGGTCAGAGCGACGACGAAGCTCAGAGCCGGAGCGCGCCGGATCAAGATCAAGCGCAGAGTCGTCTACCGCGGCGGCCGGCGACGAACCGTCCGCAAACGCGTAGCCGTCCTCGATCCCCGGTTGCGGGCGAGCTTTGGATCCCAGGTGCGTCTGCGCGGACGCCTGACCAACGAAGACGGCCAGCCCCTCGAGTCGGCGACGGTCGAAGTGCTCGATGCCGATCCCAGAGCAAGGCTGCTGGGCACTCTCCAGACCGGAATCGACGGGTCGTTCAGCTACCGGTTGAAGGCAACAAGAAGCCGCGCAATCCGGTTCCGATACCACGGTTCGAGGAGAATCGGAGCGGCCGAGACAGTCGTTCGCATCCTGGTCCCGGCCGCGAGCACCATCCAGGTCGACCGTTCGACGGTGCTGAACGGTGATTCGGTTCTCTTCACAGGCCGGGTGCGCACCGGGCCGATACCAACGGCTGGCAAGCTCATCGAGGTTCAGGCCCACTTCCGGCGGCAGTGGAGAACCTTCTCGACGGTCCGTTCCGACTCCGACGGGCGTTGGGAGTTCCCATACGAGTTCGGAGGCACGACGGGGCGCGTGCGCTACCGCTTCCGCGTGCTGTTGCCGGTGGAGGGGGGCTACCCGTTCACCACAGGGACGTCGTCAGTCGTCCGTGTACTGGTGACCGGGCTCTAGGCTCCGCGAAGCAACTCCGCTCCGCGTGTGTTGATGCTCCCGACCACCTTTCCCCCATGACCAGCCTCCGCTCCCTACTTCGACATCTGACCTACGCCAACGTGGTCGCCACCCTGGCGCTCTTCATCGCAATCGGAGGCAGCTCCTATGCTGCGCTGAGTCTCGGTAGTGGGGACGTTGCGGACAACAGCCTCCGTAGCCGCGACATTCGGAACAATGACCTTCGGAGCCGTGACGTTCGCAATCGAGGGCTCGTGGGGCGAGACCTCAAGCGTGACTCGCTGACCGGTGCGCAGATCAAGGAAGGAACCCTCGGCCAAGTGCCCAGCGCCCGCGGGGCGGAACGGTTGAGCGGACTCAGCGCGCTAGACCTGAAGGTTCGGTGTCCCCAGGGCACGACGGCCAGGGCAGATGCCTGCATCGAAGAGGCCTCGCGGCCCGCCGCCGCCTTCGCAAGCGCCTCGAGGACATGCGGAAACCTGGGAAGACGGCTCCCGGACTACTTCGTGTTGAAAGAGCTAGGCCAAGTCGGAGGCATCATCAGCCCAGAGGGCGAATGGACGTCAAACGTCTACCAAGACGCAAGCAACGGCATGGATCCCTCCGAGCAGCTCGAAGTCGTCGTCGTCGTACCTGACCAGGAGGGAGTCGCCTTCCGTCAGGCCAACACCCCCGCTCAGCTCCCCTTCCGCTGCGTCGCCCTCCCCTCGAACTGACTCGCGGTGCCCGACCCTCAGCCGGTCTTCTACTTCGACCTCGGCTCTCCCTACGCCTGGCTCGCCGCCGAGCGGATCCATCAGGTGCTTCCTGTCGTCGCCGTGTGGCAACCGATCCTCCTCGGGGGTATCTGGCAGCAGACCGGCGGGCGGTCCTGGGCCACCACCGACGCCCGCGACCAAGGCATGCGCGAGATCGAGGAGCGCGCCGGGCGCTACGGCCTCCTCCCCGTGAAGTGGCCCGAGAACTGGCCCAACAATGGCCTTTACGCCATGCGCGCGGCCACCTTCGCCCACCAGGCCGGGCGCACCGTCGCCTTCGCCCTCGCCGCCTTCAGACAGGCCTTCGCCGGCGGCAAGGACCTCAGTGAAATCGACAACATCCTGATCGCCGCCGCCGCCTGCGAGCTCCATCCGAAGGCGGTCCTCAAGGGCATCGAGATGCAGTCCACCAAGGACCGCCTCAGGGCCGCCACCGCGGAGGCATATGAGCGCGGGGTAAGGGGCGTGCCGAGCGTGGTGGTCGACGACCAGGTCTTCTGGGGCGATGATCGGCTCGAGGACGCCGCCGCGGCTCTCGCCACCTGACCTGGTCGACCCAGGGAGCGGGGCACCCCCCACCTGGGGGTTTGGCCGGTAGTCGCCGCGGTCCACCGGGTACAGTCCGACCACGATGGCTACGTGGGAGACGAAACCCGCCGACCAGGGCGCGACCGAGGAAAACGGTGACGGTGTCGCGCCCGGCGAGGTAGAGGCGACCGAGGAGGTCAAGCTCGGGGAGGTCAAGCACGACCTCCCCGACAAGGAGACCTGTACCACCGTTCTCCGGAAGATGATGCTCATCCGCCGCTTCGAGGAGCGCGCGGGCGAGATGTACGCCAAGGCCAAGATCGGCGGCTTCCTGCACCTGTGCATCGGTGAGGAGGCCACCGTCGTCGGCGCCACGCAGGCGCTGCGAGAGACCGACTACCTCATGTCGACGTACCGCGAACACGGTCAGGCTCTGGCGCGCGGCACCGAGGCCAAGGCCGTCATGGCCGAGCTCTTCGGCCGAGTCGACGGCTGCTCGTCCGGGCGCGGCGGCTCCATGCACCTGTTCGACTGGGACAAGCGCTTTCTCGGCGGCTACGGCATCGTCGGCGGCTCGCTGCCGCTGAGCGCCGGGGTGGCGCTCGCCTGCGATTACATGGAGACCGACGACGCGATCGTCTCCATGATGGGCGACGGCGCCACCAACCAGGGCACCTTCGGCGAGACCATGAACCTCGCCGCGCTCTGGAAGCTGCCGGTGGTCTTCGTGATCATCAACAACCAGTTCGGCATGGGCACCGCGCTTCACCGCCATTCGGCGGTCACCGACCTTTCGCTGAAGTCCGAGGGCTACGGCGTGCCCGGCACCCGCTGCGACGGCATGGACGCGCTCGATGTCCACAGCGTCGTGACCGAGGCCCTTCGCTGCGCGCGCGAGGACCGCAGTCCGCAGCTGGTCGAGGCGGTGACCTACCGCTACCGCGGCCACTCGATGGCCGACCCGGAGGAGTACCGCACCAAGGAAGAGGTCGAGGAGTGGCGTGAGCGCGACCCGATCAAGGCTTTTGCCAACCGCTTGGTCGACGAGGGCGTGATCGCCAAGGAGGACATCGAGAAGTTCGACGAGGAGGCTCTCGAGACCGTCGACGAGGCGGTCCAGTTCGCCGACGACTCTCCCTTCCCCGACCTCGACTCGCTCTACGACGACATCTACGTCCTCAACGAGGACGTGCCCACCTGGTGGACCGTCGACGAGCGCTCCCCGGAGGTCCACCGCGGCGAGCGCGAGCGCGAAGCCGGAGAGGTGCCCCACGAGCTGGCCGAGAAGGGCGCAGCCTACGCCGGCGTGGGCGACCACAGGTCGCGCAAGGGCGGCACTCCCAAGGACCAGAACCAAGAGGGCTCCCAGCAGGGCGAGGGCGCCGAGGAGGCCACCGGCGAAGGCGAGCCCGGCGCCGACGACCGCGACACCCAGGGCGGCGGCGGCTGATGCCCACCATGCGCTATCGCGAGGCCCTCAATCAGGCCCTGCGCGAAGAGATGAACGAGGACGAGAACGTCTTCCTCATGGGCGAGGACATCGGCGTATTCCAGGGCGCCTTCAAGGTCACCGCCGGACTACTCGAGGAGTTCGGCGAGAAGCGTGTGCGCGACACGCCGATCTCGGAGAACACGATCGTCGGCATGGGAGTGGGCTCGGCCATGCTCGGCCTGCGCCCGGTGGTCGAGCTGATGACGATCAACTTCTCGCTGCTCGCAATGGACCAGATCGTCAACCACGCGGCGGCGATCCGCTACATGTTCGGCGGCCAGGTCAAGGTGCCGATCGTGGTCCGCATGCCCCAGGGCGCCGGCCATCAGCTCGGCCCAACGCACTCGCACTGCCTGGAGGCCTTCTACCTACACGTGCCCGGCCTGCTGGTCGCCGTGCCGAGCACACCGGCCGACGCCAAGGGCCTGCTCAAGGCGGCCATCAAGAACGACAACCCGGTCGTGTTCATCGAGCACGAGACGCTCTACGGCCAGCGCGGCGAGGTCCCTGAGAACGGCGGGCCGATGCGCTTCGGCGAGGCCGCCATCCGGCGCGAGGGCGAGGACGTGACGATCATCGGCATCTCGCGCATGGCGATCACCGCACAGAAGGCGGCCGAGCAGCTCGCGGACGAGCACGAGATCGACGCCGAGGTGATCGACCCGCGCACCCTTCGTCCGCTCGACCTCGACACGATCCTGGAGTCGGTCAAGAAGACCAATCGCGCCGTGATCGTCGAGGAGGGCTGGCCGCACGGAGGCGTGGGCGCGAACCTCGCCGCGCTGATCCAAGAACAGGCCTTCGACTGGCTCGACGCCCCGGTCCAGCGCGTGACCGGCGCCGACGTGCCCATGCCCTACTCCAAGCCGCTCGAGCAGGCCGCGTTCCCGCACGAGGAACACGTGATCCAGGCCGCGAGAGCCACCTTCAGAGACCTCTAGAGAGGAGCCGGATGGCCAGCGAAGTCACCATGCCGCGTCTGTCTGACTCCATGGAGGAGGGCACGGTCCTCAAGTGGCTCGTGGACGAGGGCGCGGAGGTCAAGCGCGGCGAGCCGCTCGTGGAGATCGAGACCGACAAGGCCAACATGACCTACGACGCCGACGCGGACGGCACTCTGATCGAGATCCTCGCCCAGGAGGGCGACACGCTGGCGATCGGCGAGGTGATCGCGCGTATCGGCGACGCCAGCGAGGCGGGCGGAAACGGCAAGCCGTCTGGGGACGAGTCGCAGGCCGAGGAGAAGGAAGTCTCCGCCGACGAGACCGAGACCCCTGCCGACGAGGAAGAGGACGCTGCCGCCAAGGAGGAGCAACCGTCCGAGGACGAGGCGCCCGCTGCCGAGGGCGGCGAAGACGAGGAGGCCGCCGAGAAGGGCGAGTCCCGCGGCGGTGGTGGTGGAGGCGACGGTGGCGGGGAGACCCAGTCCGGCGACACTGCCACCAAGACCCGCGCACCGAGCGGCAACGGCGCCGGGGACGGCGAACGTGTCAAGGCGTCGCCGATCGCACGCCGCATGGCCCGCGAGCTCGGAGTCGAGCTGGCCCAGCTCGAGGGTTCCGGGCCCGGTGGGCGAATCGTGAAGGCCGACGTCCAGGCGGCCTCCGAGAGCGGGGTCGCAAAGGTCGAAAGCGACGGCGACGGCGACGGGGCCAAGCCCGACACGGCCACAAAGGAGGCGCCCAAGACGGGCAAGGCAGAGGAGCGGCCTGAGCCCCAGCGCGGCGAGGCCGGCCCGAAGGGCGAGGCCGAGATCCTCGAGCTCACGCGCCTGCAGCAGACGGTCAGCCGACGGATGGCCGAATCGAAGGCGACGGCTCCGGACTTCTCGATCTCCCTCACGGTGAACATGACCGAGGCGGTCGAGCTGCGCAAGCGCCTGAAGGAGGTGGCCGACCCCGCACCGTCGTTCAACGACATGGTCGTCAAGGCCGCGGCCACAGCCCTGCGCGAGTTCCCGCGCGTGAACGGCGCCTACCGCGACGGCAAGTTCGAGCTCTACGAGAAGGTCAACATCGGTGTGGCAGTGGCGGCCATGGACGCCCTCGTGGTGCCGACCGTCTTCGACGCCGACCGCAAGTCACTCGGCCAGATCTCTCGCGATGCCCGCGCGGTGATCGAGAAGGTGCGCGACAAGACCGTCACCCCTCCGGAGCTCTCCGGGGGCACGTTCACGGTGTCGAACCTCGGCATGTACGGCATCGAGCACTTCACCGCGATCATCAATCCGCCACAGGCCTCGATCCTGACCGTGGGCGCGCTGGCCAAGAAGCCGGCGGTCGACGAGAGCGGCCGGATCGTGGCGCGGGACCAGATGTCGCTGTCGCTCGTATGCGACCACCGCATCCTCTACGGCGCCGACGGCGCGCAGTTCCTCGCGCGCGTCAAGGAGTTGCTCGAGCAGCCGCTGTCGCTGGCCCTCTAGGGAGCCCCGGGCGTGTTGAATTTGCCGGGCCCGGGTATCGCGCGAACATGCTCGCTCGCCTCGCAGTACTCGCCGCCGTCGTCCTTCTCGTAACCGCCGCTCCGGCAGCGGCAGACACCGCCTGCGACCCGATGCAGACGCCGCCCGAGTTCCAGGGCGGAGTGCCGAAGCTCGAGACGGTCGTGCCCGCGCCCGGCGGCGAAAACGGCGAGGTCACCACCGACCAGGCCTACAGCTACATGGATGCGGTCGACGCCGCCAGCGACCGCGTGATCACCGGCGCGCTCGAGAAGAAGTCATGGCAGGACCGTGAGCTGCGCTGGGCGATGATCGGCCATCCTGACCACCTCGATCACCGGTCGCTGAAGGCGATCGCCAAGGCCGCGCAGGCGCTTCGCAACCCAAAGACCCCGCCAGGGCTTGCTCGCCAGATCGCCAAGCGCTTCCCGGCCATCCTCTGGATCGCCTCGAACGTCCACGGCGGCGAGGAGTCCGGCACCGACGCCTCGATGCGCGTGCTCTACGAACTCGCCGACCGCACCGACTGCGCGGCTCGCCAGATTCTCGACAACGCGATCGTCGTGCTGCTGCCCACCCAGAACCCGGACGGCCGCGAGCTCAACACCCGCCAGAACTTCTACGGCTTCGACATGAATCGCGACTGGTTCGCCCGCACGCAGCCCGAGACCGACGGCAAGCTCGAGCTGCTGCGCCAGTACCCCGGGCCGCTGTTCGTGGACGACCACGAGATGGGCGCGGCCACCTTCTTCTTCCCGCCCAATGCGGACCCGATCTACCACGAGATCACCGACGAAGCGGTCGACTGGATCAACAACATCTACGGGGCGTCGCTCGCGAGCGAGTTCAACCGCCTGGGCATCCCCTTCTTCAACCGCGATATCTACGACCTCTTCTACATGGGCTATGGCGACACGGTGCCGGCAACCGGCTTCATCTCGGCAGGAATGACCTACGAGAAGAACAACGCCGAGCCGATCGCCAAGCGCGCATACGAGCAGTACGTGGCGCAGTGGGTCAGCCTGTCTCAAGGCGCGATCCGCAAGCGCGCGATCCTGGAGGGCTGGGCGTCGGCGTGGCGCGAGGCCTATCAGCAGGGTCAGGCCGGCTTCCTCGAGCCAAACGAGATCGTCAATCCGGGCAACGAGGTGGCGACCGAGGTCCCGACCGAGCCGCTGCGCCACTACTTCATCACCGAGCGCCGCGACTCGAAGCAGCGCGAGGTCAAGGCGATGATCCGGCGCCTCCAGCGCATGGACGTCGACGTCTTCCGCCTGGCCAAGCGCACCTGGGTGCCGGACTTCACACCCTACGGCCGGTCCACGCGCGGCCAGTGGATGGCTCGCGGCACCTGGTACGTGCCGATGGCCCAGATGCAGAAGCACTGGGTGCAGGCGATGCTGAACGAGGACACCTACACGCCGTTCCCCTACTTCTACGACGTGACGGCGTGGAGCCAGCCGCTGCTGTTCAACGTGCGCGGCGGCTACTCCGGCGAGCGGCTGCGGCTCAGGGCCCGCGGCGTGGACGAGCTCGCCGACCCGGGTGCGCCGGCGGCGCCGGCCGACGCCCCGAAGATCGCCGTGTTCCAGCTCTCGGAGACCTCCACGTCGGCGATCGAGTCGACCGGCTGGCTGCGCTATCTGCTTGAACAGGTCTGGGACCTGCCGTACGACAAGCTCGACGCCGGCCAGATCGCCGGCGGGGCCCTCAGCGGCTACGACGCACTGCTGATCGGCAACGGGCCGGCGGAAACCGGGGCGACGGCGCTCGGCACGGCGGGAGCGGATGCTCTGCGTGCCTGGATCAACGACGGCGGCCACCTGATCAGCTGGCGCGGGGGCACGCGCCTGGCCGCGCAGCTCGGCCTGACCACGGCGCTCCTGAGCGAGCCTTCTGCGACCAACCAGGTGCCCGGCAGCCTGTTCCGCGTGCGCATGGACGACGACACGCCCCTGCGCCGCGGCGTGGGCGCGTACGCATGGGCCTTCTACGAGTTCGACGTGCTGATGCGGGCCTCGTCGCCCGACCACGTGGCAGTCGAGTTCCCGCCCGCCGACAGCCGCGACTGGTTCACCTCGGGCTTCGCCCAGGGAGCGGAGGAGCTGGGCGGCACGGCCGCGGTGGTCGACGAGCCGGTCGGCGCGGGCCGGGCGACCGTCTTCTCGGTCGAGCCCAACTTCCGCGCGTTCACTACGGGCTTCCAGAAGATCCTGAGAAACGCCCTGCTCGGCGCCGAGCTCGGAGGCGCTCGCGTCGCGCGGGCCGGCTCCGCAGCGCGTGCAGCACGAGAGGCTCGCGCCAGGCGCGCCGCGGCCAGGATTCGCGGCACGAGCTCCGACATCAGGCTCGCGGTGCGGCGTTCGAGCGCCGGGGCGGCACGCGCGGTGCTCGAGTCCTTCGGCGCGCGCTACCGCGTCCGGAGCTCGCGTCGAGTGACCGCGTTCGTGATCGCCAACCCGGGTGAGCTCACGGCCGACGACCACCCGTACGCCCGGAGCCTTCCGAGCGCGCTCGAGCGGGCCGGCGTGGAGACGATCGCCTTCCGAGCGCCGTAGACGTTCGCCCGTCCCGGCGGGCGCCCCACGCCACTAGGCTCGATGGCGATGACCGACCAGCATCCCGTCGAGCCGCGCATGCCCACCACATACGACGAGGAGATCATCGCGGCCGGCGAGGCCGGGGTGATCTCCACGCTCACCGACGCCGCGCGGCTCGAGCGCATACAGGCCGAGCTCGACATGGGCTTCGACGCGCTTGCCCACGTGGGCGCCGCCGCGTCATTCTTCGGCTCGGCGCGCACGTCGGCGGGCGATCCCCAGTACGCGCTCGCCCGTGAGACGGCGCGCATCGTCGGCGAGGCCGGGCTGGCCGTCATTACCGGCGGCGGGCCGGGAGCCATGGAGGCGGCAAACCGCGGCGCGCGCGATGCGGGCGCACTGTCGATCGGGCTGAACATCGAGCTCCCCTTCGAGCAAGGGGTCAATCCCTACTGCGACATCGCGCTCGAGTTCCACTACTTCTTCGCTCGCAAGGTCATGTTCGTGCGCTACTCGAGCGGGTTCGTGGTCTTCCCCGGCGGCTTCGGCACGCTCGACGAGCTCTTCGAGGCGCTCACGCTGATCCAGACCGACAAGATCCGCGAGTTCCCGGTGATCCTCGTGGGCTCGGACTACTGGAGCGGCCTGGTGGCCTGGATCCGCGAACGCCCGCTGGGCGATGGGAAGATCTCGCCCAGCGACCTGGACCTGCTCTGCCTCACCGATGATCCCGACGAGGTCCGCACGCGGCTCATGTCGGCTGCCCATCGACAGGCACGGACATCGATTCGTAGCGATCCCTGACCTCGTCGATGAAGGCGGCCATCTGGTCGGCCAGCTCGGGATCGCGCACCTCGAGCACGTTCTCAGCGTTCATCTCACCCGAGCGCGAGAGGTTGAACGAGCCGGCGAACACCCAGTCGTCGGCCACCGTGACCTTCGCGTGCATGAAGTCGTGGATCGAGTCCGGCGTCCACGGGATCGACTGCTTACCACGGAAGTCGGCGTGCTCGAAGACCGAGGCGAGGATCGGGATCTTCCAGGCCGAGCGGCCATTTGTGCGCCACTGGTAGACGACGTTCTCCATCTGCGTGCGGTCGACGACCCCGCGCAGGTCGATCCTGCCCTCGGCCGCCACCTCCGCGAGGGTGCCGAGCACCGGCCCGGCGGTGATGACCGGCGAGGCGATCCGGATCCGCTTGCTTGCCCGCCCGATCGCCCGGGCGATGCGTTGCGAGAGGTCCTCGCCCTGCCCGGGCGTGAACCAAGCCTGCACGTCGTGGCCGTCGACCGAGATCGTGTGCGGCTCGTGCCGGCCGGTGCGACCGACGTCGCGGGTCGACCAGAGCTCCTCGAAGTTGGCGGTGAAGGCGCTCGCGAGCCCGGGCGAGTCGGCGCGAACCACAAAGTTCTCCTGGATCGTCCACGAGTCGGTGGTCCAGTTCGTCGAGCCCGACCAGACCGACTCGCCGTCGCGAACGGCGTACTTGTGGTGCATCAGGTCGGGGATGCCGGGGATGCCGCAGGTGGGAAAGGGCAGCCGCTCGATCAGTTCCGGGGCGGTCCTGGGCGGCGGCGGGAAGACGCGCTCGTCATGGTCGGCGTTGTAGGCGATGCGGACGGCGACGCCGCGGCCGGCAGCCGCCTTCAGCGCCGCGGCCACGCGGTCCCCGGGCTCGCCGGGGAGGCGGATGTCATAGAGGGCCAGGTCGAGCGTCCTGGTCGCTCCATCGAGGAAGCCGGCCACGCGCTCGGCCATCTCGAGCGCGGTCTGCCTGCCGGGGTGAAGCGGCAGGATCTCGATCACGAGGCGAAGCGAAAGCCGGTCGCTGCCGGCTGTACGTGCAGCGGGCTCTGAGGGAGCCCCTCCGGCAGCTTGGGCTGGTTGAAGCCGCCGGGCGCCACGTCGTTCGGCGTGTCGGGGTGAAACAGCGCCGCCAGGTACTGGATGTGGTCGCGGCCGACGCCGAGCTCCGTCTGGCCGCCCCCGTAGGCGCCGATGTCGCGCTCGTCGCAGAAGTCATAGGCGCCGCAGAGCCCGACGAGCGAGCCGACCCGCGACGGCTTGATGTTGACCGTGCGCGGCAACCATTCGAGCGCGAGGATGTCGTCGACCGAATGGATCGGGGCGTCCCAGGTCACGCGATCGCGGTGGGGCTCGAGCAGCGGGCGGGTCTCGTCGGTTATGTCGGGATCCTCGAGCCAGGCGTCCGGAAAGGCCTCGATGAGCTTGGCGTAAAGCTCGGGGTCGGTTTCCACGTCCACCGGGGTGCCCTTGTACTGGCCCTTTAGGTCGAGCGAGTCGACCGCGCCGGTGGCCGCCAGCTCGGCGATCAGGTCGTCGCTCCAGGTGTTCGTGGGATCGAGCTTGAAGCGCGTGCCGGGATAGCGCTCGAGCACGTCCATCATGCGCTTGGAGGTCTCGGGCACGGCCTCGCCCTCGGCTGTGGGAGGCGGTCCCAGGCGCATCGACACGACGTAGTTGAGCGGCTGGAGCTCGAGCCCGACCTGCTCCGGCAGCGCGCGGCCGGCCTGGCGCAGTCCCAGGTCGAGTGCCGCGGATTCGAAGGCCCAGCGCCGGTACGCGCGCGAGGGCTCGCGCACGGGCGCCTTCGCGGGGAACAGGTCGAGCTCGCCCATGTGGTCCGAGAGCGAGCCGATCGTCCACGAGCCGGCGACCGGCAGCGTCGGCCCAGCCTCGCGCATGGCGAAGTGATCCTCGCCGTCGTAGACCACGTCCTCGCCGACGCCCTCGTGGCCACCCCCGTGGAGGGTGATCAGGGTGGTGTGACGGGTGAACTGCTCGCCGAAGCTCAGCTCGCGGCCCTCGAGCTCGTAGCTCTCGATCTCGACCTCGAGCGGGGCCAGCTTGTCCCAGGTGCTCACGGCCGCCGAGACTAGCGGGAGCTAAACCGCAGGCACCACCGGCACCCTGCCGCTCATCCGGGCCGATTCCCAGGACGATCGTGCCCCGCCGCCGGCGATCAGACCGCCTCCTCCGGAACCGCGGCCACACCCATCTTTCGGCCCGCAGCGACATCCGGATCGACGGTCTCCGTCCTGCGGCTGAAGAACTCCTCGTGGCCGGTCAGGCGCCAGGCCAGCATCAGGATCACACCGAGGATGAGCAGGCCGAGGCCTAGCACCACCGGGATCGCGATCCCGAAGATGGCTTCGCCGCTGTAGGACTGATCGGTCTTCGAGTACTCGAGGATCGCCTTGACGAACAGGAAGCCCAGAATCAAGGCGCCGACCACTGGGCCCACCCCGATGAAGAAGAAGTTCTTCACGGACTTGGTCAGCTCGTGGCGGTAGAAGATCGCGCAGGCGAAGCCGGTGAGCGCGTAGTAGAAGGCGATCATCAGCGACAGCGCCGTCAGCGAGTCGAACAGGAAGTTCTGCGACACGTTGTTGAGAACTCCGTACCAGACCGCGGCGATTCCCCCGATCAGAATCGTCCCGATATGCGGGGTCAGGAAGCGTGGGTGAATACGCCCGAGCGCCTCCGGGAACGCGCCCTGGCGAGCCATCGACAGCGAGGTGCGCGAGGCCGGCAGGATCGTGGTCTGAGTCGAGGCGATCGCCGACGTGACGATCGCGAGCACGACCAGCTTGTCGAGCGGGGAGCCGAGGACGTCGGTGGCGAGCGCTCCGAAGATGCCCGGATCGTCCTCGAACTCCGCGACCCGGTCGAGGCCGGCGAACGACACCACGGCGGTCGTTGTGACGACGTAGGTCACGAGCAGGATCACGGTGGACGCGATCGCCGCCCGGCCCGGAGAGTTGCCGGAGTCCGAGGTCTCCTCATTGAGGTTGACGGCGCTCTCCCAGCCCCAGTAGATGAACACGCCGGTCAGCAGGCCGAGAACGAGCGCATTGGGACTGTCGACCGCGAACGGGGAAAACCAGGACAGCTCAGGCGTGATCGCCCCGCCCTTGATCAGCGCCACGAGCGCGAACAGCAGCAGCGCGCCAACCTGGGCGAAGATCATGATGCGCTGCACCATCGCCGACAGCTCGGTGCCGATCACGCAGACCGCCGTCATCACCGCGATGATGATGATCGCGAAGATCGTCACGGCCGTCTTGGAGTCGCGGAGACTGTCCAGGCCGAACAGGTCGAACGTGTAGTAGGCGCCCACGTCGGCCAGCGAACCGATCACGATGATGCCGGTGGTGCAGATGGCCCAGCCACCGACCCAGCCCAGGCTCGGGCCCATCGCGCGGGTGACCCAGGAGAACGACGTGCCGCAGTCCGGATCGGCGCGATTCATGTAGTAGAAGGCGGAGGCGATCAGGAACATCGGGACGAACGCCGCGAGCAGCACGGCGGGCGCCTGCACGCCCACCCCGACCACCACGATCGCGATGACCGCGGCCAGCGAGTAGGCCGGTGCCGTCGACGCGATCCCGATGATGAGGCCGTCGATGAATCCGATGGCGTCCTTCTTCAGCCCCTTGTCGCCGACCTGCGCACCCTCGTCGGGGTGCAGCCGGTGGTGTTCGGTCATGTGCTGATCTCCTCGACTGCTGCGCTGAACGCCTCGGTGTGGCGGTCGACCTCCTCCTCGGTGGTCGCCGGGCACATGAGGGCCATGTTGTGGAAAGGGGTGATGAGCACCCCCCGATTGAGCAGATACAGGTGCAGATATTCCTCCAACGGGCGGTCGGCCACCACCGCGGACTCGGCTCCGGTACGCGGCGGCTCGGGGCAGAAGCGGTATTCGGCACGCGCTCCGAGGCTGATTATCGACCACGGCATGGCCGAGCGCTCGAGGGCGTCCTCGACTCCCGCCACGAAGCGGTCACGCAGGGACGACATGCGCGCGAAGGCTTCGTCGGTGAGCACCTCGCCGAGCGTTGCCCGCGTCGCCGCCAGCGAGAGCGCGTTGCCGGCCAGCGTGCCGCCCACCCCGCCCGTGTCCTCGAGGTCGGCGTCTTCGGCGGCGGCGATGCGATCGGCCAGCTCCGAGGTGACGCCGTAGGCGCCGATCGGCACGCCGCCGCCGATGGACTTGCCAAGCGTGACGGCGTCGGGCTCGAGCCCCCAGGCGGCGGTGCAGCCGCCCGGACCGGCGCTGAGCGTGTGCGTCTCGTCGATGATCAGCAGCGTGCCGGTGCGGGTACACGCCTCGCGCACCCCCGCGAGGAACCCGTCCTCGGGGAGCACGATCCCGATGTTGGTGAGCGCGGGCTCCATGAGGACACAGGCCACATCGCCGTGGGCAAGCGCTGCCTCGACGGACTCCAGGTCGTTGAACTCGGCCACGCGCGTCGTAGTCGCGGGATCGACCTGCGGGCCCACGTTGCCCTCGCGCGACTGCTCCCCGCCGCCGGGCCCCAGCGTGGTGAAGGCCTCGTCGACCGAGCCGTGGTAGCACCAGTTGAATACCAGGATCTTGGGCCGAGTGGTCACGTGCCGGCAGATGCGCAGCATCCAGCGATTGGCATCGGTCGCCGTGAGCGAGAACTGCCAGTAGGGAACGCCGAAGCGGCGCGCGAGCTCCTCGCCGACCCAGGCGGCGTCCTCCGTGGGCAGCATCGTCGTGATGCCGGTGCTCTCGGCGACCGCGCGCATGGTCGGCTCGGGCCTGTGGCCGGCCATGGCGCCGGTGTCGCCCAGGCAGAGGTCGGCGTACTCGTTGCCGTCCACGTCGACCACACGTGCGCCGCGCGCCTCGGCGGCGTAGACGGGATGCCCGCCCACCCACATCGTCATCCAGCTCATCGGCACGCCGGCCAGCAGCGAGCCGCGCGCGGCGTCGTGCAGCTCGCGCGAGCGCGGATGCTCTGACGCGAAGCGCCCCTTCTCGCGCTCGAGCAGCTCGCTCACTCCGGCGACAGTCACGCCCGCACGGGCTCCGGCTCGTCCGGCAGCACCGCAGCCATCCGCTCCGCGCGGCGCTGCTGCCACACCGTCAGCAGCATCATCGCCAGGGTGAACAGGAAGATCATGGAGGCGATCACGTAGATCTGCGGCGGCACGGCCACGCGCGCGGCGCCCCAGATGAAGAGCGGGAACGTGACCGTGGATCCGGCGTTGAAGTTGGTGATCACGAAGTCGTCGATCGAGAGCGCGAACGCGAGCAGGGAAGCGGCGACCACTCCCGGCATGATCAGTGGGAGCGTGATCAGCCGGAAGGTCTGAAACGGTGTGGCGCCGAGATCCTGCGCGGCTTCCTCGAGCGAGCGGTCGAACCCGATCAACCGCGAGCGCACCGTCACGATCACGAACGACAGGTTGAACATGATGTGCGCGATCACGATCGTCGTGAACCCGGTGGCCACCTGGAAGTTGATGAACAGCGACAGCAGCGCCGCGCCGAGCACCACCTCGGGAGTGGCAAGTGGGATGAAGATGAAGAAGTTGACCGGTGCGCGCCCCTTGAACTCGTAGCGCACGAGTGCCAGCGCCGTGATCGTGCCGAGCACCGCGGCGAACAGGGTCGACAGGGCGGCGATCTCGAGCGAGTTGATGAGCGCCTCGGAGATGCCTGGCACGCCGAACGGATCGCCCCAGGCGTCGAGGGAGAACTGCTGCCAGAGGAAGTTGAAGCGCCCGCGCGGCTTGTTGAAGGAGAAGACGAGGATGACCGCGATCGGCACGAGCAGGTAGAGGAGCGCAAGCCCCGCGTAGACGTTCAGCCCGACGTCGAGCAGCTTCCCGCCGCGCCGGCGCCGCAAGGAGGTCATCGCCGCTCCTCGCCCTCGGTGCCGAGCAGCGCCTCGGTGCCGGCGATCTTTGCCCAGATCAGGACGATCACCAGCATGATCGCCATCAGGATGAACGAGAGCGCCGCCGCGGTCGGGTAGTCCGACACCTCGAGGTAGCGGCTCTGGATGACGTTCCCGATCATGAACTGGCGCGGCGTGCCGAGCAGTTCGGCGTTGATGAAGTCGCCCGCGGCCGGGATGAACGTGAGCAGCGTGCCCGCCACGACCCCCGGCATCGACAGCGGCAGCGTCACCCTCAGGAAGACGTCACGGCGCCGCCCATAGAGGTCGTAGCCGGCCTCCAGCATCCGGTGGTCGATCCGCTCGAGCGAGGCGTAGAGCGGGAGGATCATGAAGGGCAGGAAGTTGTAGGTGATGCCCAGCACGACGGACGCCGTGGTGTCGAGCAGACGACCGTCGTTGCCGACGATCCCGATCGTCTTCAGCGTGGAGACGACAAGACCCGAGTCGGACAGGATCGTCTCCCACGAGAGCGTCCGGATCAGGTAGGTGACGAAGAAGGGCACGATCACCGCGAGCAGCAGCGCGTTGCGCCAGCGCCCGGCCCGGAAGGCGATCACATAGGCGAGCGGGTAACCGATGATCAGGGCGATCACGGTCGCCATCCCCGCGTACTTGAACGAGCGCAGCAGCTGATCGCTGTAGTCGGAGATCGCGTTCGTGTAGTTCGCGAACTCCCAGGTGAACAGGTAGCCGGTCTCGAGCGTGCCCGTCTTGAGCGACTCGAACAGCATGTAGCCCAGCGGGAGGACGAAGAAGATCAGCAGGAAGCCGAGCCCCGGCAGGAGCAGGAAGTACGGCACCCCCCCTTTCTTGAGACTGGCCGGCACCGACGAAGCTACGCCCCGATGACCTGCTGGAACGCGTCGTCGATCTCCTGCTCCTCCTCGGGCTTGAGGCCGCGGAAGATGAAGGTGTTCTCGAGGAACTCCTCGTCGGGGAAGATCAGCGGGTTCTCGGCCAGCGCCGGGTCGCGCTTGGCGAGGATCTCCTTGACACCCTCGACCGGACAGACGTAGTTGACGTATTCGGTGATGTCCGCCTGAACCTCGGGCTGGTAGACGAAGTCGATCATCTTCTCCGCGGTGAATGCCGCCGGGGCGCCGACCGGGATCTGCATGTTGTCGGTCCAGAGGTGGCCGCCCGACTCCGGGATCACGAACTCGATGTTCGGGTTGTCGAGCTTGAGCTGCACCGCGTCGCCGGACCACCCGACGATCACGACCGAGTCGCCCTTGGTGATGTCCTTCGTGTACTCGTTGCCCGTGAAGCCTCGGATCTGGCCGGACTCCGACGCCTCGCCGATCTTGTCGATCGCCGCCATGAACTCGTCGGTGCTCGCCGTCTCCGGGTCGGCGCCCATGGAGGCCGCCACCAGGCCCACGCTGTCGCGCATCTCGGTGAGCATGGTGACCTTGCCCTTGTACACCGGATCGAACAGGTCGTCCATCGACTTGGGCTCGCGCTTGACCTTGTCCTTGCGGTAGATGATCCCGGTGAGGCCCGACTGCCAGGGCATCGAGAACTCGCGCGTGGGATCGAACGGCGGCTTCCGCAGCCGCGCGATCAGGTTCTTGGTGGCGTTGGGCATCTCGGTCTTGTCGAACTTCTGCACGTAGCCGAGGCGGATCATGCGCGCAGCCATCCAGTCGCTGACCACGTGGATGTCCCGCCCGCCCGAGTCGCCGCGCTCGTACTGCTGGCGGACCTTGCCGAAGAACTCGGTGTTGTCGTTGACCTCCTCGACGTACTTGACCTTGGTGCCGTACTTCTTTTCGAACTCCTTGAGCGTCCCGCGGTCCTCTTCGATGTACAGCGGCCAGTTCGCGAAGTAGAGCGAGTCGGAGATCTGGCCCTTGGCGATCGCCTTCGACTCCTCGGTCTTGGTTTGACTGCTGCCTCCCGTCTCGGAGCCGCAGGCCGCGAGATAGGCGAGCGCGGAGACACTGAGCGCCCCCGCCGCGCCCCGGCGCAACAGGCGCCGGCGGCTGATCTCCTCACGTATCAGCCGTTCGAACTGGCTGTCGAGATCGCTCATTCTGTGTCCCCTTCCGAATGGTCCGCCGCATCGGCGGCGGGATCCATCACAACGTGGATGTTGTTGTCAGCCCAGGTCAGGCGTGCCGCGTCGCCCGCGGCCGGCAGGCGCTGGCGCGCCTCTTCGTCTGTATTCGGCACGAGCACCGTCATCCGTGTGCCATCGGCGAGGCGCACTATCACTTGAGTGGCGGTACCGAGGTAGAGCGAGCTCTCCACCTGGCCCTCCACGCTCGGGCGGCCACCCGGTCCCGCGCCGTTGACCGGGTGCAGCTCAAGCTTCTCGGGGCGCACCACCGCGTGGGCGCGCTGGCCGGGCGCGGCGCTTGCGGCGCCGGCGCGAACGGTCGGACCCGCGTCGAGACGCAGCTCCGCCGTGCCGGGCCCGGTGGAGACGACCTCCCCGGGCATGAGGTTGGAGACCCCGATGAAGCCGGCCACGAACGTGGTGCGCGGCCGCTCGTAGATCTCTTCGGGATCGTCCATCTGCTCGACCACGCCACGATTCATGACAGCGATGCGGTCGGACATCGTTAGCGCCTCCTCCTGGTCGTGGGTCACGTAGACGAACGTGATCCCGACGTCGCCCTGGATGCGCTTGAGCTCGACCTGGAGCTGCTTTCGCAGCTTGAGATCGAGTGCTCCGAGCGGCTCATCGAGCAGCAGGACGGCGGGACGATTCACAAGCGCGCGCGCGAGCGCCACGCGCTGCTGCTGTCCGCCCGAGAGCTGGCGCGGCTTGCGGGCCGCCTCGGCGCTGAGGCCGACTCGCTCGAGCTCCTCGCCAACGCGCTTGCGGGTCTCGTCCTTCGAGATCCCCTGGCGCTGGAGGCCGAAGGCGACGTTCTTCTCGACGCTCATGTGCGGAAAGAGCGCGTAGCTCTGGAAGACGGTGTTGGTCGGCCGCCGGAAGGGCGGCAGGCCGGTGACGTCGTCGCCGTCCAGGAGCACCGTGCCCTCGCTGGGCTCCTCGAAGCCGGCGATCATGCGCAGGGTGGTCGTCTTCCCGCAGCCAGAGGGGCCGAGCATGGTGAAGAACTCGCCGCTGGAGATGTCGAGATCCATCTCCCGGACCGCGGTGAAGCCGCCGAATCGCTTCGTAACTCCCTGCAGGCTGACGCTCGCAACGCCGCCCACTTCGCCCTGATGGCTCATGTTCAAGGGCAAGCTATGGCCGAACCGGCGTCACCGCAAGTAGCGAAACGCCGTAACCAGCCATCTCTCATACTCCATATTGGACAACGCGTTGCTCCGTTGTTACGCCTCAGGCCACCTAGACGCCCTGCCGTTACGACGATACCGTTGTCCGCAGCGTCTAGACCGAGGAGAGCTGAATGGCGACTACCCCCCAGTACGTATACGAAGAGCGCGCGGGCGCGCCCAGCGAGCTTCAGGAGAAGGCTCGCCGCCACCTGTGGATGCATTTCACCCGAATGGGCGGGTACGACGGCCAGCACGAGATCCCCATCATCGTGCGAGGCGAGGGCTCATACGTCTATGACGAGAACGACAAGCGCTACCTGGACGGCCTCTCGGCGCTCTTCTGCGTCAACGCCGGCCACGGCCGCGCGGAGATCGGCGAGGCGGGCGCGCGCCAGTCCGAGAAGCTCGCCTTCTACACCAACTGGAGCTACGCCCACCCGACCGCCATCGAGCTGGCCGAGCGCATCGCCGGCCTCGCGCCCGGCGACCTCAACCGCGTCTTCTTCACCTCCGGCGGCTCGGAGGCCGTCGAGTCCGCGTGGAAGCTCTCGCGCCAGTTCCACAAGCTCAACGGCGACCCGATGCGCACCAAGATCATCTCGCGCGAGACTGCCTACCACGGCACCACCTTCGGGGCGCTCTCCATCACCGGCATCACCCCTCTGAGAACGGCCTTTGAGCCGCTCGTGCCGGGCGCTCACCACGTGCCGAACACGAACGACTACCGCTGGCCCGAGGATCGCGACCCGCTCTGGGCCGCTGACCAGATCGAGCACATGATCGAGTTCCAGGGGCCGGAGACGGTCGCCGCGGTCATCCTCGAGCCCGTCCAGAACTCCGGTGGCTGCTTCGTCCCGCAGGACGGCTACTGGCAGCGCGTGCGCGAGATCTGCGACCGTCACGGCGTCCTCCTGATCGCCGACGAGGTGATCTGCTCCTGGGGCCGCCTCGGCCACTACTTCGGCGTCGACCGGTTCGGTGTGGTGCCGGACCTGATCACCACCGCCAAGGGCCTGACATCCTCGTATGCGCCGATGGGCGCGGTGATCGTGTCCGACCGGGTCGCCGAGCCGTTCATGCACGACACGCAGATGTTCACGCACGGCATCACCTTCGGCGGCCATCCGGTCTCCGCGGCCGTCGCCATGGCGAACCTCGACATCTTCGAGCGCGAGGACCTCTGCGGGCACGTGCGCGAGAAGGAGCCGGAGTTCCGCGGCATGCTCGACAAGCTGCACGAGGACCTGCCGATCGTGGGCGATGTCCGCGGCGCGGGCTATTTCCACGCGCTCGAGCTGGTCAAAGACAAGGACACAAAGGAGAGCTTCACCGACGAGGAGGGCGAGGAGCTGCTGCGCGGCTTCATGTCCTCTGAGCTCTACAAGCACGGGCTGATCTGCCGCGCGGACGATCGCGGCGACCCCGTGATCCAGCTCTCGCCTCCGCTGATCGCGGATTCGGAGGAGTTCGAGGTGATCGATCGGGTCCTGCGCCGGGTCCTGACGGACGCGTGGGACCGAATCGTCCGGCGCTGACCGCGGCGACGGCCAGCCGAGAGGAACGTGCCAGCACGGCAATGCTGACCGTCCGGGCCCTCGTCACCGAGATGGGCCTGGAGCTCGCGACCGGCGAGGACGGGGCAGACGCCCCGGTGCGCTGGGTGCACATCTCAGAGCTCCCCGATCCGACGCCCTGGCTGTCGGGCGGGGAGCTGTTGCTCACGACCGGGATCCAGCTAGACACGGAGGAGCGCCAGCGCGAGTTCGTCCGGTTGCTCTCCGGGCACCATCTATCCGGCCTGGGCTTCGGCACGGGCTTCGACTTCGACGGGCTGCCCGATCCGCTCATCGAGGAGGCCGCCGCGCTCGGCTTCCCGGTGTTCGAGGTGCCCTACGAGCTGCCCTTTATCGCGCTCACCGAGAAGGCGTTCACGCGCCTGGTGAACGAGCAGTACGAGCTGCTCCAGCGCGGTATCGCGATCCACAAGCGCCTCGAGCGGCTCGTGCTCGAGGAACGCGGGCTCGACGAGCTGGTGCGCGCGCTGGCCGCCGCCACCGGGGGCACGGTCTGCGTGCTCTCGGCTCGCGGCGAGACGATCGCCTCGAAGGTGTTTCGCCGCGAGCTGCCCGAGGAGGCTCTCGATCACATCCGCGAGGAGGTGCAGCGGCGAGCCGCCGAGCTCGGCACCGGCGCCGCCAAGGCCTCCGAGCCGGGGGACTTCCTTCCCGATCATCCCGAGATCGCCGGGCGCTCGCTGGTGCTCCCGGTGGCCACACGCGGCCGCGGGGCACCGCAGGCCTGGCTGGTGGCCGCCCGCGACGCCGGAGGGCTCGGCGACTTCGAGCGGCTGATCCTCCAGCAGGCCGTGACGGTGGTCGCGCTCGAGCTGATGCGCCAGCGCGCCATGCGCGACACCGAGCGTCGCCTGGCCGGCGACGTGCTTGCCGAGGCGCTCACCGGACGCCTGTCCGAGCAGGAGGTCGCGGTGAGGCTGCGCCCGTTCGGGGTAGGCGCCAACGCGGCGGTGCTTGTCTTCTCCAGCCGCGACGGCGGCGCCGCGGCGCCGCTCGAGGGCGACCTCGACCGCTTCCTGTCCGACGCCGGCGTGGGGGCGCTGGTCGCCGCGCGCGAGAACCTGCTCTGCGCGGTCGTCGACGCTCGCCAGGGGCTCGATCCGGTGGCGCTCGCGCTCCGGGCCCGCGACGCTCTTGGCCCAGACCACGGTGACCTGCGCGCCGCGGCGTCGCGGCCGGCTGCCGTGGGGTCGCTGCGCCGCTCGTTCCACGAGGCGCGCTGCGCGCTCGAGGCGGCCGCGCTCGCCAACGGCCACTCCCCGGCCGTCGCCTCCTACCGCGACCTCGGCGCCTTCCAGCTGCTGCTCTCGCTCCAGGACGACGATGCCCTGCGGCTCTACTGCGACTCAGTGCTCGGGCCGCTAGAGGACGCAAGCGGCGAGTACGGCGACGAACTGATGCGCTCACTCGAGGCGTTCATCGAGCAGAACGGGCAGTGGGAGAAGGCGGCGCGTGAGCTGTACTGCCACCGCCATACGCTGCGCTACCGCATCAGGCGCGTGGAGCAGCTCACCGGGAGAGACCTTTCGAGCGCACGCGATCGGATCGAGTTCTGGCTGGCGCTGCGCGCACGCGAACTCGTCAACTAAGGAGAGATCAGACGAAATGAAGGTCGGAGTGCCGACTGAGATCAAGACCGACGAGTACCGGGTCTCGCTAACGCCGGCCGGCGTGCGCGAGCTCGTGGACCGCGGTCACGAGGTGGTCATCCAGGCCGGAGCCGGCCTCGGAAGCACGATCCCCGACGACGAGTACACAGCGCAGGGAGCGGGCATCGCGCCGGACGCCCAGTCGGTGTTCGACGAAGCCGAGATGATCCTGGGCGTCAAGGAGCCTCAGCCTGCGGAGGTCGCGATGCTGCGGCCCGAGCACCTGCTGTTCACCTACCTCCATCTCGCCCCCGACCCCGAGCTGACCAAGGGCCTGTGCAAGTCGGGGGCGACCTGCGTCGCCTACGAGACGGTGGTCGACGATCATGGCCGGCTGCCGTTGCTCGCCCCGATGAGCGAGGTGGCCGGCAAGATCGCCACCCAGGCCGGCGCGTTCTTCCTGGAGCGCCCGCTCGGCGGCCGCGGCGTCCTGCTCGGCGGGGTGCCCGGCGTCGCCGCAGCCACGGTCATGGTGATCGGCGGCGGCGTTGTCGGCCAGAACGCGGCCTTCATCGCGATCGGGATGGAGGCGGACGTGTTCGTCTACGACCGCAACATCGATCGCCTGCGCGAGCTCGATATCGCCTTCGGCGGCCGAGCGTCGACCGTGTACTCGTCGACGCTGTCCGTCGAGGAGATGCTGCCGCGTGCCGACCTCGTGATCGGGGCGGTGCTTGTTCAAGGCGCTCGCGCGCCGTATGTGATCAAGCGCGACCAGCTCAAGCTGATGAAGAAGCGCGCCGTGCTCGTCGACGTGTCGATCGATCAGGGCGGCTGCTTTGAGACATCGCACCCGACCACCCACTCGGACCCGGTCTACGAGGTGGACGGCGTGACCCACTACTGCGTGGCCAACATGCCGGGTGCGGTACCGGTGACGTCGACCTTCGCCCTCACCAACGCCACCCTGCCCTACGTGCTCGAGCTGGCCGACCAGGGGTTGGCCGGAGCGATCGAGACCACTCCCGCGCTCAGGCCCGGAGTGAACGTGGCGGACGGCAAGGTCACCCACCCGGCCGTCGCCGAGGGCACCGGCATGCAGTACACCCCCGTCGAGGACGTCTTGGGCGTCACCGCCTAAAGAAGAGAGAGACCAGAGTGGCCACAACCACCAGGACAAAGCTGCAGAACTTCATCGACGGGGAGTTCTCGGATTCCGCCGACGGCGCCACCGAAGACGTGACCAACCCCGCCAACGGCGAGGTGATCGCCCAGATGCCGCTCTCGACCGAGGAGGACGTAAACCGCGCGGTCGCCGCGGCCAAGGGCGCCTTCGACGGCTGGGCGCGCACCACGCCGGGCGAGCGCGCCGCTGCGATCAACAAGCTGGCCGACCTGCTCGAGGAGCACGCCGAGGAGCTGTCCGACCTTGAGGCGGCCGACGCCGGCAAGCCGCGCAACGCCTTCCTCGAGGACGAGATGCCGTTCATGGTCGACAACCTGCGCTTCTTTGCGGGCGCCGCGCGAGTCCCCGAGGGCCAGGCCGCCGGTGAGTACATCCCCGGGCGCACCTCGATCATCCGCCGCGAGCCGATCGGCGTGATCGGGCAGATAGCGCCCTGGAACTACCCGCTGATGATGGCCATCTGGAAGATCGGCCCGGCGCTTGCCACCGGCAACACGATCGTCCTCAAGCCTGCCGAGTCAACGCCGATCTCGACCGTCAAGCTGGCCGAGTACGCCGGTGAGGTGCTGCCCCCCGGCGTGCTGAACGTGATCACCGGGCACGGCAAGCCCGCGGGCTCGGGGCTGGTGACCCATCCCGACGTGGACATGGTCTCGCTGACCGGCTCTCCTGGCACGGGCAAGTGGATCGCGGCGGCCGCCGCGGACACGCTCAAGCGCGTGCACCTGGAGCTGGGCGGCAAGGCGCCGGTCGTGATCTTCGACGATGTCGACCTCGAGGTCGCGCTCGAGTCGATCGCCGCCGCGGGCCTCTACAACGCGGGGCAGGACTGCACCGCGGCAACGCGCGTGCTCGCCTCGAAGAAGGTCTACGACGACGTCGTGAACGGGCTGGTCGAGCAGACCAAGGACTACAAGATGGGCGACACGTTCGACCCCGAGACGAACCTCGGGCCGCTCAACTCCATGCAGCATCGCGGCCGGGTGGAGCAGTTCCTGGAGGGCAAGCCGTCGCACGCCGAGATCGTGGTCGGCGGCAACGAGCCCGACCTGCCCGGCTCATTCCTCGAGCCGACGATCGTGGCCAACCTGCAGCAGGACGACGACATGATCCAGAAGGAGATCTTCGGCCCGGTCCTGACTGTCCAGCAGTTCGACGATGAGGCCAAGGCGATCGAGTGGGCAAACGGCACGCGCTACGGCCTGGCCTCCTCGGTGTGGACGCGCGACGTCGGCCGCGCCCATCGCGTCGCCAACGCGCTGCGCTTCGGCTGCGTGTGGATCAACGACCACATCACGATGGTGACCGAGATGCCGCACGGCGGTTTCAAGGAGTCCGGGTACGGCAAGGACATGTCGAAGTACGCGCTGGAGGACTACACCGAGATCAAGCACGTGATGGTGAACCTGGAGGCATGACCGAACGCGAGCTGCTGCTCCGCACCGCCGAGCTCGCCGGCGAGTTCCTTGACACGCTCGATACGCGCCCGGTGTTCCCGCCGGATTCGATGGAGGACCTGGGCGCGTCGCTTGGAGGATCGCTCCCGGACCGGCCGACCGATCCGCTCGAGGTAATCGAGCAGCTCGCATCCGGGGCCGATCGGGGCGTGGTGGCCACCGCCTCCGGGCGCTACTTCGGCTACGTGATCGGCGGCGCGCTGCCGGCTGCGCTTGCCGCCGACTGGCTCACCTCAGCCTGGGACCAGTGCGCGGCCTTCGGGGTGCTGGGGCCGTCTGCATCGGTGGTCGAGGAGGTCGTGGGCGACTGGCTCAAGGAGCTGTTCGGGCTGCCCGCGCAGGCTTCGTTCGCACTGACCACCGGCTGCCAGATGGCGCATGTGACGGCCCTGGCCGCCGCGCGGCACACGGTTCTCGATCGCGCCGGCTGGAACCTGGCCGAAGAGGGCCTGGCGGGGTCGCCGCCGATCACCGTGATCGTCGGCTCGGCGCGCCACACAACCGTGGACCGTGCGCTGCGCCTGCTCGGGATCGGGGCGGCGCAGATTCAGCCGGTGGCGGCCGACGAGCAGGGCCGGATGCGGCCCCTGGACCTGAGGGAGGCGCTCGGGCTCGTCGACGGGCCCACGATCGTGTGCGCGCAGGCCGGTGAGGTCAACACGGGAGCGTTCGACCCGCTCGGCGAGATCGCCGATGCCGTGGCGCCGACGGGGGCATGGCTGCACGTTGACGGCGCGTTCGGGTTGTGGGCGGCCGCCAGCCCCGAGCGCCGGCACCTCGTGGACGGCGTGGCCCGGGCGGACTCGTGCGCGACCGACGGCCACAAGTGGCTCAACGTCCCCTACGACTGCGGAATCGCCTTCTGCTCGGATCCCGGCGCGCACCGTGCCGCCATGACGGCGGGCGCCGCCTACTTCGCCGGGGCCGGCGACTGGCAGCGCGACGCGTTCGACTGGACACCCGAGTCCTCGCGCCGGGCGCGCGGGTTCCCCGTGTACGCGGCGCTGCGGTCACTCGGCCGCGAGGGGGTGGCGGGGCTCGTCGATCGCTGCTGCGCCCGGGCGCGGCAGGCGGCGGAAGGGCTCGCGGAGCTGCCCGGCTGCTCGGTGCTGAACGACGTGGTTCTCAACCAGGTGCTCTTTCGCTTCGAGGACGATGCCACCACCGACGCCGTCCTACACCGGGTACAGGCAGGCGGCGAGGCATGGCTCGGAGGAACGACCTGGGAGGGGCGCCGCGCGATCAGGCTGTCGGTATCGAACTGGCGCACGAGCGAGCGCGACATCGACCGGACGCTCGCGGCGTTCGCGTCGGCAGTCGGCTAGGGCCGGGCCGTGGCCGCCTATCGCTTTCTGACCACCTGGCTGGTCGGCGCTTCGCGCGAATCCGCCTGGGACGTGCTCCAGGACGCTGAGCGCTGGCCGTTGTGGTGGCGCGGCGTTCAGCGAGTCGCGCTGCTCGACCCAGGCGACGCCAAGTCGGTGGGCAGCCGCTACCGGATCGCCTGGCGCAGCCGGGTCCCGTACGAGCTCGAGTTCGACTTCACCGTGCGGCATGTCGAGGCTCCGCGGCTGATGGAGGGCGATGCGGCCGGCGAGCTGGCCGGCACCGGTTGCTGGCGACTGTTCGAGCACGACGGCGTCACCGCGGTGGTCGACGCGGGGAACGTGCGGACCGCCAAGCGCGGGATGAACCTCCTCGGCCCCGTCGCGCGACCGGTCTTCGAGCACAACCACGACCTGGTCATGCGCTGGGGCGGCGAGGGGCTCGCGCGCGAGCTCGGAGCTTCACTGCTCGCCGCGGGCTAGTTCCTGTCGGC
>JBEVKF010000017.1:0-14749 GCA_040509755.1 Thermoleophilaceae bacterium | reverse complement strand
CAAGCCGCCGTTCGGGATCGCGCAGGTCGGCAAGTCGTTTCGAAACGAGATTACCCCTGGGAACTTCGTCTTCCGCACGCTCGAGTTCGAGCAGATGGAGATGGAGTTCTTCACGCCCCCGGACCAGGCGGCGAAGTGGCACGAGCACTGGCTCGAGCAGCGCATGGAGTGGTACGTGAAGCTCGGCATCGAGCGCGGGCACCTGCGTCTTCGCCCGCACGACGCCGACGAGCTGTCGCACTACTCGACAGCCACGAGCGACATCGAATACCTCTATCCCATCGGCTGGTCGGAGCTAGAGGGGATCGCCAACCGCGGCAACTTCGACCTGACCCAGCACGCCGAGCACTCCGGCCAGAAGATCGAGTACGTGGACACGGCAACCGGTGAGCGCTACGTGCCCCACGTGATCGAGCCCGCGGCGGGCGTCGGCCGCACCATGCTGGCCCTGCTCTGCGACGCCTACGACGAGGACGAGATCGGCGGAGACGCCCGGACGGTTCTGCGGCTCTCGCCGAGCATGGCCCCGATCAAGGTCGCCGTGCTTCCGCTGGTTAACAAGGCCGGCATGCCGGAGAAGGCCCGCGAGATCTACGAGGAGCTGCGTGTGAGGATGCCGGCCGAGTACGACGCCGGCGGCTCGATCGGCAAGCGCTACCGGCGCCAGGACGAGATCGGTACGCCGTTTGGCCTGACGGTGGACGGCCAGACCATCGAGGACGGGACCGTGACCCTGCGCGACCGCGACACGCTCGAGCAGCAGCGCATCCCGGCGAACGAGCTCGCGGACGAGCTCGCGGAGAGGTTGGCCTAGCCGCCTACCGGCGGGCCGCTACAGCTTCTGTAGCTCGGCGACGACCGCGTCCTCGCTCTCGCCGAACTTCTCGTCGAGCCAGCGCCAGCGCACGCCGTCCAGGATCTCGGTCCGGCCGTCGGCCAGATGGTCCTGCACGATCTCGACGCGCAGCTCAACGGCGACCACGCGGTTGCTCGACTCGAGCCTTTCCGCGACCACCGAGGCGTACCCGTTCGCGGTGAACGCGAGGCCCTTCCCGATCACGCAGATCGCGGCGCGCGAATCGTCGCGCAGACGCTGCAAGGTCTCGCGGTCGCGACCCAGGGCGAACAGGACGAGGTGGTCGCCGGCGCGAATCGTGGTGCTCATTGGGATCGCGTGAGGGCCGGCCACGCACAGGATTGCCGGCGTGCCTCGTTCCCAGTGCGGCAGGACGTCCACGCGGGCAGCCTAAACGTCGGGCGCCAGGCCTCGGGCGCACGCTCAGTTCGAGCGGCCGCCGAACAGGCGGAGGAAGAGAAGGAAGACGTTCAGGACGTCGAGGAAGATGCCGGCCGCCAGCGGTATTGCCTCCTCCTTGCCGGCCCGCCGCAGCCTGTTGAAGTCCACGACTGTGTAGAGCCCGAAGATGAGGAGGCCGGCCACCGACCAGACCGTGTAGGCGCCCGGGATGTTGACGAAGATCAGCACGATCCCGGCTCCCATCAGCGCGAGCAGCAGCCAGAACAACAGCCGGTATAGAAACGAGAGATCACGGCGCACCGCGTATCCGCCGGACCCCAGCGCCCCGACGAACAACGCGGTCGCCCCGAACGCCTGCCGGACCGCGACCGGATCGGTCTCGGCGTAATAGTTGACGGTCGTGGCGACGCTTGCGCCGACCAGCAGGCCGAAGGCGAGCAGTAGCACAAGCGACCGGCCTGTGTTGCCGCGCGCGGCGGTCACATTGAGGCCGACCAGGCATCCGAGCGAGAGCAGCCACGCGATGAACCAGCCCGCACCGCCCCAGCCGCGCGCGACCCACACGCCCAGCGTCGCGAACCCCACGGTGACCGCCACGAGCGCCATCACCCGGCCGAACAGCGCGGGCGTGCGCGCCGCGGCCGAGCTCTCCGCATACCCCGTCGCGGTCATCGCGCGTGCTGGCTGCGTGTTAGCCGGCCGAGCCCAGCAGCCGGCGCGCGATCCTCACGCCGAGGCCGAAGGCCGCCTCGCGATCCCAGTCGGGATCGGAGATCACCTGGATTCCGAAGCCGTCGCCGAGCGAGAACAGCATCGACGCCACCGACTCGGGGTCGGCCTCCAGGCGGACGACGCCCTCGCGCTCCTTCGCGCGCAGGGCGCCGGCGAGGTGCGCACGCCAGCGGCGGTAGAGCTCGGCCAGCTCGGCGCGGATCTCCTCCGAGTGGCGCGACGCGGAGAGCATCTCGTAGATAACCGCCTGGCTCCCAGGCTCGCCCTCGATGAACTCCTCGAGCCCGACCACCAGCGCCGCGACGATCTCGTCGACGCTGTCGGCCCGCGCGATCCGCTCCTCCATGGCCCCGATGCGCGCCTCGCAGTCGTGGCGCACCACCTCGACCAGCAGCCGCTCCTTCGAGCCGAAGTAGTAGTGGAGCAGGCCGCGCGAAACGCCGGCATCGCCCGCCACGTGGTCGAAGGTCGAGCCGGCCGCGCCACGGGTACCGACGCTCGCTCGCATGGCCTCGATGATCCGCTGGGCCTTCTCGCCCTCGAGCTTCTTGGGTTGCGTGACCGCGGCTTCCATGCCAGCAGGCTACCCCTCAGCAGCAGCGGGCACTGGGGCTCGCGTCGCGCTCGTCCATGCGCCAGCGCTCGAAGTCGCGCCTGCTCATCACGGAATCGTCGGGGTGCTCGCGCCGGCGGTGCTCGACATAGCGGTCGTAGGCCGTCTCGCCCGACGCCTCGCGCAGGTAACCCATGAACCCCCGGGCGGCCCCGCTCAGCTTTACGCGCGCCTCCATCTAGGCGATCGCGTACGAGCAGACCGCGGCGAACAGCAGCCAGACCGCGTTGATCTCCTCGGCTCGGGGCGAGGGCGAGGATCCCCCAGGACACCGCACCGGTCGCTCCTGCGGGCGCTACCCGATTCGGCCGGGGGCTAACACGAAAAAGGGCGCCCCGGAGGACGCCCTTCTCGAAGCTGGTAGTGCGGGCCGGCTAGCCCGTGTTCACCGGCTCGCTCGAGCTGGAGCTCGATGAGCTCGGCTCGGGCGTGGTGGTCGCGGTGTACTCGAACTCCTCCTCGGCCCCGAACAGGGCATCGAGGACCTTCTTGCGCAGGCCCTCGCTCAGGGCGAGCGCCGCGCCCGCGCCGACGATTGCGACAAACAGCAGCTTGCGCTTGCGGCGCTTGGGCTTCTTGCCCCCGCGCAGCGAGTCGGCGGCATCCTTGAGGTTGGCCGCCGCCTCTTTCAGCTCGCGCTTGACCTTCTTGTCGTCGAGCGCCTTCGCGGGGCCCTTGCCGTTGACTCGGCCATACGCCTTCCGTGTGGACGCGAAGGCGCTACGCAAGTTGTCGCGCAGCTCCTTGTCCTCGATCAGGCGCTGGACGTACTGGTTTGAGCGGACCGCCTTGCCAGCGGCGTACGCTCCGGCGCCGGCCTTAGCGGCCTTCTTCTTCGCTGCCATTACTCTCCTCGGATCCGCTTGGTGGGCACACCATACCCGGCTCGCGCGGGTGCGAACAGGAAGGTCCCTGCTCAGCGCTTGGTTCGGCGCGGCCGCTCGAGTGCGGCGTCGAGCACTTCGCGGACGTCGTCCACGAGTACGAACTTCAGCTTTCTGCGCAGGTGCTGCGGGATGTCGTCGATGTCGACCTCGTTGCGGCGCGGGATGACCAGGCGCTTTATGCCCGCCCGCTGCGCCGCCAGCGCCTTCTCCTTGAGGCCGCCGATCGGGAGCACCTGGCCGGTCAGCGTGATCTCGCCTGTCATCGCCGTGTCCGCGCGGACCGGGCGTCCGGTGGCACACGACGCAAGCGCCGTCGCCATGGTGATCCCCGCGCTCGGCCCGTCCTTCGGAATTGCCCCGGCGGGCACGTGCACGTGGATGTCGTTCGTGCGAAAGAAGCCCTCCGGCACCTCGCCGTCGAGCGACTTGACATAGGAGAGCGCCGCCGCCGCAGATTCCTTCATCACGTCGCCGAGCTGCCCCGTGATCTGCAGCTCGCCGTCGCCGGGGAAGGCCGTGGCCTCCACGAACAGCACGTCGCCGCCGACCGGCGTCCAGGCGAGGCCGGTCGCGACCCCCGGCTCGCCGGTGCGGCGCTGGACGTCGCCCTGGACGCGCCGCTTGCCGAGCAGCTCGATCACGGTGGTCGCACGCACCGTGCGCTTCGAGCGGCGCGTGCCCTCGGCGAACTCGCGGGCCACCTTGCGGCAGACCGAGCCGATCTCGCGCTCGAGTCCGCGCACGCCCGCCTCGCGCGTGTAGCCGTCGATTATCAAGTCGAGCGCCTCGTCGGTGAACTCGATCTTGGAGCGGCCGAGCCCGTTGCGCTCGGTCTGGCGCGGCGCGAGGTAGCGCTTGGCGATCTCGCGCTTCTCCTCGTGCGTGTAGCCCGACAGCTCGATGATCTCCATGCGGTCGCGCAGCGCGGGCGGCACGGTGTCGAGCTGGTTCGCCGTGCAGATGAAGAACACGTGCGACAGGTCGAACGGGAGGTCGAGATAGTGGTCGCGGAAGGTCGAGTTCTGCTCTGAGTCGAGCACCTCGAGCATCGCGCTCGCGGGATCGCCGCGGAAGTCCGCGCCCATCTTGTCGATCTCGTCGATCATCAGAACGGGGTTGTTCGAGCCGGCGTCGCGCATGGCGCGCAGGATCGTCCCGGGCATGGCGCCGATGTAGGTGCGGCGGTGCCCCCGGATCTCCGACTCGTCGCGCACCCCGCCCACCGAGATGCGTTCGAACTCACGCTCCATCGCGGCGGCGATCGAACGCCCCAGCGAGGTCTTGCCCACGCCCGGCGGACCGACGAAGCAGAGGATCGACGAGCGCGCGTCCGGCTTGAGCTTGCGGACGGCGAGGAACTCGAGGATGCGGTCCTTGACGCGCTCGATGTCGTAGTGGTCGCGGTCGAGGATCTTGCGCGCGTTCTTCAGGTCGAGGCTGTCATCGGTGGCCGCCGACCAGGGCAGGTCGGCCAGCCACTCGAGGTAGGTGCGGATCACTCCGTGCTCGGCGGCCTGCGGGGGCAGGCGCTCGAAGCGCCCGAGCTCGCGCTCGGCCTGCTTCCATGCGTGCTCGGGCAGGCCCGCCGCCTCGAGGCGCTCACGCAGCTCCTCGGCCTCGGCCTGGGTCTCGTCGACCTCGCCGAGCTCCTCCTGGATTGCCTTGAGCTGCTGGCGCAGGAAGTACTCGCGCTGGCCCTTCTCCATCTCGGAATGGACCTGCGTCTGGATCTTCGTGCCGATCTCGACCAGCTCGAGCTCGCGCGCAAGCAGCTCGGACAGCCGGCGCAGGCGCTTGGCCACGTTGCGCTCCTCGAGCAGCGCCTGCTTCTCCTCCGTCTTGATGCGCAGCGCGCCGGCGATCATGTGCGCGAGTTCCGCCGGGTCCTCCAGGTTCATGACCGCGATCTGCAGCTCCTCGGGGAGGTAGGGCAGCTCCTCGATGATCCGCGAGAACGTCGTCTGGACGTTGCGGTGCAGGGCCTCTAGCTCGGGCGAGGGGACGATCTCGTCGGGTGCTTCGGTGATACGCGCCACGAGGTAGGGATCGGTGGCCACGTAGTCGCCGATCTCCACGCGCTGGGCGCCGTGGACGAGGATGCGCACGGTGCCGTCCGGCACCTTCAGCATGCGCGCCACCACGCCGGCCACGCCCACCGTGTAGAGGCCCTCGGGGCCCGGCTCGGGCTCGTCGTCGCTTCTCGAGGCCACCATCGCAAGCATCCGGTTGCCGGCGAGCGCGTCGTTGATCAGCTTGATCGAGCGCTCCTGGCCGATGGCCAGCGGCGTGAGCGTCTCCGGGAAGGCCACCGAGTCGCGCAGCGGCAGGATCGGCAGCGCATCGGGCATGCTCGCGCGCACCTGCGCCGCCACCGCCTCACCCTCGCCTGAGGGAATGTGGATGCTCACGAACCGGGGTCTTCGATCGGCACCCGGCGCGCGCTCGCCTCCGTCCGGGCCAGCGGGATCTCGACCTCGAGGATGCCGTCCTCATAGGAGGCGCGCGCCTCGCCCGCGATCACCTCGGCGCCGAGCTCGACGAAGCGGCGGAAGGGGCCGTGCTCGATCTCAATCTGCTGGTAGAGCCGCCCGGCGGCCGCGGCGGGACGGCGCTCGCCGGCAATCAAGAGCTGGCGGCCGCGGATCTCGAGTGCGACGTCGCCTATCTCGACCCCGGCGAGCTCTGCCTTGACCACCGCGCGCGGCGGGTCGTCGGAGTAGAAGACATCCACCGAGGGCGAGAAGCCGTGGCCGCGCAGGCCTGTCTGGCGCTCGAAGACGTCGCCGAAGAGCTCATCGATGTCGCGCCGCATGCGCTCGAAGTTGGCGAACAGGTCGCGAGACGGGGCCACGGCGTTCGAGGATAGCCCCCGGGTTGGGGCGCGAGCCCTGTGGAGGTACGCTCGGCGCTCGCGTGGCGGATCGGCGCGGACACGACGACGGGTTCTCGCGGGTGGCAGTGGCGCTGGCCGTCGAGCACGCACGCGAGCCCGCCTCGCCGTGAAAGCGCCCGATCAGCCGAGCGCCGCGCGCGCGGCCCAGTAGCCGCACATCCCATGCACCCCTCCGCCCGGGGGGGTGCTCGACGAGCAGAGGAACACGCCGGGAAGCGGCGTCGAGTAGGGAACCGGCCGGGCGACCGGGCGGGTGAAGAGCTGGCGCAGGTCCTGGGTGCCGCCGTTGATGTCGCCGCCGATGTAGTTGCGGTTGCGGCGCTCGACCTCCGCGCTGTCCATCGCCGAGCGGGCCGCGATCAGGTCTCGGAAGCCGGGCGCGAAGCGCTCCACCTGGCCCTCGATCGCGGTGGTCATGTCGCGTACCGATCCGGTCGGCACGTGGCAGTAGGCCCAGGCCGTGTGCCGGCCCGCCGGCGCGCGAGTCGGGTCGAAGACGCTCGGCTGCACGAGCAGGACGAAGGGGCGCTCGTGATGGCGGCCGTGCGTGGCGGCCTCCTCGGATTCGGCGATCTCCTCAAGCGTGGCGCCCAGGTGCACCGTTCCCGCGCGTGCGACCTCGGGCGCGGTCCAGGGAATGGGGCCGTCCAGCGCCCAGTCGAGCTTGAACACCCCAGGTCCGTGGCGAAAACCGTGCAGGCGGCGCCGGTAGACGTCCGGCAGCCTCTTGCCCGCGAGCCGGACCAGCTCGCGCGGCGTGACGTCGAGCAGCACGGGTTGCGAACCGCCGGCCCGCAGCTCGTCGAGCGAGTCCACCCTCCGTCCTGTCTCCAGGGTGCCGCTGAGCGAGCGCAGGTGGGCGGCGAGCGCCTCGGTGAGGCGCTGCGAGCCGCCGCGCGCCACCGGCCAGCCGACCGAGTGGGCGGTGAGCGCCAGCACGATGCCGAAGGCGGCGCTGACCGGCGCCCGCAGCGACAGCATCGAGTGCGCGCAGCAGCCGGCCAGCAGCGCCCGGGCACGCTCGCCCTCGAAGCGCGAGCGTGCCAGCCCCACCGCCGAGCGCACACCGCTGAGGCCGAAGCGGGCCAGCAGGAGCGGGTGGCGCGGCGGGTGCGGCGGGGCGAGCAACTCGGCAAGGAGCGTCTCCACATCGGCGGCGAGCGGTCCGAACAGCCGCCGATAGGCGAGCTCGTCCGCGCCGAGCCCGCGCGCGGTCTGCTCGACCGAGCGCTCGAGCATGACCGCCGAGCCGTCGTCCAGCGGATGCGCAAGCGGGGCCTGCGGGTGGGCGAGCTCGAGGCCGTGCTCGGCGAGCGGAAGGGTGCGCAGGAACGGCGAGGCGAGCGCCAACGCGTGAACGGTCGAGCAGGTGTCGTGCACGAACCCGGGCAGCGTCAGCTCGGCTGAGCGGCAGCCCCCGCCGAGGCTCGCCTCGGCCTCGAGCACGCGTACGCGCCGGCCGGCCCGGGCCAGAGCGATCGCCGCAGCGAGCCCATTCGGGCCCGACCCGACGACGACCGCCTCCGCGCCGGCCTCAGCCAACCGCGCCCAGCTTTGCGGCCAGGCCGCGGGCGTTCATGTGAGACAGGGCTTCGATCGTGACCATCGGGTTGACTCCGGACGCTGTCGGGAAAGCCGCGCCGTCCATCACATACAGCCCCGGCGTGCTCCACACCTCTCCGGTGGGATCGCAGACCGAGTCGATCGGCGAGCGGCCGATGCGGGCGCTGCCCATGATGTGGAACGAGACCATCTGCGCCTGTCCGGCGCCCCAGCCACAGGCGTCGGCCTGGCGCATGAAGTCGTCTACGTCGCCGTGCGCGCCGGGCTCGAAGGACACCCAGTCAGAGTGCGAGGAGTAGACGCGCCGCGCGCCCATCGCCTCGACCACCTGCGCGGCGCCGCGCACGCCGCGGCGCATGTGCTCGACGTCCTTCGGCGTGAGCTTGTAGCGCACGACCGGCTCGCCGTCCCTGCCAGTGCGGACCTCGCCGACGCCGTGGTCGCGCAAGAGCACCCCGACCCCTCCCGTGTACGGCATGGCCTGCATCAGCTCGGCGTGTTGGCGCCCTCCGCGCCAGGGAGCGAATGACATGAGGATGCTCGGCGGGGTGGCCACATGCTCGTACTTCACGCCGTAGCCGTCGCCGTCCATATCCGCGTCCTGGTCGGAGTAGGTCGAGGACAGCATCCCCTCCCACGGCCGCACCTCCTCGTCGAACTGCCCCCAGATCACCAGCACGGGGTGCAGCCGCAGGTGCTTGCCGAGCGC
Organism: Thermoleophilaceae bacterium; assembly: GCA_040509755.1. Classification (GTDB taxonomy): domain Bacteria; phylum Actinomycetota; class Thermoleophilia; order Solirubrobacterales; family Thermoleophilaceae; genus JACVRW01. The sequence goes on along the minus strand of JBEVKF010000017.1, from coordinate 6,094 downwards.
CTTGGAGCTGACACCCGAGCGCGCCAGCAGCACCGGCGTGTGGAGCGAGCCGCAGGCGCTGACCACCGCGCGCGCCTTCACGGTCACCTTGTGCCCGTCGGCCGTGCGGGCCTCCACGCCGCTGGCGACTCCGCCCTCGATCAAGACCCGCTCCGCGCGGGTCTGGACGAGGATGCGGGCGTCCGCGTCGTAGGCGTCCTGCACCCAGGTCTTGAGCGTCGACTGCTTTGCGCCGAGCTGGCAGCCGTAGTGGCAGAGGCGGCAGACCTTCTCGGTGCAGCCGCGCACGTTGCGCTGCATGACCTCCCACTCCCAGCCGAGCTTGTCGAGCCCCTCGCGGATCGTCTCGTCGCGGCGGCTCGGAATGCTGTACTCCGCGTTCACGCCGATCCGCTCCCATACGGCGTCGAGGCTTTTGTCGAACTCGGATGTCGCGACGGCGGCCAGCCCGTGTTCGCGGGCCCACTCGTCGCGCACCTTGGCGGGTGTGCGGAACGAGAACGTGTAGTTGACGAGCGTGGTGCCGCCCAGCCCTTGGGCGGCCAGCAGCCCCACGCTCCCGTCGACGCTGGCCATGCCGCCTCCGTTTTGGTAGAGGCGGTCGAAGCCCGACAGCTCGGCGCCGTCGAAGTCCTTTTCGGTGAAGTAGCGCCCCGCCTCGACGATGAGCACGTCGAGCCCCGCCTGCGCGAGGACGGCCGCCGTGGTGCCGCCACCGGCGCCGGACCCCACCACGACGACGTCGCAGTCAAGCGTGAGGTCCCCAGTAACGGTGATCGGCTCGATGGTCGGCGGCGGCGGGTTTTCGGGCGGGCCGAGCGGACCCGGATAGCCGATCGCATCCCAAACCGGATTGCGGTCGCCGTTGGCGCCGCCCTTGCCGTAGTAGGCGAGCAGCGCGCCCTTGCGAAGCGCCTGGAACGCGGCGCGCCGCTGGGGCACGCGGCTGTCGGACCACGAGAGGAGCACCTGCTCGCGCTCGGCCTGCGACAGGGAGGTGAAGCGCTTGACCCCGCCGCCGGCGATCGCGCAGAGCAGATGCGTGTCCCACAGGCCGAGCAGCTGAGCCACCTGCTTGCGCTCTGCAGCGCGCGGATTGCGCGACACGAGCGAAAGCAGCGCCTCCGGCACGCCGATCTCGGTCGCCGACGGAAGACCGTCGCCGCCCGGAGCGAACGTGTCGCAGATGGCGTCGAGGGCGCCGCGGGCCTTGGACGAGAGTGCGGAGGTGCTCATGCCCCAACGCTCGGCGACGGCGGAGCGCGTGTCAAGGGCGCGCGGCCGGAGGTCACGCGCCGCGTCCCGAATCGCGCGGATGGCGCACGCTCCCGCGATTGACTCTGTGGTGCAGCGAAAGGCTCGGGAGCGTGGCCGGACGTCGCGCATACCGGCCCTGTCTTCGACTCAAACCTCGAACAGCGCGCCCTCGGACGCCACCTCCACAGGTCCGCCGAAGGCCTCTTCGGCCTCGCGGCGGGCCCAGTCGGCGTCCAGCTCGTCGGAAATGTGCACCAGCAGCAGGCGCTTCGCCCCGGCGGCGCGGGCCTGCCTGCCGGCCTCGGAGGGCGTCAGGTGACCGCGCTTGCCGGTGCGCTCGGGGCGCGGCAGCGTTGCCTCGACCAGCATCAGGTCGGCGTCGCTGCCGAAGTCGGTCAGGGCGTCGGTCGGGCTGCAGTCGGCTCCGTAGATGATTCGCCCCGAGCCGGCGCTCGTGGTGATGGACATCGCGAACGTCTCCATGAAGTGCGGCACGGGCTGGAAGCGGATTCGCACCGGGCCGACCTCGAGCTCGCTCGCCGCGCCGTACTCCTCGAGCCGAAACGCATTCTCGATCAGATCCTCGTTGCCCCACGCTCCCACGACGCGCCGGAAGGTCTTGGTGGCGCCAGGCGGCGCGTGCAGCCACGGCCGCGCCGGGTCATCGGTGCCGGGCCAGCGGTCGACCGGCACGGGCTGCTGGCGCGGCGCGTAGGTCAACGCGTAGGAGTAGGGAACGAGGTCCAGGAAGTGATCGGCGTGCAGGTGGGAGATCACCACCGCGTCGACGTCCACGTAGTCGATCCGCTCGCGCAGCTTCGCGAACACGCCGTTGCCGCAGTCGATCAGGAGGGCGGTGCCGTTCTCCTCGATCAGGTAGCCCGAGCAGGCGCCGCCTGCGTCCTGCCAGGCGGGGGACTTGCCCAGGACCGTGAGCCTCATTCGCGGAGACTATCCGCGTCGGCTAGCTGTTCGGCGCGGGAAAGGCGTAGGCGGCGGTGGTGCGCTCCGTGCGAAAGACGAAAGCGAGCTGACGCTCGGGAACCAGTCCGCGCTCGGCCGGCCGGAAGGTGGTGCAGGGCTCGTCCAGGTTGAGCGCGCAGAGCAGGTTCTGGCGGAAGTAGCAGTCCTCGCAGCGGGCGGGCTTGGGCTTCGGCACGACGGGACATGCTGCAGCAACGCGAACAGATATACCAGCCGCGACCCCGCAATACCCACACTTTTTCTTTGCCCGCAATTTGCAGGCTCTTGACGCAGGGGCCCGCTCCTAGCGGCTTTTCGAGGGGGGCGAATTGGCCGAACCTCGCATCGGTCAGGATTGGAGTCGTCATGGAACTCGTCACCGGAGCCTCGGGCTACATCGGCGGCCGGCTGCTGCGCCGCCTCGCCGGCGAGGGCCGGCCCGTGCGCGCGCTGGCGCGCCGGCCGGACCAGGTCGACGCGCCCGCCGGAGTCGAGGTGGCCCCGGGCGACCTCCTCTCGGGTGAGAGCCTCGCCGGCGTGCTCGACGGCTGCCATACGGCCTACTACCTCGTTCACTCCATGGAGGCGAACGCAAACGGCGACGACTTCTCCTCACGCGACCGCCGCGCCGCCGAGAGCTTCGGCCGGACGGCCGCCGATGCGGGGCTCGAGCGGATCGTCTACCTGGGCGGAATCGAGCCCGAGGGCGGCGCCGTTTCGCCCCACCTGCGCTCGCGCGCCGAGGTAGAGCGCATCCTGCTCGAGGCCGTTCCGGGCTCAACCGCATTGCGGGCGTCGATCGTCATCGGCGCCGGCTCCTCGTCCTTTCGCGTCCTGGTCCGCCTGGTCGAGCGGTTGCGCGTGCTCCCACTGCCGGGCTGGCAGAGCAACCGCACCCAGCCGCTGGCCGAACGCGACGTAATCGAGTTCCTCGCCCGCACGCCCGAAGTCCCGGAGGCGGCCGGCCGCTCGCTCGACGTGGCCGGCCCCGACGTGATGACCTACGGCGAGATGATCGAGCGGATCGCCGAGGCGATGGGGGTCGGGCGAATGCCCCTCGGCCTGAAGTTCTCGCTCACTCCGCCGGCAAGCGCGGTGGTCGCCGCCGTGACCGGTCAGCCGCTCGAGCTCGTAAGACCCCTGATGGAGAGTCTCGAGACCGACATCCTGCCGCGCGAGCCCGAGGTGGCTTCGCGCCTATACGGCATTCGCCCGCTCGGCTTCACGCGCGCCGTGGATCGCGCACTGCGCGAATGGGAGACGCGCGAAACGCTGGGCGCGCGGTGAAGGTCGAGCGCACCACGAAGGTGGCGGCCTCGCCGCGGCGTCTCTACGACGTGGTGATGGACCCCAGCCGCCTCGAGGAGTGGGTCACCATTCACCAGGAACTGGAGGGCTCGCCGCCCTCCCCGCTCAAACGGGGCTCGCGCCTGACGCAGTCCCTCAAGGTCGCCGGAAAGAGGTTCAAGGTGCACTGGACAGTCGTGGAGAACGACCCGTGCAAGCGCGTGGTGTGGGAAGGCAAAGGGCCGGTCGCCTCACACGCCCGAGTCGAGTACCGCTTCGAGGGCGACGGCGACCAGACCAAGTTCTCCTACCTCAACGAGTACGACGTTCCGGGGGGCGCGCTCGGGCGGCTTGCCGGGAAGGCCGTGGCGCGAATTACCCAAAAGGAGCTGGACGGTTCCCTGCAGCGCCTCAAGTCACTAGTAGAGTAACCGTTAATGGCTGATTTTCTGGATGAGAAACGCAAAGAGATCGACGCACGCCTGAATGAGCTTCGCCCGCTGGTGGACGAGTACGGGCGACTGGAGAAGGCGGCCGCGGCGCTGTCCGGGGTCGGCGGCGCCGGCGGCGGCTCGACCCGTCGCCGCAGCCGAGGCCGGAGGGGACGGCCCCGGGGCAGTGGGACCCGTTCCAAGGAGGCGCTCGAGCTGGTCCGAGGGAACCCCGGAATCAAGGTGAAGGACCTGGCCGACCGCATGGGGATCAAGGCCAACTACCTGTACCGCGTGCTCCCCTCCCTCGAGTCCGAGGGCCAGGTCGTCAAGCGCGACGGGGGCTGGTACCCGGCCTAGCCGCCCGAGGCTAGACCAGACCGAGGTCCTTCACGGCGTCACGCTCCTCGGTGAGCTCGCTCACCGTGGCGTCCAGCTTGGAGCGCGAGAAGTCGTTGAGCTCCAGCCCCTGGACGATCTCCCAATCGCCTCCCGAACAGCGACAGGGGAAGGAGGAGATGAGCCCCTCCTCCACGTCGTAGGAGCCGTCGCTGGGCACGGCCATCGACACCCAGTCCTCCTGCGGCGTGCCCTGAACCCAGTCGTGTACGTGGTCGATCGCCGCGTTGGCGGCTGAGGCCGCCGAGGATGCGCCGCGGGCGTCGATGATCGCCGCACCGCGCTTGCCCACCGTGGGCAAGAAGTCGTTTTCGATCCACTCCTGATCGTTCACCACCTCGGCCGCCACCTGTCCCTTCACCTTGGCGTTCCACAGGTCGGGGTACATCGTGGGCGAATGGTTGCCCCATACGGCCATGTTGGTGATGTCAGTCACCTCACAGCCCACCTTCTTGGCCAGCTGTCCCACAGCGCGGTTGTGATCAAGCCGAGTCATCGCGGTGAAGCGCTCGCGGGGCACGTCGGCGGCCGCCGTCATCGCGATGAGGGCGTTGGTGTTCGCCGGGTTGCCAACAACCAGCACCTTCACGCTGTCGTCCGCGTGCTCCGCGATCGCCTCGCCTTGGGGCTTGAAGATGCCCCCGTTGGCCTCGAGCAGGTCGGCCCGCTCCATCCCCTTGCTGCGAGGCCGGGCGCCCACGAGGAGCGCCACTTCGGTGCCCTCGAAGGCCTGAGCGGGGTCGTCGTGAATGTCGACCCCGCGCAGCAGCGGGAAGGCGCAGTCGTCCAGCTCCATGGCCGTCCCCTCAGCCGCCTTCACCGCGTCAGGGATCTCCAGCAGGCTCAGGTGAACAGGTGTGTCGGGCCCGAGCAGCTGACCGCTTGCTATTCGAAACAACAGGGCGTAACCGATGGCGCCGGCCGCGCCGGTGACGGTGACTCTCATTTCATCTCCTCGATGACGGCGTCTGCGAAGTCACTGGTACCCACTGCGGACGGATCGTCACGCGACGGCTTGAGGTCGTAGGTCACCTTGTCGCCCTTGGCGATCACGGCGGCGATGGCACCCTCCAGCCTGTCGGCCTCCTCCTTCTGATCGAGGTGCCGTAGCATGAGCACGCCGGAGAGCATCAGGGCCGTGGGGTTGACCTTGTTCTGGCCCTTGTACTTGGGCGCCGAGCCGTGGGTGGCCTCGAAGATCGCGCCGTCGGTGCCGATGTTCGCCCCCGGCGCGAGGCCCAGTCCGCCGATCAGGCCTGCGCCGAGGTCCGAGACGATGTCGCCGTAGAGGTTCGGCAGGACCACCACGTCGTACTCCTCGGGCCGGGACACCAGCTGATTGCACAGGTTGTCGATGATGCGGTCCTCGAACTCGATCTCCGGATGCCGCCCGGCCACCTTCCGGGCGACCTCCAGGAACAGGCCGTCCGAGTACTTCATGATGTTGGCCTTGTGGGCGGCAGTGACCTTGCGTCGCCCGTACTCCTCCGCGTACTTGAAGGCCGACTCGACGATCCGCTCCGAGCCGAACACGGAGATCGGCTTGATCGAGATCCCGGCGTCGTCCCGGATGGGCGAGTCCAGCTCGTCGGCCAGAAAGCGGCGCAGCTTGCCGACCTCCTCCGACCCGCGCTCGAACTCGATCCCGGCGTAGAGGTCCTCGGTGTTCTCGCGCACGATCACCAGGTCGGTCTCCGGAAAGCGGGTGCGAACGCCCTCATAGGCCTTGCAGGGGCGGATGCAGGAGTAGAGGTCGA
>JBEVKF010000016.1:0-19092 GCA_040509755.1 Thermoleophilaceae bacterium | reverse complement strand
CGCTCCACCGGCCCGGGCAGTACTCGCCGCGGACCTCGCCCACTCGAGCATCGACGCCGAGTCCGGCCAGGGCGCGGGCGATCAGGGCGGCGGTGGTGGCAAAGCGCTCGTGGATCCCTGCGCGCGCATCCTCGTCGGGCGCGGCGTGTGCCACCTCGAGGGTGCCGGCGTGGAACACGGCGGCGCGGCCGCCCGCCAGCCGCAGCACGGCCCCGAACCCCTCGGCGGCCGCGGCCTGAACGGCGCGCCCGTAGCCGTCGGCGAGCGCATCGCGCTTGGCGAAGGCCACCACCGCCGCGGGCCGGGCGATCCGCAGCGTCTCCGGCAGCTCGCCGGCCGCGACACGGAACATCACGGCGCGGGAGACCGCGACGTCCAGGGCGGGATCGTCGGAGAAGGACTCCTGCAGGACCGTGAGCGCCCGAATGCTCAGAAGCCGAGCGCGAACTTCGCTTCTTCGCTCATGAGCTCGGGCGTCCACGGCGGAGAGAAGACCATCTTCGAGTGGACGCCGGCCACGCCGTCGAGCTCGCTCACGAACTCCTCGATCTGCTCGGTGACCTGCGGCCCGATCGGGCAGCCGGGCGACGTGAGCGTGAAGGTCACAAAGACCTCCTGCTCCTCGACGGCCACGTCGTAGATCAAGCCAAGCTCCACGAAATCGAGCCCGAGCTCGGGATCGATCACGTTGGTGAGGGCATCCTGGACTTCGTCGACGGTCGGCATGTCCTAGAGGGTAGTAGGGTCAGTTTCGATGCCTCTGATGGCGCTGGTGGCGCTCTTCATAGTGGTCCCGCTCGCCGAGCTGTACGTGATCCTGAAGGTCGGCGACGCGATCGGCGCGGTGCCGACGATTCTCCTGCTCGCGGCCGATTCCATCATCGGCGCCTTGCTGCTGCGGGCGCAGGGCCGCTCGGTCTGGGGACGCTTCAACGTAGCCGTGACGGCCGGCCGCATGCCGCATCGCGAGGTCGTCGACGGGGTGCTGGTGATCTTCGGCGGAGCGTTCCTGATCACACCCGGTTTCCTGACCGACATACTCGGCCTGGTCTTGCTGATCCCGCCCACGCGCGCGCTCGTGCGCGGAATCCTCCTGCGGCGGCTGGGGCGCCGCGTGGTGGTGGGAGTGACGGGGACCGGCCGCGTGCGCGAACAGCCCTACGACGTGGACGGGACCGCAACCGAGCACGACGCCCCGTCCAGGCAGCTCGACCGGTGAGCAGCGCCCCCTACGCGTTCTCATTCTTCGACCCCGACCGCAAGCTCTACGGGATGGCCCGGTCGGGAGCGACCATCCTCTTCGACGACCGCAACCCGGCCGCGCACGCCGGAGGACCGGAGATCGAACCGGTCGGAGAAGGCTGGCGGGCCCACCTCGACGATCGCTTCACGCTCGAGCTCGCTCCGCTGCTGGTAGAGGTCGAGCTGGGAGCGGTGACCGCCCGCGTCTGCCGGGTCACGGGCGAGGTTGGCGGCCGAGGCGTCGAGTGCCTCGGCGTCCTGGCGCACACGCGCGAGGCCCCGCGCTGGCAGGAGCTCGACGCCGTGCGCAGCATCTCCGCCCTGGTGGACGAGGGCACCGCTCTGCTCGCGCTCGCCCACCGGCCTCGCGACGCGGCGGGTCACGGCGACGAGGCGGTGCGAGCAACGCTGATCAGCGACGGCGAGCTGCTCGACGTCGAAGAGGCGCGCATCTCGACGGTCTACGACAGCGGCGGCCGGCAGCGCAGCGCCGGGCTGGAGCTGTGGGTGGCGGGCGAGGAGTTCTCGCGCCGCGGCTCTGGTCAGGTGATCGCGGGCTCCTCGCTCGACCTCGATGAGATCCAGGTGCATGCGGCGGTGTTCCGCTGGCGGCTCGACGGCCGCGAGGGAATCGGGGCCTACGAGCTGATGGTGCGGGCGGAGCCGCGAGTGGCAGCGTGATCCGCGCGCTGATCAGCGACTTCGGGGGTGTGCTCACCACGCCGCTCTCGGTCGGGTTCCTGGCCTATCAGCAGGAGGCCGAAATCTCGCTCGAGGAGCTCGGCCGAGCGATGCAGCGGGCCACGGAGACCCACGGCGACCACCCGCTCTTCGTGCTGGAGCGCGGCGAGATCTCCGAGCGCGAGTTCGCGCGCCGTCTCGAGGAGCAGCTCGACGGGCGCTTCGACCTCGGGCGGTTGCGCCAGCTGTACTTCGAGCGCCTCGATCCGAACCCGGCGATGATCGCCTACATCGGGGCCCTGCGCGATCGCGGACTGCGCACGGCGCTGCTCACCAACAACGTGCGCGAGTGGGAGCCGCTCTGGCGCGCGAAGCTGCCCGAGCTGGACGACATCTTCGAGGTCGTCGTGGACTCGGCCTTCGTCGGGATGCGAAAGCCCGAGCCCGAGATCTACGAGCTCACCCTGGAACGGCTCGGCGACGGCGTGGTTGCCGAGGAGTGCCTGTTCGTCGACGACATCGAGGTCAACTGCGAGGCCGCCCGGGCGCTCGGGATGCGGGCGGTGCGCTTCGTGGACGCGACCCAGGCGATCGCCGAGCTGGATTCAGCCCTCGGCGAGTAGGCGCGCGAGGGTCATGCGCATCGCTCCGCGAGTGCGGGCAACGCTCAGCCCCTGATGCAGGCGCAGGCTCTCGAAACAACCCCAGGCGCATGCCGCAACGAGCGCGGCGCGAAGCTGGTCGCGCGAGTCTGCCGGCGTGTGCTCGAGCTCGCGGCGAAACACGCGCTCGACCTCAGCGACCCCTGCTCGGCGCACCTGCGTCAACCAGCCGGCAACGACCTCGGACTCGGGCTCCATCAGCAACGCCGCGCGGCGCACGCCCTTGCCCTGCTCGAACATCCGGCAACGCTGGGTGGCGAACTCGTCGATGCGCTCCGACAGCGAGCGGGAAGCATCGACGGGAGTGAGAGTCGGCATCACGCGCTCGTACTGCTCGCGCGCGACCGCCTCGAGCAGCGCCTCGCGATCGGAGAAGTGCTGGAACACGGAGCGCTCCGACACTCCCGCCCGGTCGGCTATCTCCGCGGCGGTAGGCCGCACCTCGCCCTCGTCGAGCAGCGCCAGCAGCGACTCGACCAGCGCGCTGCGGGTGCGCTCCGCGCGGACCGTGCGCCCGTCTCGATGCTCTGGCTGCGTCTGCATGGGCCCAAGGATAGGCCGCCCTCTCATTTTTTTTCGCAATATGCGAGATGAATTCCGAAGGCCACTTGACGCACGGCGAGCGCGATGGTCTACTCATTCTCGAGACGCGGACGGAACGCAAAGAGCGAAGCCAAGAGGTTGTAAGGCTCGCCGCGCTGGCTTGAGGGCTTCGGCCCGATAGCGCGCACCTCAAGCGTGAAGTTCGCGTCTCATTCATTGCGCCCCGGCCTGCCGGGGCGCTTTGTCTTCGGGCCGGATCTGCCGCGAGCGTCAGCGCTCGGCGCGCTCGGCCAGCTCGCGCTTCGCCGTCTTGCGGTAGCGGCGCATCTTCTTCGCGTTGAGCCGGACGCGCCCCAGCAGCGATCCGGGCGGCAGCTCGAAGCCTCCCACGAGCTTGTGGGGGACCAGCGTCCAGGCCCCGTCCTCCTCGACGAGGTCGCCGCGCACCTGGAAGTTGCGCTGCCACTTGAAGTCGGGAGAGTGGTCGTGCGCCGTGATGCAGGCCAGGCCCGCATGCCACGGAACTCCCACGGGGGCGCCGCCGAGGTGGATGCGCCGCGCGTCGCGATCGAGCTCGATGGGAAGCCGTACCGAGAACGGGAAGCCGTCGGGCGCGACCAGCGACACCGCTACCTCCGGATAGCGGGCGCCCAGCTCGTCCATTCGATCGTCCCACGCGGGCGCGCCGCCCTCGGCGTCGGGAAGCTCCGCGGGCGGCTCCTCGTCGTGTCCGGAGCGCACCTCCTCCAGATGGGCGTCGTAGAGCGCCGGCTCCGTGGCCGCGTCTCCCTCGGGCCAGACGTAGATTCGCTCAGGGCGGACGTGGACGTAGATGCGCGTCAGATACCAGCTTAGGAAGCGGTCGAAGACCTTCGGGGGCATCTCACTCTTGACCCCCGGGAGCTTGACCGCCAGCTCCCGGCGATAGCGCTCGCGGTTGGCGTCGAGATCGAGGTCGTCGACGGTGGCCGACCCCTGCACAAGGACCTGGGGCGGGTGATCCAGCCCGCTTCCGGTCGGGTCCGAGAACAGCATCGCCACCTTGGGATTCGCGCGCGCGTCCTTGGCCTTCTTGGGGTACCCGAGTCCCGTGGTCACGTCGATGCAGGGATCACCGGGGCTGTAGTACGGCGTGAGCGGCCAGGTGATCGGCCGGCCGCGGCTGTCGACGGTCGTGAACTCGGTCGTGACGAAGCGCTGGAAGACCTTCTGGACGTCTGTGGGAAGCGTGGCGGTCACGGGACCGATTCAAACATATGGCCAAAAAAGCCGGAGAACGGCGCGGAAGGTGTCAATAGAGGCCTCTCCGGGGGGATGACGAAGATCGTGTCAACGGCGGCTCGACCGTTACGACCGGGTACGACATCAACCCTGCGACCCCGACCGTCTCGACGATGCCGCTGCCGGCCAACAGCGTGGTCTACGTTGACAACTCCGGCCTGGGCAGCTGCTCCGGCGGCTAAGTCAAGTCTCAGTCCTCGGGTCTACGGGGCGATCACACAGCGATTCCGCGGACCGGTCGGCAACGGTCTAACGCCCAGCACGGGCTACCGCAAGGAGTACGTCTACAACGACCGGCTGCGCTACCGCGAGCCGCCGTACTTCCTGGACCCGGTGCAGGCGAGCTGGCGCATCTCCCGCTCGACAGAGCAAGTTCCGGCCACCAAGCCGTAGCCCGCTCCCAGCTGCCGGCTCACGAGAAGAAGGCGCTCAGCTCGTCTGCCACGAGCTCGGCGGCGCTGACCGTACCGCCATGGCCGTGGCCCTCGACGGTGCGAACGGTCGCCCGGGGCAGGCCGGCGGCGAAAGCGGCGGTCGAGCGATGCGCCCAGCCGGGGCTCTCGGAGCCGACGAAGATCAGGCAGGGAAGCGCGAGCCTCTCCAGCTCGAGGCTCGCCAGGGCGAGCGCACGCTCGGCGCGGAGCTCACGCGGGACCGTCGGTGCGACCGCCAGGCGGCCGGCCCAGGCGCGCGTCTGCTTCATCTGGTCCATCTCGGCGTCGGTGTAGCCGCCGACGTCGCGTAAGAAGCGCCGCACGGCCTCCTCGCGGGCGGCGTTCTCCAGGCGCTCCTCGAACCATGCGATCCAGGCGGCGTCGGCGAGCACGCCGCCCATGGGCGGCTCGTAGAGAGCGAGCTTCGGCAGCCCGGGCAAAAGCGTTGCCGCCCCGGCGGCGACGAGCGCGCCGTAGGAGTGCCCGAACAGCAGTGCGTCCTTGCCGGCGTCCCGCACGACCGCCGCCGCGTCCTCGAAGTCGGCAGCCAGCTCGTAGTCGCCCGCGCCGTCACCCGAGTCGCCGCGACCACGGCGGTCAATGGCGATAACCGCGAAGGCCTGCTCGAGCCACGGCCGCAGCGCGTCAAAGCCCCAGCGCGCCGACCCCGCGCCGTGCACGAGAACGAGCGGAGGACCCGCGCCCCCCACCTCGCAGGCAATCGGGACGCCGTCGGGCGCGATCACGTGGCGAAGCACGGCGGCGAGGGTACCGGGGAGCGGGGCTACCTACAGCCGCCGGAGGCCCAGAGCCCGCGACCGGCCCGCCGCGCCCGCCGGGCGGCGCCGGCGAAGCGGCGCGCGTACTCGACGTTGGGCGGCACGGTGAGCGGCAGCGCGTAGCCGCGCTTTACCAGCAGCAGGTTCAGGAAGCGCCCGCCATCGGTGTACACGTAGGCGAGCGCGCGGTCGTAGCGGTCGCGCGGATCGATGCCGAGCCGATATGTCACGCGGCTCCCGAGCGGCAGCAGGCGCTCGACGAAGGCCGACGCCTCCCGGCCGAAGCACTCAACCTCTCCGTAGACCTCGGGCGTGTCGACCCCGATGAGGCGCACCTTCCCGATTCCCGACAGCCAGAGCGTGTCGCCGTCGGTGTGCTTGGTGACCCGGGCCCCGACGCCGGCGCCCGAGGGCTCAGCCTCGATCTCCGGGAGATCGGAGCACCCTGTGAACAGCGCCGCGGCGACGAGGACTAGTTGTCTGAGCCGAGGCGGTCCCAGCAGTAAAGCTCCACCGCCTCCGCCGCGAGCTGCGTCAGGCGCTCGTCCGACAACCAGGGCAGGACCGTCGAGAGCGCCTGCTCCTCGCTGACCCCGGCCTCGAAGGCGTCGTCTCCCTTGAACCCGGCCGCGATCCGCAGTGCCTCGCGACGGTGCTTGCCGAGACGCGCGAAGGCGCCCAGCAGGAAGTCCTTGTTGGCGATCGGCTGCCCCACCTCGAGCGACGCGTGCCACGCGGCGAGGATGGACAGGTCGTCGTCGTCGAGCTCGTCGACCGCCTTTGCGTAGTGGACCTGCAGCTCGTCGTCGGGGATCTCGTCGACCCATGCGCGCACGACCTCGCCGAGCAGCTGGCGGCGGGCCTCGCGGCCCACGCTCTCGGCGACGACTCTGATCGCTTCCTGAGGTTTGATGAAGCAGAGAGGCATAAGCCCTCGCTCTCCTGGAGTTCGCACAACGGTCTGGTCGCAGACTAGGTGCGGGACCTGACGGAAAGGGTGTGCTGCTCCTCCCAGGAGCAGAGCGCGGCCCTCCCCGGGCAGTCCCCGCAGAGCTCGCGGTGCGGTTCCGCGGCGGGCTCGAAGCGCCCGTCCACGACCCCGCGGGCCAGCTCGAGCAGCTCCTCCTCCAGGCTCTCGGCGTCAGTCTGGGTGTAGGCGGCCGCCGCCGGGGCGTCCGGGCGCTCGAGGTAGCAATGCACCACCTCCACCCGCTCGGCACCGGAGCGCAGCCCTGCCAGCGCGTAGACGAGGCGCTGGGTCGAGTAGGACCCAGCGGTCAGCTCGGCCGGGTCGCGCCCGTCGAGGGCATCGCTCTTGTAGTCCACGACGAGCAGGCCCGAGTCCTCGGCGGCGTGGACATCCACGACGCCGTTGACCAGCAGGGTGCGCCCGCCCGCTCCCGGCGGGCTCAGGGTGAAGGCGAACGGCAACTCGGCGCGCACACGGCGGGCCCGCGCCACGCGCGCGCAGAGCTCGGAGGCCGCGAACCGCTCGACCATGTCGCGCAGGTCGGCCACCTCCTCGGCCCGCACGGGCGCCCCATGCGACTCGATCAGCTCGCCGATCTCGCCCTCGCTCGGGACGAGCGGCCGGCCGAAGTCCAGGCGCTCGAGCAGCTCGTGCACGAGCGTCCCTCGCAACAGGGCGCCGAGGGCTGCGTCCGGGAGCGGGTCGTCCGAGAATGGCGGGTCGACCGGCGGCAGGCGCAGCGCGCGCTCGAGATAGAAGCGATAGGAACAGCGCCGGTAGCTCTCGAGCGAGGAGTATGAGAGGCGGCTGACGGCCAGCGCGCGCGGGGCGGGCAGCGCGGCGAGAGCGAGCTCCGGCTGAGCCGCGCCGCCGGGCGGCTGCTCGGTGGCCTGAACGGGGATGCGATCGGCAGCGGGCAGCAGCTCGTCGACGTTTGCGGGGCGCAGCTCGGTGCGGCCCACTCCGGGGCCGTCGAAGCCGCGGAGCAGCCAGCGCATCGGCTCCCTCATGTCCTCCGGCTCCGGAAGCGTCTCGAGGTCCGTCGCTCCGCTGAGTACGAGGTGTTCCATCGCACGGGTGACGGCGACGTAGAAGATGCGCTTCTCCTCCTCCTCGCCGACCACCTTCTGGCGCGCCTTGATGCGCTCGAGCTCGGCGCTGTCGAGCGTACCGCCGCCGATCGAGGCCAGCCGCAGCCCCAGGCTGCCGTCCTCGGAGATGCGCAGCGCGCCGTAGTCCTCCCGCCCGTCCTTGCCGAGGTCCGCGACGCACACCACCGGGAACTCCAGGCCTTTGGCGCGGTGCACGGTCATCATCCGCACCGCGTTGAGCGCCTCGGCCTCCAGCGGCGCCTCGCCCTCGCGCGGCTGAACGGCGTCGCGCTCGGCGAGCGTGTCGATGAAGCCACGCAGGTCGCGCCCCTCCTCGGCCTCGAACTCGCGGGCCATCCTCATCAGCTTGCGCACGTTGGCCATCCGCCGTGTCCCGGCGGGCAGCGCGAGGATGTGACGGTCGTAGCCGGTCTCGCTGACGGCTCGGTGCACGAGCGTCTCGAGCGGCTTCTGAGGAGCGCCGCGGCGCTCGGCCTCGAACAGCCGCACGAAGCCTTCGAGCCTGCGCCGGTCCTGAGCGGGCAGGTCGTCCGCAAGCCCGTTGGGCTCGGAGATCGTCCACCAGACGTTGCGTCCCGCCTGCCTGGCGTGCAGGCCGATGAGCGCCACGGCATCGAGCGACAGCCCGCCCAGCGGCGAGGCGAGCACGCTGTACACGGCCAGCTCGTCGAGTGGGTTCGCGAGGGCGGACAGCCAGTGGCGCAGGTCGGCCACCTGCTGCTGGGCCCAGTAGCCGCGCCCGCCGACCACGTGCGTGGGGATACCGCGCTCCTCGAGAGCGCGCTCGTAGAAGCCCATGCTCGTGGTCGCGCGAAGCAGCAGCACGATGTCGCGCCACTCCCATCCGCCCTCCGCCGCGAGCTCCTCGACCCGCTTCGCCAGCAGCCGCGCCTCTGGCGCCCGCCAGGAGGTGGCCCCGTGCATGGCGGGCCCGAAGGGATCGTCGACGCCGAGCGCCTCATCCCAGCGTTTCTTATGCTTGTCGGTCACAAGCAGCTCGACGCACGGCGTCGATCGCGGCGGATGCGCGCGGGCGCCGTCGTGCTCGCGCAACGGCTCGAAGTCCTCGCCCCAGGTCTGCTCAAAGCAGCGGTCGATCGCTTCGAGCACCTCGCCGCGGCTGCGGAAGTTGACCGTGACGCTCTCCGCGCGCCCCTCCTCGACCGCCTTGGCCCAATGGCCGCGGAAGACGCCGACGTCGGCGTTGCGAAAGCCGTAGATGGACTGGCGCTCGTCCCCGACCCGAAACAGGTTGTCGCGCTCGAGCAGTGCGAGGAGCTCGTTCTGGAGCGGATTGGTGTCCTGGAACTCGTCCACGAGCACGTGGGCAAAGCGCTCGGCGTACTGTAGGCGCAGTCCCTCGTCGGCCGCGAGCAGCTCGCGCGCGATCAGCTCCAGGTCCTCGAAGTCGAGCCCGGAGCGCGCGCGCTTGCCCTCGGCGTAGCGGTCGCCGTAGAGCTCGAGGAGCACGCGCAGCATCGTGTGGTCGTGGTATTCGCGCTGCCCGCGGCAGAGGCCCTCGTAGGCGCCGAGGGCCGCGCGGTACTCGTCGCAGACGGGCGTGCAGAGCGCGTTGGCGTTCTCCCCGATCGTCAGCTTCTCGAGATCGTGGGGGTCGGTCAGCTCGCCCGGCGCAGCCCGCTCGAGCACGGCCGCGCAGCGCTCGAGTCGCTCGATGGCCGTGGCGACGCTCTTTCCCGCTCCGGCCCCGGCCAGCTCGGTGAGCGCGGCGCGCACGGCGGCCTCGAGCCGTTCGGGCTCGCCGGCGATGCGCGGCGGCTGCGCCTCCTCGAGGCGCGGGCGGCGAGCGCCGCGGCTGCGCAGTCGCGAGTGGGCGGTGCGGACCATGTCGCGCAGGCGGTCGGGCGTGTAGGCCGCGACCATCTCGAGGCGCTCGGGCTCCTCGCCCTCGCCCATGAAGGCGCCGAGGGCGCTGTCGAAGGCGTCGGCGGCGATGCGCTCGGCCTCGAGCTCGTCGAGGACGCGGAAGTCCGGGTCGATGCCCGCGCTGAGCGCGTGAGCTCGCAGCACGCGCGAGCAGAAGCCGTGGATCGTCGAGATCCAGGCCGCCTCGGCGGCGCGGGCGTCGGCGCGCCGGCCGAGATCGAGGAAGCGCCTGCGCACGCGCGTCCTCATCTGGGCCGCGGCCTTCTCGGTGAAGGTGATGGCGAGGATGGAGTCGACTGCCACGCCGTCCTCGATCACCGCCTGGACGAAGCGCTCCACGAGCACGGTGGTCTTGCCAGTGCCGGCCCCGGCACGCACCATCAGCGAGCAGTTCCTGCGCTCGACGGCCCGCGCCTGCTCCGGGGTCAGGCGGGCGTCGCTCACGTCTCACACCGGCAGATCGAGGGATAGGAGCAGCCGCCGTTCCAGGCGCACGAGTCGGGGTTGGCGGCGAGCTCGCCCGCGCGCATGCGAGCGTCCGTGGCTCGGACCTGACCGAGCGCCCAGGCGAGCTTCTCGCGAAACTCATCGGCCGCCAGGAGATCGTTCTGGGAAAAGCCCGACCCGAGCTCTTGCTCAGCGTCCTTGGCCACCATGCCGCGCGGGCCCTTGGCGCTTCCGAGCGGCATGTACACGCCGCCCGCGGCCCGCAGCCCGAGCAGGCGCTCGACCACCAGCATGTAGAGCGCGGCCTGGAAGCGGTTCTCGGACTCCCACGAGCCGACCTTGTACGAGTCGACGTTCTTGCCGCTCTTGTAGTCGATCACGAGCGCCATGCCGTCGCTCGTGTCCACGCGGTCGATCCGCCCGCTCACGCGCAGGCCCGGCTCGATCTCGACCGGGACGCTCCCCTCGCCGAATCCGAACGGCAGCTCGAGGTGCTCGGCCTCGAAGAGGCCGTCGCGCTCGGCCTCCCGGCGCAGGAAGGCCAGGAGGTCGAACTCGAGCCGGCGCGCGGCGGCGCGGACGCGGGTCTGCTGCGGGGAGAGCCGGAAGTCGGCCTCCTGAGCCCGCAGCTGCTCGATCAGGATGCGCTCGGCCCGGGCGAGGTTGGCGGGGGTGACCCGGCGCGCGCCGGTGTCGTCGCGCAGGCGCTGGAAGGTGTGCTGGAGGACCGAATGGGCGTAGCGGCCGCGCACCATCTGCTCGGGGTCGGGGACCAGCTCGTCAGGTCGCAGCAGGTTCTTTACGAGCCACTTGACCGGGCAGTCGGCGAAGTTCTCGAGCGCCCCGGCGGAGACCGCGTCGCGCGCTGCCAGGTGCGCCAGCACGGGCGCCGCGGTCAGATTCCGCGGCGCGGGCTGCTCGAGGCGCGGACCGGCCGCGGCGAGCGCGCGCTCGAGCTCGGCGGCCGTGGGCGCCTCCTCGGGCCGCCAGGTGACCTCCGACAGTGACCGCCTCCGCTCGTCCGGCCCCTCCGCCAGCAGGTCGCGCACGTCCTCCACGAAGAAGGACTCCGGCTCGGGGTTGCCCTCCTCGTCGCTCGAGCGCGAGGAGAGCACAAGCAGGCGCTCGGCGCGCGAGCAGCAGACGTAGAACAGGTAGCGCTCGCGGTCGAGGCGGTCCTCGCGCACCGGCAGCACCAGGCCGCTCGCCCGGGCGATGGCGCGACGGTCCTCATCGGGCAGGAAGGGCTCGGGCGTGGCGCCCTTCGGGAACTCCCGCTCCTGCAGCCCGCAGACGAAGACGACGCCGAAGCGCCGCGCGCGGATCGCCTCCGGCTCGGCGACCTGAACGCGGTCCGGCTGCGGCGACTCGCCCAGGTGGACCTCGAGATCGTCGAGCACGGTGAGCACCCGCTTGGGATCGAGCCTCGTGCGGGGGTCCGCCTCGACGACGGCGCGCAGCTCGCCGAGGGCCTTCCGCGCCGCCACGAACACGCGCGGGTCGTCGAGCTCCGCTCCGCTCAGGACCGGGGCGAGGCGGTGGTAGGGACCGGTGAAGAGGCGCGTGAGCTGGCGCTCGAGCTCTGTGAGGAACGCCGGAGCGTCCGCGCGGGCGGCCCGCAGGCGATCCAGCTCGCCGAGCGTCCAGCGCTCGGACTCCCAGAGCGTGCGCGCGTCCTGGGCGGAGTGGGCGCCCTCGCGCCGGACCTTGGACTCGAGCCAATCGGCCAGCTCGGGCCGGTCCAGCAGGCCCGGCGTGCGAAGCCAGGCGAGCAGGTCGTCCGTGGAGGCCTCCTCGAGGAGCGCTCCGCAGCGCACGAGTGCCAGCAGGCCGCGCCCCAGGCCGGTGTGGCCCAGAGCCACGCGGCGGTCGAGCGAGAAGGGGATCGCGTAGGCGCCAAAGACTTGCTCGAGCAAGGACGAGTAGTCGCCGGGGCGGCGAAGCACCACCGCGATGTCACCCGGCTCCACCCCGGCGCGCAGGAGCTCGAGGAGGCGGGCGCCGACCAGCTCGATCTCGGCTCGCTGCCCGCCGGCGACGTGAAACGCGATCGCGTCGCCGGCCTCGACGCACGGCTGCCCGCTGTCGTCCTCGAACAGGTGGCGCTCGACGTGGTGCAGCGGGACACGCGACTCCGCCGCGTAGTGATCCTCGAGCGGCGGCAGGGCCTTCTCGCGCGCGCCCGCGGCCAGCAGCTCCTGATGCGCCCTCGCCACGGCCTTGAAGGCGGCGCGCCCGGGCTCGAACGGCAGCGAGACGGACACGTCCGCGCCGCAGCGGGCGGCGATCGTCTCGAGGGCGTCACGCTGGAGCGGATCGAAGTCGTCGAAGCCGTAGACGAATAGCGGCGTGGCGCCCCAGCTCTCGGGAGCGAGGCGCAGCGCGTCGAGCGCCCGCCACGCGAACAGCTCGGGGTCGGCGAGCCCGGCGGCGTCCAGCCCGGCGCGGTAGCCGCGATAGATTGCGGCCACCTCCTCGGCGTACTGGCGCCGCGGTCCGTCGCCGGCCCAGTCGCGCAGCGCGCGAGTGAAGCGGGCGGGCTCGACCATGGAGCGCCCGAGCTCGGCCACGAAGCGCGCGGCGGCACGCACGAAGCCGGGCTGCGCTGCCGACTTGGAGAGCAGGTCGAGCCGGGCGCGCCTCACCGCATCCTCGACGATCAGCTCTCGCTGCACGTCGGAGGCCACGCGCCCCGAGTGGCCGGCTCGTCTGGCGATCTCGCCGAAGAGCCGGTCGAAGCGCAGTACGCTCGCGCCGAAGACGGCTCCGCGCTCGGCGAGCTCGCGCTCGGCGTGCTCGACGTCTCCGAAGGAGGGCACGACCAGGATCGGCTCGTCGTCGAGGCGGGAGCGCAACCCGCCGAGCACCTCGCCGGCCTTCGCGGCGTTGGCGGGTCCGGTTACGAGGGTGAGGGGCACTTCATGATGGTCGCTGCTCGGCCGGACTCTCTGACGCGAGCACGCCCTTGCCGGCCGCCGACGCGAGCGCTTGGGTAAAGCGGTGCGGCGGAAGCAACACCGGCGCCTCCTGAAGCTGCCAGCCGCGGTTGGGGCGCATGATCCAGCGCGCGATACGCACCCGATCGCCGTCGACGCGCTCGACGCGCAGCTCGTCCTGCAGCTCGCCGGTGCGACCCGGGCTTCCCCCGAAGACCCCGGCCTCGGCATTTGCCAGGGGGTCTGACCCCGATACCGCCGGCGCGGCCAGCAGCCCCTTCTCGACGGCCTCGCCGATCAGCGCGGGCACGTCCTTGGCGTCGACCACCGGGGCCAGGCGCTCGATCTGCCCTCCGCGCCACGCCGCCATCCGCAGCCCGCCGGGCACCCGCTCGAGCCGGATCTCGGCGCCGTCGTAGGGACCTACCGAGGCATAGGGCCCGCGCGAGACCCGGGTCGCCGCCGCGGTCGAACGGCGCTTCGGGGGACCGCCCGAGCGCCCCGCCGGCGCGGGCCGCGGCCGCCGGGCGGATTGGTGGTCCGGATCGAGAACGGTGCCCTTGGAGCAGATCGGGCAGTCGGCGAAGAAGCGGTTGTGGCGGCAGAAGGTCGGCAGCGCCTTTCAGCCTAGAGGGAGCCGCAAGCTCTGTCAGCGGCCCTGGCGCCCGCGCGGTCGAGGCTGCGCATCTGCGCGGGGGTGACCTCCCTGCAGAGGTTCGAGTGCCAGCGGCCGCCTTGGCGGTCCATGAAGAGGCCGGTCAGGCGGCCCACCTCGTCCGACAGCCCGCAGGTGGCGCTGCTGCGGGCGCTGCGCACAACCAGGCGCCGCCCGCGCCTCAACCTCGGCTTGCCCTTGTACACGCGACCGGTGCGGTAGACGAAATCGGTCGGATCGGCCGCGGGTCCGACCCGCACGAGGCGTGCGATCACCGCGCCGTCGGACTGCTTGAGCATGGTCTCGGGCGCGACGAAGGCGCAGCTGCACGCGGTGGCGCCCTCGGGGCCCAGGAGCGCGATCGCGGTGACGAGGACTGCCGCGCCGATCGAGCGAATCAGGATCACACCGACACTACGCCGGTCCGGGCCGCCCGTCACATGCTGCTGCCACCATCCACGCGATGCGGACCGCGGTCCTGTCCGATCTCCACCTCGGCGCCTCGGGCGGGGACGACCTCGTGCGCCACCCCGAGGCGCTCGATCGGCTGCTCGCCGCGCTCGACGGCGCCGAGCGGGTGGTCTTTCTCGGCGACATGCTCGAGCTGCGCGAGCGCCCGCTGGCTCCGCTGCTGGGCGAGGTGCGGCCAGTCTTCGAGGGGCTCAGAGAGACGCTCGCCGATAAGCGCGTCACGCTGGTCCCGGGCAACCACGATCACGCACTCGCCGAACCCTGGCTCGCCCGCCGGCGCCTCGCGGGCGGGACGCTTCGATCCGAGCACGAATGGCCGGTGGCGCCGGGCACCGCCGACGGCCCGGCGGGCGTGATCGCCTCCTGGCTGCGGGGCGCCGAGGTCACCCTCGCCTACCCGGGCCTCCAGCTCGCGCCCGGTGTCTACGCCAGTCACGGCCACTACCTCGACGTCCACCTGACGATTCCCCGGCTCGAGTCGATCGCCGCATCGGCGATGGGCCGTTTCACCGGGCGCGGAGCGAGCTGCGAGAGCGCCGACGACTTCGAGGCGGTGCTCGCGCCGCTCTACGGCTTCTACGCCGGCCTGGTGCAGGGCGCCTCGAGCACGGCCCTCGAGCGGGGCGCCGGCCTGTCGCGCACCGTCTGGAGCCAGGTGACCGGCGACAGCCGGGTGGGTCGCGTCCTGCTCGGCCGGGTCGCGATCCCCGCCGCGGTGGCAGCGCTCAACCGCATGGGGCTCGGTCCGTTCAAGCCCGAGCTGACGGGCCCCGAGCTGCGTCGCGCCGGGCTGCTGGCAATGGGGCGAGTCGTGGACGCGCTCGCCCCCGGCGCCGAGCACGTGCTCTTCGGCCACACACACCGGCCCGGGCCGCTGCCCGACGACGAGCGGCCCGAGTGGACCACGCCATCCGGGGCCCGGCTCTGGAACACCGGCAACTGGTATCTGGAGCCCACCTTCGTCACCGAC
This sequence comes from Thermoleophilaceae bacterium, assembly GCA_040509755.1. GTDB lineage: Bacteria > Actinomycetota > Thermoleophilia > Solirubrobacterales > Thermoleophilaceae > JACVRW01. The sequence goes on along the minus strand of JBEVKF010000016.1, from coordinate 4,022 downwards.
CGCGCCGAGCGCAGCCCGTACTGGCCGGGGACGATCATCTGGGTCGAGCCGGGCACCGAGCCGCGGATCGACAACGCGCTGCGCGGCTACGCCCCCGCGTAGGCCCGGAGTCGAACTAGGCGGTCTTGGCGTGATCGGGCTCGGCGGCGACAGCGTCGCCGTCACCCGCCTCGGCCTCGGCGCGCTCCTCCTCGGCCTGGCCCTTGGGGGGCTCCTTCGCCCACTCCTCGTCGAACTCCACCCGCCACTTGCCCTCCTCGACCTGCTCGAGCTTGAGCTTGGCCCGGAAGGTGCGCCCGGAGCGTCCGCGGAACCCGGTGACCGCCTTGGCGGTACGCCCGAAGCCGGGCTCCTCACCGGCCTCGCGCGAGCTCTTCAGTGACGCGATCAGCTCCTTCGCCACCGACACCGGCAGCTGCTTGCCGGCCTTCTTCTTCCAGATCACGAACCCGCAGCCGGGGTCCTCCCGAGACCAGCACGAGAAGCCCTTTCGGTTCTCGGTGATCTCGCGCCCGCATATCGGGCAAGGCCCGAGCTTGGCGCGCTCGATCTTCACTCCCTTGAGCTTGTCGAGCTCCTGCACGGTCTCGCCCACGAACTTGGCAATGTCACCCATGAACGCCTCGCGGCTGTCTGTGCCGTGCTCGATCAGCCCGAGCCGGCGCTCCCAGTCCCCGGTCAGCTCCGCGGAGGTGAGCGGATGGTTGTTGAGCAGCCGGATCACCTGGATCCCCTTCTCGGTGGCCACCAGCGCGCGGCCCTCGCGCTCGATGTACCCGACGTCCACGAGCCGCTCGATGATGGCCGAGCGGGTGGCCGGCGTACCGATGCCCGAGTCCTTCATCGCCTCGCGCACCTCGGCGTCCTCGACGTCCTTGCCGGCGGTCTCCATCGCACCGAGCAGCGACGCGTCGGAGAAGCGGCGCGGCGGCTGAGTCTCCTTGCGCATCGACTCGACGGACTTCGTCTCGACGCTCTCGCCCTGCTCGAGCTTCGGCAGCATCTGGTCCCCACCCGAGTCGTCGTCGGCGCGCGGCTGGTCTGCCTCCTCGCCGTACACGGCCTTCCAGCCCGGCTCCACCAGGCGCCGGCCGCTTGTACGAAAGATGTGCTCCGTGACCGAGGTCTCAACGCGCGTGCGCTCGTAGACCGCCTCGGGGTGGAAGACCGCGAGAAAGCGCTTGGCCACCAGGTCGTAGACCTTCAGCTCGTCCTGCCCCATCCGGCCGAGGTCGTGCTCGGAGCGGGTGGGAATGATCGCGTGGTGGTCGGTGACCTTCTTGTCGTTGACCACGCGCTCCAGCGGCAGCTTGTCCAGCGCCAGCACGTACTCGGAGCCGCGCCGGTACTGCGGGTTGTGGCCCACGAGCGACGCCGTGGGCTTGATCTCGGGGATCATGTCTCCGGTCAGAAAGCGCGAGTTGGTACGCGGGTAGGTGAGCGCCTTGTGCTCCTCGTAGAGGCGCTGGGCGGCAGCCAGCGTGCGCCGCGCGGAGAAGCCGTAGAGGGTGTTGGCGTGGCGCTGCAGGCTCGTGAGGTCGTAGAGCAGCTGCGGGCGTTCGCGCTCCTCCTTCTTCTCGAGCTTCGTGATCTCGCCCGGCCGGCCGCTGCAGGCCTCGACGATCTTCGCGGCCTCCTCCTCGGCCGGCAGGCGCTTGCCGCCTAGGTAGCGCCCGGCGTAGCCACGCGCGCCGCTCGCCTCGAAGCGCGCCTCCACGAGCCAGTAGGGCTCGGGTTTGAACGCCCTGATCTCCTCCTCGCGGCGTGCGACGAGCGCGAGCGTCGGGGTCTGGACGCGGCCCAGCGACACGGCGCCGTCGAAGGCCGCGCGCAACCTGATGCTCGCCGCCCGGGTGGCGTTCATGCCGACCAGCCAGTCGGACTCCGAGCGCGAGCGCGCGGCGGCCTCGAGCGGCTTCATCTCGTCGCCGTCGCGCAGCAGGGTGAAGGCTTCGCTGATAGCCGACTTGGTCATCGACTGAAGCCAGAGGCGCCGGACCGGCTTCTTGACCTCGGCGGTGTCATACACGTAGGCGAAGATCAGCTCGCCCTCGCGCCCCGCGTCGCAGGCGTTGATGATGTCCTCGACGTCGTCGTCGGCCATGAGGCGGTGGATGGCACGCAACTGCTTCGCCGCGCGCTCGTCGTTGGGAACGAGCTTGAACTCGCCAGGCGTGGGGAGGATCGGGAGGTCCGCGAAGCGCCACTTCTTGAGCTTCGGGTCATAGGCGTCGGGCTCGGCGAGCCCGACGAGATGTCCAACCGCCCAGGTGATCACGTAGTCGTCCCCGACCAGGTGGGTCTTGTCCTTGCCCTGGGTGAACGATCCGGGCAACGCCGACGCGAGATCGCGAGCGACAGACGGCTTCTCGGCTACTACTAGGGTTTTGCCCATCACCATTCACGATACGCAGATAGAAAGTCATACCGCCACCGGGTGGTGGCTGGAGGAGGCCGGGGAGACGGTTTCTCGTCCCCCGCTCTCAGGTGAGGTGGACGCCGACGTCGTGGTGATCGGCGGTGGCTACACGGGCATGTGGACGGCCTGGGACCTGCTCGAGGCGGGAGCGCGAGTCGCACTGCTCGAGGCCGGCGTATGCGGCCACGGTCCGAGCGGGCGCAACGGGGGCTTCTGCGAGTCGATGTGGCTCTCGGCGCCCGGGTTGCGCGAGCGCTTTGGAGACCCGGCCGCGCGGGCGCTGCTCGACGCCTCGAGCGCGGCGGTGTCGGAGATCGGCGATTGGTGCCGTGCCGAGGCGGTCGACGCCTGGTTCGACCAGTCCGGCTACGTGTGCGTCTCGACTGCGCCCGCATTCGACTCGGTCGGCCTGGCGGCGGTCGAGGCCGCCGCGGCGCTCGGCGCCCCGGAACGCGTGCAGGTCCTGACCGGCGAACAGGTGCGCGAGCGGTGCGCCTCCCCGGTCTTTCGCCGCGGCGTTCTGATCCCGGATTTCGCGACGCTGCAGCCGGCGCGGCTCGCGCTCGGCCTGCGGCGGCGCCTGATCGAGCGCGGCGCGCTCCTCTTCGAGGACTCGCACGTGCGCGACCTGCGCTCGCATCCCTCGGGCAACGGAAGCGCCACCGGGGTGACCGCCGTGACGGCCGGCGGGCAAGTGCGCGCCCGCGCGGCGGTGCTCGCCGTGGGGCCGGCAGCGAGGGGGCTCGAGCAGCTGCGCTCCCGGCTGACCGTGACCTCCTCGCACATCGTCCTGACCGAGCCGGTGCCCGACGTGATCGAGGAGCTCGGCTGGACCGGGGGCGAGTGCATCACCGACGGCCGCACGCTGATCCACTACTTCCGCACCACGCGCGATGGGCGAATCGCCTTCGGCTGGGGCGGCGGCCGGCTCGCCTACGGCGGTCGCACCGGGGGGCGCGTCGAGCTCGACGCGGAGGTGGCGGCCGAGGTGCGCGGCCATCTCGAGCGGATGTTCCCCGCGCTCGCCGGTCGCCGCGTCACGCACGCCTGGGGCGGCCCGATCGACGTATCCCCCACCCACATCCCCCAGATCGGGACGCTGCCCGGCGCCCCCGTCCACTTCGCCTTCGGCTACACCGGCAACGGCGTGGGGCCCTCCCACCTGGCCGGGCGCACGCTGGCGTCGCTCGCCCTGGATCGGCGCGACGAGCACACGCGCCTTGCGATCGTCGAATCGGGGCCCGGCGCCTGGGTGCCGCCCGAGCCGATCGCGTGGCTCGGCGGATCGGTGGTCCGCTCAGCGCTGATCCGCCGTGAGTACGCCGAGGAGCAAGGCGAGCAGGCCGATCCGCTGACCCGGGCGATCTGTGCGGCGCCGCGGGCGTTCGGCATGCACTTGGCCCGCTGACGTAGGTGGTCGGCGTGCGTGGGACCGCAGACAGGCGGTCTCCTTTCTGCTAGACCTGCGACGTCCGCGGTAATCGAGCACGAAAGAGGCATGCCGCCCGCCGCCCAACTCTCCGGAGCACGACTGGCACCTTGGATCGTGGTGTTCGCGGCGCTGATCGTGCCGCTGTTCGGGCACTCCGCGTTGGCCCAGGGT